>NZ_CP048265.1:2497430-2809609 GCF_019469205.1 Gilliamella sp. ESL0405 | reverse complement strand
AATTCCCCTAATAAGCTGTGATGAGGGTATTAATAACCTAAAAAAATAAATCTTCTGTGGATAACTAAAACAATTATCAACAGCTTTAACCAAAAAAAGATCCGATCAATTAACAGAATTTCACGATCGATAAGATCCTATAAAATTACAAGAAAACCTAGTTATCAACAAAAAGGATCCGCACTAATAGTAGTAAAAATAAAAAAGATCACATAAAAGATCTTATTTAATTTAAAGCGCGATCAAAATAGATCATTTGACGTAACTGAAAAGATGAGTACAATTCCTAACGCTAAATTAAATCAGATCACCCGATCAAAAAAATACGATCACCGATAGATAAATAACAACGAGGCTTTATATGTTTTATCCGGATCTTTTTGATGTCATCATTGTTGGTGGCGGTCATGCAGGAACAGAAGCTGCCATGGCATCAGCAAGAATGGGCCGCAAAACACTTCTTTTAACCCATAATATCAATACGTTAGGTCAAATGTCCTGTAATCCAGCTATTGGCGGGATCGGCAAAGGACATTTGGTTAAAGAGATCGATGCAATGGGTGGGTTAATGGCACATGCTATCGATCTAGCTGGGATCCAGTTCAGGATCTTAAACAGCAGTAAAGGTCCAGCAGTTAGGGCAACACGTGCTCAAGCAGATCGATCGCTTTACCGTAAAGTGATCCGCACAACGATTGAAAACCAAGAAAACCTAATGTTATTTCAACAATCGGTTGAAGATGTGATCATCGAAAACGATCAGATCGTCGGTGTAAAAACCCAAATGGGTGTTAGCTTTAAAGCTAAAGCGGTTGTACTCACTACTGGAACGTTTTTAGACGGTAAGATCCATATTGGCTTAGATAATTACAGTGGCGGACGAACAGGGGATCCTGCAGCGATCGGCTTATCTAAATCATTACACCAATACCCTTTTAGAATGGGGCGCTTAAAAACAGGAACGCCACCAAGAATTGATGCCAGAACCATTGATTTTTCAAAATTAGGTACACAGTATGGTGATGATCCTGTTCCGGTATTTTCATTTTTAGGCAATGCAAGTGAGCATCCAAGACAGATCCCTTGTTATATAACAAGTACCAATGAAACAACCCACGAGATCATTCGTAACAGTTTAGATCGTAGCCCAATGTATACAGGTGTTATTGAAGGGGTTGGTCCAAGATATTGTCCTTCTATTGAAGATAAAATAATGCGTTTTGCTGATCGTAATTCGCATCAGATCTATCTTGAGCCGGAAGGATTAGATAGCAACGAGATCTATCCAAATGGGATCTCGACAAGTTTACCATTTGATACGCAACTTGCTTTTGTGCGTAGTATGAAAGGGCTTGAAAATGCCAATATTGTCAGACCGGGCTATGCGATCGAATATGATTATTTTGATCCACGGGATCTTAAGCCTACACTTGAAAGTAAAGTGATCAAAGGGCTATTTTTAGCCGGTCAAATCAACGGAACGACCGGTTATGAAGAGGCTGCGGCGCAAGGGATGTTAGCGGGATTAAATGCTGCCAGATTTGTTTATGATCAAGATCAATGGTATCCAACTCGTGATCAAGCTTATTTAGGGGTACTGGTTGACGATCTTTGTACTTTAGGGACAAATGAACCTTATCGTATGTTTACTTCGCGAGCTGAATATCGTTTAATGCTTCGGGAAGATAATGCTGATATTCGTCTAACCGAGATCGGCCGCAAGTTAGGCATGGTTGATGATTATCGTTGGCAGCGATTTAATGAAAAATTTGAAGCCATTGAGCAAGAAAGAGCTCGATTACGAGACATTTGGGTGCATCCGCATATTGAAACTATTGATGAAGTTAATGCGGTATTAAGCGCCAATTTAACCAAAGAAGCTAATGGTGAAGAGTTACTCAAACGTCCTGAAATGAGTTATCAAACATTAAAATCATTGTCATTGTTTGCACCAGGTCTGAATGATGCGCAAGCGGCTGAACAAGTTGAAATTCAAGTTAAATATGATGGTTATATTAAGCTGCAAATTGAAGAAATCGAGCGGCAAAAACGCAACGAAGAGACATTAATTCCGGCGCATATCGATTATGCCGAAATATCGGGGTTATCGAATGAAGTGGTGGCTAAGTTGAAACAACATAAGCCAGTTTCAATTGGTCAAGCTTCACGCATTTCAGGTATTACACCCGCGGCTATTTCGATGCTATTGGTTTATTTAAAAAAGAAAAATTATGTTAAAAAAGAAACTCATTAATCTAATTGATCAAACGGATCTTTTGATCACAGATCAGCAAATAGATCAGTTAATTGATTATGTTCAAATGCTTAATAAGTGGAACAAAGCTTATAATTTAACCGCTGTGCGTGATCCTAATGAAATGTTGATAAAACACATCATGGACAGCGTTGTCGTTTCACCTTATTTAGTTGGTAACAGTTTTATTGATGTTGGCACCGGACCGGGCTTACCGGGCATTCCGTTGGCCATTATCAATCCTGATAAACAATTTGATTTAGTTGATAGTTTAGGCAAGCGTATTCGCTTTTTAAAGCAGGTACAATTTGAACTAAAACTGACTAATATTAATCCCGTTCAGAGCCGAATTGAAGCCTATTGCGATAAACAGTTTGACGGTGTAATTAGTCGGGCTTTTGCCTCTTTGCAAGATATGCTTAATTGGTGTAAACATCTACCGAATCAGCAAGGATCTTTTTATGCGCTTAAAGGAAGTGAAATCGATGCTATTCCTGCCGGTTTTACTTTGAAACAAGATATTAAATTAACGATTCCTGAGTTAGATGCTGAACGGCGTTTAGTCATCATTCAATAGTTTTATACTAAAACGTAGGTATTTTCTGAAAGTTTTTGACAAAACTAATTCTTACGTTTTTTTAAGTAATCTTTAATACCATTTAAAATGGCTTTTGATACCTGATTTTGGAATGAAGCCGTTTTTAGCTTTTTCTCTTCATTTATATTACTGATAAAAGCTGTTTCAACCAAAACAGAAGGGATATCGGGGGCTTTTAATACCGCAAAACCTGCTTTTTCAATTGATGGTTTGTGTAATTGATTGACCACTTTCATACGATTTAAAATGGCATTACCCAATAACACACCATTACTTAGTGTGGTTTTTTGTACCAGGTCTAAAATTGTATTATCTAAGTACTTATCACCACTACGGCTAACGCCACCGATTTGGTCAGCTTTATTTTGAGTTTGCGCTAAATAGCTAGCTGCTGAACTACTGGCACCTTTGGTTGATAAGGCAAAAACTGTCGATCCTTTTACCGATCGGTTGGTAAAGGCATCAGCATGGATTGAGATAAACAGATCTGCATGCAACGAGCGAGCTTTTGCAACTCGCACATTTAAAGGGATAAAGACATCTTCGTTGCGCGTCATGTAGACTTTTATATTTGGCTCTTTTTTTAGCAGGTTGTAAGTCCGGCGAGCAATTTGTAAAACAATATCTTTTTCTCGGGTCTTTTTATATCCTATAGCGCCGGGATCTTCACCGCCATGGCCTGGATCAAGCACAACAACAACTGGGGCATTTTTATTTTTATTCGTTGTTGTTTTGATCTGTGATTGTTTTTGGGTCAAGTCGCCTTTGGTGTACTCTTCGAGCAATGCCAGTAACGGATCGTCATCTTCCGGTGAAGCAGATTTAGACGGATAAAGATCCATCACTAAACGATGTTTAAACGTTTCAATAGGCGGTAACGTGAATGTATTTGGCTCTACACCTTGCTTTAATACAATCATTATTCTGACCGTTTTAGGATCAAGTTGTAAAACTCTGATTGATTTTATATAAGGATCGTGGTTTAAAACTTTTGATGAAATACTTTTTAGTGTAGTATTTAAATCCACTTTATCTATGTCTATCACCATTCTGTCGGGGTTACGTAGTGCAGAACGTTTATAGTTAAGTTTGATATTTGATTCTAACGTGATGCGAGTATAAGTTGAAGAAGGCCAAACACGAACAGCAACAATCTGTGCCTTTGTCGCAGCAAAGCCAACACGAGAAACTGACAATAAACAAGTCGCAATAATGCCCTTAACTAAAAGACGTTTTGTTGGACTAAATGTTTTTGACATATCTTCTTACTTTCATCTGTTAGGTAAATTAGTCGCAGATAATAACATAAAATAAAAACATGTTAAGAAGAATGATTATCATAATCGGTTGTTTAATTAAAAATTTAGTCTGCTTAGTTATAAAAGGTTTTGTCGATAATCATTTTTATATTATTAATGCCAATAATAAAACATATATCACCGGCTGTTATGCGTTTAAAATAACGATTAAGACGATTTAAACTTTTTTAATCTAGGTTTTTAGGTCGATTTTAGCTGGAATTTATTGGTGATAAAAAATCGTAATGAAAACGGTTTCAATTTGTTTGTTTATTACTCATTAACTATAAACTTCTATGAAATTATTAGTTAGAATGAATTAAAAAATATTTTTTACTTATCAATGATAAAAAGACTAATTTAAGCTCATCTTTATATAGACCCTACATTCACAAAGGATTACAATATAGCACGCTAAAATCGCGGATTTAAACCCGTTTTCATTTTAACAATTAAATATAGCTGAGTTATTGATGAGCAAAAAATTACATATCAAAACTTGGGGCTGCCAGATGAATGAATATGATTCAACTAAAATGGCCGATCTCCTTGAATCCACCCACGGTTTAACATTAACAGACAATGCAGAAGAAGCGGATATTTTATTATTAAATACCTGCTCTATTCGAGAAAAAGCACAAGAAAAAGTTTTTCACCAATTGGGACGCTGGAAAAACTTAAAACAACATAACCCTGATATTATTATCGGTGTGGGGGGATGTGTGGCTTCTCAAGAAGGTGCCCACATACGTAAACGTGCGCCATTTGTCGATATTATTTTTGGGCCACAAACTTTTCACCGTTTGCCAGAGATGATTGAGCAAATTCGTAGTGGTAAAGGTAACCATGTTGTGGATGTTAGCTTTCCTGAAATTGAGAAATTTGATCGCTTACCAGAACCACGTAGTGAAGGCCCAACGGCTTTTGTGTCAATTATGGAAGGGTGTAATAAATATTGTACTTATTGTGTTGTACCTTATACCCGTGGCGAAGAGGTCAGTAGGCCTTGTGATGATGTAATTTACGAAATAGCACAGTTAGCAGAACAAGGTGTGCGTGAAGTTAATTTGCTTGGGCAAAATGTGAATGCATATCGTGGTCCTACTTTTGATGGCGATATTTGTTCGTTTGCCGAACTACTTCGTTTAGTTGCTGCCATTGACGGTATTGATCGAATTCGCTTCACGACCAGTCATCCTATTGAATTCACTGATGATATTATCGATGTTTATCGTGACACGCCGGAACTGGTTAACTTTTTGCATTTACCGGTGCAAAGTGGATCTGACCGTGTTTTAAATTTAATGAAACGAACTCATACAGCGATTGAGTATAAATCGATTATTCGAAAATTACGTAAAGTTCGTCCTGATATTCAAATCAGTTCTGATTTTATTGTCGGTTTTCCGGGCGAAACACAGGAAGATTTTGAACAAACCATGAAACTAATTGCCGATGTCAATTTTGACTTAAGCTATAGCTTTGTTTATTCAGCACGCCCTGGCACACCCGCAGCTGAAATGGAAGATAATGTTTCTGAGGAAGAGAAAAAACAACGTCTTTATATCTTGCAAGAACGGATCAATCAGCAAGCAATGCAATTTAGCCGTCGTATGCTAAATACAGTGCAACGTATTTTAGTCGAAGGACCATCCAAAAAAGATCTCATGGAATTAACGGGCAGAACTGAAAATAACCGTATTGTTAACTTCGAAGGTCATCCAAATATGATTGGTAAATTTGTTGATGTTGAAATTACCGATGTTTATCCAAATTCATTAAGAGGTAAAGTCGTGCGTACCGAGGATGAAATGGATCTGAGGGTGAGTCAATCACCTATGTCTGTGATTTCAAGAACTCGCAAAGAAAACGATCTAGGCGTTGGTATTTATCATCCATAATTAAATAACGTATTTAATTATAAAAATAATATTATTTCATAACGGAAAGGAAAGAAAATGTTCATTATATTTGGTTCTAGAGGTCGTGAAGTAGATGAAGAAACAGGGCAATTTAATTGCCCTAATTGTTGTACAGTGCAAAACATCAAATCAGATGAAAAACAACAAAAATATACGCAAGTTAAAATGGCAAGATATTTTACGTTGTTTTTTATTCCAATATTCAGTTTTCAAACATTAGGAAGATACATTCGATGTAATCATTGTCATTCAGAATATAATGAAAATGTTTTAAACTATGTACCGCCTAGCTTAGAAGAAGAAATAGGCAATGATGTTGAGCAAGAATTAAAAAGCGGTACACCAATCTCAATGATGATCAATAAACTAAAAACGCAAGGTTTAGATCAACAACAGGCGACAAGGTTGGTTGATCAGGTTGTGTCGGGAAATATTGTGACTTGCCAGCATTGTAAAATGGAATTTTTAAAAGGCGTTGAAAAATGCTCTTTATGTGAAGGAAAACTTAGCAATTAACATAATAATTAGAGGGCTTATTATTGAAAATTATTACACATCAAACCGTGCTTGAACCAGATGATAATCAAAGGTTAAATAGTCTTTGTGGCCCTCATGATGATAACGTTAAACAACTTGAACGTCGACTTGGTATTGAAATTAATCATCGTGGTAACTTGTTTTCAATCACAGGCGATAAGATTTGTGTTGAGGCTGCCAATGACATTTTGCAGTCTCTTTATAAACAAACTAAATTAAAAACTAAAGTTGTTAATATTGAACCAGAGCAAATTCATCTAGCGATTAAAGAATCAGGCGCGCTTAACAAAGTTAGTGAACATTTACCTGCCTATATCGATCAACATGGTGGCAAATTAGTCATGATCAAAACTAAGCGTGGCGTGATTAAACCGAGAACGGCAAATCAAGCACAGTATATTGCGCATGTTTTAGATTATGATATTTCCTTTGGTATTGGTCCGGCCGGAACGGGTAAAACTTATTTGGCGGTAGCTGCTGCGGTTGATGCGCTTGAAAAACAACAAATTCGTCGAATTGTGTTAACTCGCCCTGCGGTAGAAGCGGGCGAAAAACTGGGCTTTTTACCCGGTGACTTAAGCCAAAAAGTGGATCCTTACTTACGCCCGCTTTATGATGCTTTATTTGAAATGCTGGGCTTTGAAAAGGTTGAAAAATTAATTGAAAAAAGTGTGATTGAAGTTGCACCATTAGCTTATATGCGTGGGCGTACACTTAACGACGCTTTTATTATTTTAGATGAAAGCCAAAATACCACCATTGAACAGATGAAAATGTTTTTAACACGCATTGGTTTTAATTCTAAAGCGGTCATCACTGGCGATATTACCCAAATCGATTTACCCCGTCATCAAAAATCCGGCTTACGACATGCAATAGAAGTGTTAAGCCAAGTTGATGAAATCAGTTTTAACTTCTTTAATAGCGAAGATGTCGTGCGTCATCCGGTGGTGGCTAAAATAGTGAATGCTTACGATAAATGGGAAGAACAACACCATAGTAAAAAGCAACATCCACAAGACAATAGTATATAGAGGAGTAATATTATCTCTATCTCAAGTAAAAAAAAGAAAGGCAATATTCGTGATCATTCGGCAGAAACTAATTTATTTTTGCGTAGGGCGCTATTTGCATTTGTTGTAATTATTTTATTGTTGTCTGTTTTACTTGGCAATTTAGCTGATTTGCAGATTTCAAATTTTAGTTATTACAGTACCAAATCGAATAATAATCGTATCGAAATCATTCCTATTCCACCAAGCCGTGGCATGATTTACGACCGTAATGGTACTCCATTAGCTATCAATAATATTACTTATCAACTTAATATTATTCCTGATAAAACCAAAAATTTAAAAGAGCAGTTTGAGCAATTAAAAAAAATTGTTGATTTAACCGATGAAGACATTGAAAACTTCTATAAAGAGCGTCGCAACTATCGAGCACATCGGCCAGTGCCTCTAAAAGAGAATCTGACTAACGATCAAATCGCCCGTTTTGTTGTTGATCAGCATCGTTTTCCATTTGTTTCAATAGTGAAAATACAACATCGGTATTATCCATATGGCGCTTCACTTACGCATATTCTCGGTTATATTTCGAAAATCAATAGCCAAGATAAAAAACGTCTTGAAGAGGAGAATAAAACCAGTAATTATGTCGCTACCCTCAATATCGGAAAAATGGGGATTGAACGTTACTATGAAGATGTATTGCATGGCACGGCAGGTTATGAAAAGGTCGAAGTAAATAGTCGGGGACGTATTGTCCGTATGCTTGAACAACATCCACCACAAGCAGGTGAAGATATCTATTTATCGATCAACCTTAAGTTACAACTCTTTATTGAACAGATCCTAGCTGGGCGTAAAGCGGCCGTTGTGGCTATCGATCCTAATAATGGTGAAGTATTGGCTATGGTGTCTAGTCCTAGTTATGATTCAAATGATTTTGTCGGTGGCATATCAAGCGCTAAATATAATGACTTACTTAATGATCCGAATAAACCATTATTTAATCGTGCTTTATTAGGTGCTTATCCACCAGCTTCCACAGTGAAGCCTTTTATCTCTATTGCTGCGCTAAGCGAAGGTGTTGTTACACCAAAAACGGTGGTTAACGATCCCGGTTGGTGGCAATTACCCGGAACAGAAAAACGTTATCGAGATTGGTTAAAATGGGGACATGGCCGTGTTGATGTGTTAAAAGCGATTGAAGAGTCAGTAGATACCTATTTTTATCAAGTTGCTTATGATTTGGGCATTGATCGTTTAAACGACTGGATGACTAAATTTGGTTATGGCGAACGCACAGGCATAGATATCTCTTCAAATGAAGAAACTCGTGCTGTTATGCCAAGTCGTGAATGGAAAATAAAACGCCACAAAAAATCTTGGCTACAAGGTGATACCATTCCGGTTGGTATCGGGCAAGGGTATTGGACTGCTACCCCAATGCAAATGGCAAAAGCCTTAACCATTTTGATTAATAATGGTAAAACTTATACTCCTCACTTTTTATTATATAAAAAAAGTGACATTATCAATTCAAACGAAAACAAGCCAGATATAGATCCGCAATCATTTGAGCAACCTAATGATTTAATTGATGTGAAAGCTAACTATTGGCAACTAGCCAAAGAAGGTATGCATAGAGTAATGTTTGGCTCGCATGGTACAGCCCGCAAAGTTTATGCCGGGGCACAGTATCAAGCTGCAGGTAAATCAGGTACAGCGCAAGTTTATGGTTTGAAAGAAAACGAAACTTATAATGCTCATAGAATACCCGAACATTTACGAGATCATGCTTTATTTGTCGCTTATGCTCCGTATGATAAGCCAAAAATAGCTCTAGCAATTGTGCTGGAAAATGGCGGAGGCGGTAGCTCTAACGGCGGCGCCGTGGCTCGAAAAATACTTGATTACTATCTGCTTGGTGATAATTCTAGCGAGTCAGATGATGCTTCATCAAATTCAGGACAAGGAAATGAAGATTAACTATGAATAATATTAAAAAATCTTTTTGGCAAAAGATACACATAGATCCACTTTTTTTTCTATTTATTAGTTTATTACTTGCATACAGTCTTTATATTCTTTGGAGTGCTAGTGGCCAAAGCATCGATATGATGGAAAAGCGTGTAATACAAATACTACTTGGTTTTATTGTTATGATTTTCTTTGCGCAATTTTCACCGAGATCCTATGAAAAATGGGCACCATATTTATATGTAGTTTGTATTATTGTTCTTTTGTTAGTTGATATATTTGGTTACACCAGTAAAGGCGCACAACGTTGGTTAGATTTAGGCGTAATACGTTTTCAGCCCTCTGAGATTGCTAAAATTGCCGTACCATTAATGGTGGCTAAATTTATTCATCGAGATGGTTGCCCTCCACCACTTAAAACAACGTTGCAAACGCTTGCAATCATTGGTGTACCAACATTATTAGTTGCTATGCAACCGGATTTAGGTACCGCAATTTTAATTGTCATGTCAGGTATCTTTATTATCTTTTTGGCAGGCATTGACTGGCGATTTATTCTTGTTGCGTTGATTTTAATTGCGGCATTTTTACCGATTATGTGGTTTTTCTTAATGCATGACTATCAGCGAGAACGGGTATTAACCCTGTTTAATCCTGAACGCGATCCAAATGGTACTGGCTATCATATAATTCAATCTAAAACCGCTATTGGATCAGGTGGTATATGGGGTAAAGGTTGGCTTCATGGTACTCAATCGCAATTAGAGTTCCTGCCAGAAAGACATACTGACTTTATTTTTTCGGTGATTGCTGAAGAGTTTGGTTTTATCGGAACTGTGGTTTTATTAGTGCTATTTTTGTGTTTAATTATACGTGGACTTGTTATTTCTGCACAAGCACAAACCACTTTTGGCAGAATATTATCAGGTGGTTTAATTTTAGTCTTCTTTGTTTATGTGTTTATTAATATTGGTATGGTCAGTGGAATCTTACCAGTAGTTGGTGTACCATTACCGCTAATAAGTTATGGTGGCTCATCTTTAGTCGTTTTAATGGCAAGTTTTGGCATTATGATGTCTATTCATACACATCGATATATGTTATCTAAAAATATTTAACGGAATTTAATTACATGAAAAAGAAATTTAAATTATCTTTTGCTTGGTTAGCACTTGCTATTTGTACTTCAGCATCAGCTGATATCCCTATTCCAGCTATTCCCGAATTAGATGCTGAAGCTTATATTTTAATTGACGCCAAATCAGGCGAAATTCTTGCGCAACATAATGCTGAACAACAGCGCGATCCGGCAAGCTTAACCAAAATGATGACCAGTTATGTCGTTGGTCAAGCGTTGCATTCTGGTCGAATTAAAAATGATGACATGGTAGTGGTTAGTAAAGATGCCTGGGCAACCGGAAATCCTATATTAAAAGGCTCATCACTCATGTTTCTCGAAGTTGGTAAAACCGTTTCGGTTTCCGATCTCAACAAAGGTATTATCATCCAATCAGGTAATGATGCCTGTATTGCAATGGCTGAACATGTTGCTGGAAGCCAAGGTGCATTTGTAAACTTAATGAATGATTATGCGCAAAAAATTGGTTTAACCCATACTCACTTCGAAACTGTGCATGGATTAGATGCACCGGGGCAATATACTACCGCTAAAGATATGGCATTACTCGGTCAAGCACTTATCCGTGACTTGCCGCAAGAATACGCTATTTATAAAGAAAAAGAGTTTACTTATACATTATCAAAACCACAAATGAACCGAAATGGTTTACTTTGGGATACGACGTTAAATGTTGACGGTATTAAAACGGGTCATACCAATGCTGCGGGTTATAACTTAGTCGCTTCCGCTGTCGACGGAAATACCCGGTTAATTTCAGTTGTATTAGGTGGGCGCACTTTTAAAGGTCGTGAACAAGAGAGTAAAAAACTACTGGTTTGGGGCTTTCGCTTCTTCGAAACCGCAAATCCAGTCAAGGAAGGTACACCACTTACCACTGAATCAATATGGTATGGTGATGAGAACAAAATTCAACTAGGGGCTATTAATGGTGCATTTATAACTGTACCAAAAGGCCGTGCTGCGGATGTTCAAGTTCAATACAAAATTGACGATTATATTTATGCGCCAATTAAAAAAGGAACAGCTGTAGGCAAAATGCAATTTTTATTAGATGGTAAAGTCATCAATGAGCAACCATTAGTTACATTACAAAATGTTGAAGAAACAGGATTCTTTGGCAGTATGTGGGATTGGATTTGCTTACAGGGGCATAAATTATTTAATTAAGATTGTCTCATTAGCGTTCTGCAAGTTAAGCTTGCAGAACGATTTTTTTCCGGTTGCAATCATTCAGATCACATCTTTTTATCTAACATTGCTTATTTCATTTTAAGCTTCGATAAATTTTAAACGACTTAAATACTAATTGGTTGGTATTCTATCAGTTTCAATAAATTTACTTTTTAAAATTAATTTATTGATTTTATTTGATTTGTTTCAAAAAACTTGCAAAAAATCATAATATCATGTAATTTTTATATTATGTTATTTAATCTATACCGATAACTAATATCGTTAATTTAAAAACGTGATTAAATTAGGATAGCGATCAAGGAAGTTAAAGCGCAGTTGGGCGATCGTAGTTTTCGACAAATGGACATGTAGAAAACCTATTTATAATCGAATTTTGATACGACTAAAACATTACACGTCTTCCTTTAAACACACTGTAATATCTATTCACAACCGATAACGTTTTTCGGTTTGTTATTATCAAACTATCACTTGTCAATTTCTGATAACCGTCAGGAAAATGAATAGATTTAAATAATTAAATGCATAATGACTTATTAATATTATAAAAATATATGGATTATAAAATAATAAAAAGGAACACATCATGGCAAAGGACCCAGCCAACCAGATTCCAAACGACCCCGTCAAACAGGTACAGCAATTTGGTAAACAGTTACTCCATGGACTCCATGAACTGACCGGCTTAGCTGTCAGTCATAATCGTTATACCTTAACGGTTGACGGGTTAAATGCACCTGTTTCAGTATTAAAGGTTAATGGTGAAGAGCAGTTAAACCAGCCGTGGCAATACACAATAGAATTTACCTGTACTGATAAACAACTATCGATTGAAACCCTGCTGAATCAAAAAGCTTCGTTCTGCTTTAACCCGTTTAGCGGCAATTTGCTTAATACAGCGATACGCTCCTTAACGGACTTACCGACAACAGGACAAGCCCGCACCCTTTATGGGGTAATTACTGCATTTAGTCTGCTGTCGGTCAGCCGGGATGAAGCGCATTATCGGGTGGTGTTATCGCCAAGATTAGCCCGACTATCACTGAGCCGCAACAGCGCTATCTTTCAAAACCAAAGTGTCATTAGTGTGGTTGAAACGGTGTTACGCAGCCATGAATTTACCGGCATTGATTACCGTTTGGAATTAAAAGCGGCCTATCCGGAAAGAGAATTTATCACCCAATGGCAGGAGAGTGATTTAGCCTTTATTCAGCGACTGTTAGCCGATATCGGTGTCTGGTTTCGTTTTGAAACGCATGCCGAGCATCATTGTGATGTCATTGTTATCAGTGATGATGAACAAGGTTATCATCAGGCGGCCGATATCGATTACAAACAGCCGAGCGGTATGACCGATGACGGCGTTGAAAGCGTATGGGATATCCGGTTAGACAGTCAGGTAGTCGAGTCCTCAGTCAAGGTGCAGGATTATAACTACCGGGATGCCAAAGCCAGTTTACTCAGTGATGTCAACAGTCAACCGAAAGAGGCCACCACCTACGGAACGGATTACCGCTATGCTGAGCACTATAAAGGCTTAAATACAAATGGCGTAAAAACCGCGCAGGGTGATGATGAAAGCCAGTCAAGTGACAATGATGACAGCGCTGATGAAAAAGATAATAGCCGCCATATTGAAAGCGGACAGTGGTATGCACGTATTCGTCATGAACACGCAATCAGTGAAAAAATCATCATCAGCGGAAAAAGCAACCACTACAATCTGGCACCGGGGCAACGGATTCACATAACAGGCAGCCCGCTGGCTGATATCGATGACGGCGTGATTATTTTAAGTGTGGAAGGACAAGGTAACCGCACCGATGCTTATGAGCTACGCTTTACGGCGATACCGTATCAAGCCTTTAAACCTTACCGGCCAAAACCGATAGCCTGGCCGACAGTCGGCGGAACATTACCGGCACGGGTCACCAGTCCGGATAATGACACTTACGGTTATATCGATACGCAAGGTCGCTATCGGGTCAAATTCAACTTTGACTTAAAAAACTGGAAAAACGGTGAAGAGAGCCTGTGGGTCAGATTAGCCAAACCGTATGCCGGCAACACCTATGGCTTTCACTTTCCGTTAATTGACGGCACAGAAGTAGCGATAGCCTTTACCGACAGCAACCCCGACAGACCGTATATTGCCCATGCCATGCACGACAGTGCCCACCCTGACCATGTCACCACGATAAACAAACACCGTAATGTGATACGTACTCCGGCCAATAACAAATTGCGCATGGATGACAAACGGGGGCAGGAGCATATCAAACTGGCAACCGAATACGGTAAAACGCAACTTAATCTGGGTCACTTAGTTGACCAAAACAAAACACCACGGGGTGAAGGGTTTGAACTTCGCACGGATGACTGGGGTGCCATTGCGGCCGAAAAAGGCTTATACCTGACCAGCCAAACCGAGCCAAAAGCGCAAGGCAAACAACTGGATATGCAAGGCGCGATTACCCAGCTGGAAAATGCCTTATCGATAGCCAAATCACTCCAGCAAGCCGCTCAACAATCGGAAGCCCACGATGCCGACACCGACAGTCAGGACCAGCTCAAGGCCAACTTAACTGAACTGGCGCAAAGTGGCATCTTAGCTTATGCGCAAGAAGGCATCGCATTAACCAGTCCGGAGAACATCCAGCTATCAACCGGTAACAGCGTGAGTATCACGGCGGAAAACCAAACCGACATCACGGCATTAAAAAACATCACGGTATCATCGGGAGAAGCGATAGGGCTATTTGCCCACAAATCGGGGATGAAGGTTTTTGCTAATCAAGGGGATATCAACCTGCAAGCCCAAAATGCCAACCTGAATATGGCCGCAAAACAAGATATCAACATTGACAGTGTTGACGGCAAACTGACCATTACTGCCAGCAAAGAGCTAACCCTAATCTGTGGCGGCTCGTATATCAAAATCAGCAGTAAAGGCATAGAGCTGGGCACACCAGATAACGTTAAGCTTAAATGTAATGTGATGCAGAAGATGGGGCCGAAAAATATGGCCCGTAATCAATTAGCATTACCGTATATTATTGGTGATTATGCGGTTAAATTTATCTGTAAAGATGAGACCGGAAAAATCTATGCCAATGAACGTTATATTGCTACGTTACCCGATGGTAGGAAGATACAAGGGCAAACCGATAAAAATGGATATACCCAATCATTTCATTCTATAAATGAAAATGAAACAATTACACTGGAATTAATTAGTAGGTAAGTTAATCAATATGCCAAATGAGAACACTCAAAAATGTAAAGTTTTTACAGCCCAAACAAGTAAGCTTGAAAATGGAGAGGTTGCTGTTGAAGAAATTATATTAGAAAACGTACCGATACCTCTATTTGTGCTATTTGCTTATGGAGGAGGGGGTGCTGAGGAATTTTTAAGAGCTGCCGAATTTAAAAAACAACGATTAGAGTTTAAATACCCGGATGCGGAAGTGAGAATCATAAAAGGTTTTGAGCATCCACCACAATTTAAAGCTGAATGGACAAAACTATATAATGAATTAACTAACTCAGAAACAGCTTGTAAATACGCTTTGTGGCAAGTTCATTATTTTGGGCATGGTAATGAGGAGCATTTGATTTTTAGGAATGAGGCAACAATTTGTTTTGACAAAAATGATAATATGGAGCGTTTACCCTGGCACCCAAATGAGGGCATTTTTGTCTTACACTCTTGTCGGGGTGCCGCTTATGAAGATACGCTAAATAATGAAAAAATAAAGAATCAAATTTGTTTAGCGAAAGCCATATCAGAGGAACAAAAAACTCGTTGTTTAGGACAAGTGACTTATGCTAGTTTTACTCGAATTGAGTTGCCTTCTTATTGTGGTAGTGATGTTTATTATGATGTACATGACGATGGTGTCATTACAGAAACGTCAAAAAAAGAAGTTTATGATTCAATTAATGAACAAATAAAATATAAATCTAATCCTGTTAAAAATTGGATTGATGATTTTAAACATAAACCGTCGGTGTTATGGGGTTATGCTTCTCTAGGATTGTGGGTTGGAGGTAGAATTGTAAAATTAAAAGACGACTATGAAAATTATGTCAAAGAAAATAAGTTAGATTTACCAAGGTCATATCCAATTTATGAAGAAATACAAAAAATTGGAAATAAAAATCAAATTCTACCATGTCGAGTATTTAATAAGGGGAAGTTAGAAGATCGTATTGTCGAAGTGGATGTCTTTAATCAAAATGATTTGGAGTATAATTAATGAGTAGTTTAAATCAAATAGCAAAAATGGTATCGAAAAAGTTAATATCCATTGAAATTATTTTTTGTTTTGCTATTGGTCTAGCTTATTTTTATGCCGATAATTTACATCGTGAACTTATTCACCAGCAAAATTTATCTATGGACTTTAAAATTTACCCTTCAACCATTCCTGAAAATCAATTATTACGCATAGATGAGGCTAAAAAGCTTTATCATTCAGCATTTGATGATGGCGTATATTACGGAGTAATTTATCCAGAAAAGTTAATAAAATTTCTAAAGCATGCCTGGCAATGGGATAAAAATGCCATGCCATATTACTATAAACTTCTTGGTTGGAAAGACTTTTATGATGAAAGGGGAAAAGAGGACGGTATTATGATGTCCTTTGATGAGTTTATGCGCAAATATCGGGATCAGATAGTTGATAGTGCAGGTAATCCATTAGTAGAGCCAATAGTGTTTAAAAATGTTGAAATGAGAGGTTATTTATGGGATAAGTTTGCTGATTTAAAATATCCTTATTTTGCTTATCGTAAGTCTTATAGTTATGCGCCTCGTTGGTTTGATGAACAAGGAATGATGCCACCAAGTACCGATGAGCAATTAGAAAAAAGTATTGAGTATTTAAACTATGCGATTGAAGGTGGCTATCATTGTTACGAAGCTTTGACTGCTCGAATATTATTTCAAGAAGGGGAGCACTATAAAGATCAGAAATATGAACAGCTGAATAAATTAACCGAATACCGTAAAGTATTAAAATCAGACGATTTAAAACAGGCAATAGATTATGCACAGCTAATGGCAGAGCATAGCTCAATTATAGGCATATTGCGCATGACTGAAGCCTATTTCTATGGATTAGGACGGGAGCAAGATTTGATTAAAGCCTATGCCTGGTCGCTGTTAAGTGATTATGCAAAACAAAAAATTATCGAGATAGACAATAATTTAGCGTGGCATGCTTATCAACTACCACCGGTTTGGGAATATAACAAAGAAATCCAAAATCGTTTAGAACAAATGCTTACCCCAACCGAAAAACAAGCGGCATTAGATTATTTGGAAACACTGAAAACCAAAATTGTAACTTGGGATTACAATGAATGGCGAGATCAGATAGATGATTTTCACCCTAAACCGTAATTTATTTGACTATATTGCAGTCAGTAAAATTTGAGGTTGAATAATAGTGATTAATCTGGATAGAGTGAGTTTTTAGTGCAGGGAATAGCGTGTGAAGAATAGCAAATTGAAACGTTCAACGTTCAAAATAGTCATGTTAGCCATGAGTGTGATAATGGTTATTAGCCTTTATCAATTCTATTTTAATCAATCATCCGATAGCCAAGTCAATTTTGGTTTTGTTGAATCCGAAAACTTACCTATGGACTTTACAATTTACCCTTCAACCATTCCTGAAAATCAATTATTACGTATAGATGAGGCTAAAAAGCTGTATGAATCTGCATTTGATGATGGCGTATATTACGGAGTAATTTATCCAGAAAAGTTAATAAAATTTCTAAAGCATGCCTGGCAATGGGATAAAAATGCCATGCCATATTACTATAAACTTCTTGGTTGGAAAGACTTTTATGATGAAAGAGGAAAAGAGGACGGTATTATGATGTCCTTTGATGAGTTTATGCGCAAATATCGGGATCAGATAGTTGATAGTGCAGGTAATCCATTAGTAGAGCCAATAGTGTTTAAAAATGTTGAAATGAGAGGTTATTTATGGGATAAGTTTGCTGATTTAAAATATCCTTATTTTGCTTATCGTAAGTCTTATAGTTATGCGCCTCGTTGGTTTGATGAACAAGGAATGATGCCACCAAGTACCGATGAGCAATTAGAAAAAAGTATTGAGTATTTAAACTATGCGATTGAAGGTGGCTATCATTGTTACGAAGCTTTGACTGCTCGAATATTATTTCAAGAAGGGGAACACTATAAAGATCAGAAATATGAACAGCTGAATAAATTAACCGAATACCGCAGTACATTAAAAGTAGAAGATTTAAAACAGGCAATAGATTATGCACAGCTAATGGCAGAGCATAGCTCAATTATAGGCATATTGCGCATGACTGAAGCGTATTTCTATGGATTAGGGCGGGAGCAAGATCCGGTTAAAGCCTATGCCTGGTCGCTGTTAAGTGATTATGCAAAACAAAAAATTATCGAGATAGGTAACAATTTCGCGTGGGATGCAGAGCAACTCCCACCGGTTTGGGAATATAACAAAGAAATCCAAAATCGTTTGGAACAAATGCTTACCTTAACCGAAAAACAAGCGGCATTAGACTATTTGGAAACACTGAAAACCAAAGTGGTCACTTGGAATTATAATAAATGGCGCAAACAAATAGATGATTTTCACCCTAAACCGTAATTTATTTGACTATATTGCAGTGAGTAAAATTTGAGGTTGAATAATAGAGATTAATCTGGATAGAGTGAGTTTTAGTGCAGGGAATAGCGTGTGAAGAATAGCAAATTGAAACGTTCAACGTTCAAAATAGTCATGTTAGCCATGAGTGTGATAATGGTTATTAGCCTTTATCAATTCTATTTTAATCAATCATCCGATAGCCAAGTCAATTTTGGTTTTGTTGAATCCGAAAACTTACCTATGGACTTTACAATTTACCCTTCAACCATTCCTGAAAATCAATTATTACGCATAGACGAAGCTAAAAAGCTGTATGAATCAGCATTTGATGATGGCGTATATTACGGAGTAACTCATCCAGAAAAGTTAATAAAATTTCTAAAGCATGCCTGGCAATGGGATAAAAATGCCATGCCATATTACTATAAACTTCTTGTTTGGAAAGACCTTTATGATGAAAGAGGAAAAGAGGACGGTATTATGATGTCCTTTGATGAGTTTATGCGCAAATATCGGGATCAGCTAGTGGATAGTGCGGGTAACCCATTAGTAGAGCCAGTAGTGTTTAAAAATTTTGATATGAGCAATTATTTATGGGATAAGTTTGCTGATTTAAAATATCCCTATTTTGCCTATGAAAAAGGTTGGGGAATGGGGTTTTGTTGGTATGATGAACAAGGCATGACGCGCCCCTGTTCAGATGAGCAATTAGAAAAAAGTATTGAGTATTTAAACTATGCGATTGAAGGTGGTTATCATTGCTACGAGGATTTGATAGCCAGAATGTTATTTCAACAAGGTGACCATTATAAGGATGAGAAATATAAACAAATAATTAAATTAACCGAATACCGTAGTACATTAAAAGTAGAAGATTTAAAACAGGCAATAGATTATGCGCAGCTAATGGCAGAGCATAGCTCAATTATAGGCATATTGCGCATGACTGAAGCGTATTTCTATGGATTAGGTCGAGAGCAAGATTTTGTTAAAGCCTATGCCTGGTCGCTGTTAAGTGATTATGCAAAACAAAAAATTATCGAGATAGACAATAATTTAGCGTGGGATGCAGAGCAACTACCACCGGTTTGGGAATATAACAAAGAAATCCAAAATCGTTTGGAGCAAATGCTTACCTTAACCGAAAAACAAGCGGCTTTAGACTATTTGGAAACGCTGAAAACCAAAATTGTAACTTGGGATTACAATGAATGGCGAGATCAGATAGATGATTTTCACCCTAAACCGTAATTTATTTGACTATATTGCAGTGAGTAAAATTTGAGGTTGAATAATAGAGATTAATCTGGATAGAGTGAGTTTTAGTGCAGGGAATAGCGTGTGAAGAATAGCAAATTGAAACGTTCAACGTTCAAAATAGTCATGTTAGCCATGAGCGTGATAATGGTTATTAGCCTTTATCAATTCTATTTTAATCAATCATCCGATAGACAAGTCAATTTTGGTTTTGTTGAATCCGAAAACTTACCTATGGACTTTACAATTTACCCTTCAACCATTCCTGAAAATCAATTATTACGCATAGATGAGGCTAAAAAGCTTTATCATTCAGCATTTGACGATCAAGTATTTTATGCGGTAGTTAGTCCGGACAATTTAGTCAAGTTTTTAAAACATGCCTGGCAATGGGATAAAAATGCCATGCCGTATTATTACTCTCTCCTTAATTGGCATAAATTCTTTGATGAAGATTACAAAGAAGAAGGGATGATCTCATTTATAGAATTTATGGATAAGTATCGGGATCAGTTAGTGGATAGTGCAGGTAAACCGTTAGTTGAACCAGCGGTGTTTAAAAGTTCTCAAATAAAATGGTATTTAATGGATCGGTTTGCCGATTTAAAATATCCCTATTTTGCCTTTAAAAAAGGTTGGCAAATGGGTTTTTGTGGGTATGATGAACAAGGTATGGCACGCCCCTGTCCAGATGAGCGATTAGAAAAAAGTATTGAGTATTTTAATTACGCCATTGAAGGTGGCTATCATTGCTACGAAAATTTGATAGGCAGTATGTTATTTCAACAAGCAGCTCACTATAAAGATCAAAAATATGAACAGCTGAATAAATTAACCGAATACCGTAACGTATTAAAATCAGACGATTTAAAACAGGCAATAGATTATGCGCAGCTAATGGCAGAGCATAGCTCAATTATAGGCATATTGCGCATGACTGAAGCGTATTTCTATGGATTAGGTCGAGAGCAAGATTTTGTTAAAGCCTATGCCTGGTCGCTGTTAAGTGATTATGCAAAACAAAAAATTATCGAGATAGACAATAATTTAGCGTGGGATGCAGAGCAACTACCACCGGTTTGGGAATATAACAAAGAAATCCAAAATCGTTTGGAGCAAATGCTTACCTTAACCGAAAAACAAGCGGCTTTAGACTATTTGGAAACGCTGAAAACCAAAATTGTAACTTGGGATTACAATGAATGGC
Source organism: Gilliamella sp. ESL0405 (assembly GCF_019469205.1). Classification (NCBI taxonomy): domain Bacteria; kingdom Pseudomonadati; phylum Pseudomonadota; class Gammaproteobacteria; order Orbales; family Orbaceae; genus Gilliamella; species Gilliamella sp. ESL0405. Next base: position 2,788,552 of record NZ_CP048265.1, on the reverse strand, counting down.
GAGATCAGATAGATGATTTTCACCCTAAACCGTAATTTATTTGACTATATTGCAGTGAGTAAAATTTGAGGTTGAATAATAGAGATTAATCTGGATAGAGTGAGTTTTAGTGCAGGGAATAGCGTGTGAAGAATAGCAAATTGAAACGTTCAACGTTCAAAATAGTCATGTTAGCCATGAGCGTGATAATGGTTATTAGCCTTTATCAATTCTATTTTAATCAATCATCCGATAGACAAGTCAATTTTGGTTTTGTTGAATCCGAAAACTTACCTATGGACTTTACAATTTACCCTTCAACCATTCCTGAAAATCAATTATTACGCATAGATGAGGCTAAAAAGCTTTATCATTCAGCATTTGACGATCAAGTATTTTATGCGGTAGTTAGTCCGGACAATTTAGTCAAGTTTTTAAAACATGCCTGGCAATGGGATAAAAATGCCATGCCGTATTATTACTCTCTCCTTAATTGGCATAAATTCTTTGATGAAGATTACAAAGAAGAAGGGATGATCTCATTTATAGAATTTATGGATAAGTATCGGGATCAGTTAGTGGATAGTGCAGGTAAACCGTTAGTTGAACCAGCGGTGTTTAAAAGTTCTCAAATAAAATGGTATTTAATGGATCGGTTTGCCGATTTAAAATATCCCTATTTTGCCTTTAAAAAAGGTTGGCAAATGGGTTTTTGTGGGTATGATGAACAAGGTATGGCACGCCCCTGTCCAGATGAGCGATTAGAAAAAAGTATTGAGTATTTTAATTACGCCATTGAAGGTGGCTATCATTGCTACGAAAATTTGATAGGCAGTATGTTATTTCAACAAGCAGCTCACTATAAAGATCAAAAATATGAACAGCTGAATAAATTAACCGAATACCGTAACGTATTAAAATCAGACGATTTAAAACAGGCAATAGATTATGCGCAGCTAATGGCAGAGCATAGCTCAATTATCGGCATATTGCGCATGACTGAAGCGTATTTCTATGGATTAGGTCGAGAGCAAGATTTTGTTAAAGCCTATGCCTGGTCGCTGTTGAGTGATTATGCAAAACAAAAAATTATCGAGATAGGCAATAATTTAGCGTGGTATGCTTATCAACTCCCACCGGTTTGGGAATATAACAAAGAAATCCAAAATCGTTTAGAACAAATGCTTACTTTAACCGAAAAACAAGCGGCTTTAGACTATTTGGAAACGCTGAAAACCAAAATTGTAACTTGGGATTACAATGAATGGCGAGATCAGATAGATGATTTTCACCCTAAACCCTAGTTTGATTAAAAATCTTGATAAACCTGCTTCAATCAATGATGAAAGCTAATTATGATTCATTGATGTTTAATTGGACAGAATTTGAAGATATAGCTAAATATAAAGACGATAAACAGCTAGGAACAGTGATTGTATCGCTTGATCATATGCCAAGTATTGAAAACACCGAAGATGTGAAAACAATCAATCGTATTGATTTAAGATTGCGTGATGCTGATTTATTACCAATAAGGAGTTATTTATAGTAAGCCAATATGAAAAAACAATTAACTATTGAGATGTATTTCAAACCTGAAGCCTATTTACCACTCTCTGTGTGTATTGCGCAAATTGAACAGATATTAAAAATCCAGCATTACTATCTTCATAAAAGTGAAAATTGGTACTTATGTGGTGTTTCTAAGAAAAAAGTCATCTATTTACCAGCTATTTGATAAAAATGGCGTAACTAAAGTTGGATTGGAAAAAATAACTCAAAAATATAAGAAAAATAAGAATTCTTTTAGTGGATCTATTTGGGATAAAAATACTGAAGAGGCAGCTCTATGTTATTTTATATATGAGAAACTTTTAGAGAAAAGATTTTTCCTTAAAATTGAATTAGATTTCAAAATAGATATTAGGATTACTAAATCTCAAACAGTCACTGAGTTCATTTTAGCCTTAGTTCAGAAATTTAATAGTGCCTATATTATAGTTAATGGAAATTATTTACCCCGAAAAGCTGTTTTTCCCGACAGACTATCAGCAGGCTGGATGATATATCTACCCAAGGCTCAATTAACGCACGAAATAGTACCCGAATCGTCGGATGTGGTAAGTGTCAAAAACGAGGAAGGACTGGTAACCGGAACGCTAGTGGTAACGTTGCCCCATTTTTTTGATACAGAAAATGCAGATGATATTAAAGCGGTGAATCGGGTTGATATTCGGCTACGTGAGTTGGATCTATTGCCATTGTATACAGACATGTAAACTATTTTATGGAGGATTGGTATTTAAAAAAATACCATAATTACAATGAGAAAATTAATATTTAAGAGATTATGCATCGTTTTTTTAGTCTGTTTTTTATTGATAGGTTGTGTTGTCACCCCTGTCATTATAACACCGAATGAATTACCAAAAGGAATTAGAGGTAAAAATTATTATGCGCCGATTAATGTTGAAGGAGGCTCTGGACCACTTTCTTTTTGGACGAGAATTTATCCCGAAAACTCTGGATTAGAAATAATATTACGTGAAATAGATGGAATGGTTGAACGTAATTATATAGCAGTGACAGGGATCCCAAAAATCACAGGTGATATTGAGGTTATTATTAAAGGGGGAATGACTCCGACTTACTGGAATATCACGCCTGGTGATTTTAAAAAAATTTATATTATTCATGTAGCAGATTCAGAAGAATAATATTTCATCAATGATATTTTTTAAATATTGTTGAATAGGGAAACACTTTAGGTATCATTTTTGTAATGTTAATATTTGTTATCTGTTTCGATAAAATGCTGTTGTCATTTTTTCATCGGCAATAAGGTTGCGATAAAGAAAATAACAAAATAGTTAACATTATTTTGGTAAAGTTATTTTTTTGAGCAGATAGATATGACATTAACATTGAGTAGGTTTTTGAACCATAATTTTGCAGGAATGGTATTTAAAAAGATACCATAATAACAATGAGAAAATTAAAATTTAAAAGATTATGTATCGTTTTTTCAGTCTGTTTTTTATTGATAGGTTGTATCGTCGCCCCGAAAGTAATGATAACGCCTCATGAGCTACCGAAAGCTGTTATAGGTAAAAATTATTATACTACGATTAACATTCGAGGCGGTTCTGGACCAATTTTAGAAAGAGGATTTCTGAGGGAAATTTATCCAAAAAATTCTGGATTAGAAATTATATTTCCTGAAATAAATGGTTATGTTGAATATAATTATTTAGCAGTGAAAGGCATTCCCAAAATAACAGGTGATATTAAAGTTGTTATTAAAGGAAAGATGTCTTCTGCTTTCTGGTATGTGCCAGCTTCTTATTTTGAAGAAAGTTACACTATTCAAGTCTCAGAGGCAGAAGAATAATATTTCATCGATTATGATAGTAAATGTGATTAGCATAACCTATATTAAACCGTTTGATATGCCGGTACGGGTCGAATTGAGCCAATTTAAAATAAAAAAACGATTTAATTAAATCATTTTTTAATAAAAATAGCGTAATAAAAAATGTGGATTATGTATTTTTATGAAATGAAATTGATGGTATCTAAAAATTAAATTTAAGGTATTAATCGATAACTTAATCCCCATTTATTATGACTTTAAATCTTTTTTTTGCCCATAAAAATCACATCGATATAAATAAAACTAGTAATAGTTAGCTAAATATGGTATAAAGCCTGCGCTACTTTCCAGATTATTTTTTAGCAAAATGATTATGGATTATAAGCACAAATTTTAAAATTTAATTAACGTTATAACACACACATATCATTACTCTTTTCCGGGGTGCCTTGTACTTTAAGTAATAAGGTCGGATAAAGCGGATATGTGGAGGCATAACCCCAACGTCAAAATGAGGAAATCATGACTACAGTATCAATGCGCGATATGTTACAAGCGGGTGTACACTTTGGACACCAAACTCGTTATTGGAACCCAAAAATGAAACCATTTATTTTTGGTGCACGCAACAAAGTTCACATCATCAATCTTGAAAAAACAGTTCCTTTATTTAATGAAGCTTTAGCTGAATTAAACAAGATTGCAGCGCGTAAAGGTAAAATTTTATTTGTTGGTACAAAACGTGCAGCTAGCGAAGCGATTAAGCAAGCGGCTGAAAGTTGTGGCCAATACTATGTTAATCACCGCTGGTTAGGTGGTATGTTGACTAACTGGAAAACAGTTCGTCAATCAATCAAACGTCTAAAAGATTTAGAAACACAAGCTAGTGATGGTACATTTGACAAATTAACCAAAAAAGAAGCACTAATGCGTGCTCGTGAAATGGCGAAATTAGAAAATAGCTTGGGTGGAATTAAAAACATGGGTGGCTTACCCGATGTGATTTTTGTAATTGGTGCAGACCATGAACATATCGCAATCAAAGAAGCTAACAATTTAGGTATTCCAGTCATTGCTGTTGTTGATACTAACTCAGATCCAGATGGTATTGATTATATCGTTCCTGGTAATGATGATGCTATTCGTGCAATTCAATTATATGCAAATGCAGTTGCTGAAGCTGTTCGTTCTGGTCGTGAGCAAAACCAATCTCCAGTATCAGAAGAAAGCTTCGTTGAAGAAGCACCAGCAGCTGAGTAATAAACTCAAATATTTTCAGGGTCGATAATAAAATTAATCGACCCATTCTAATGAAAATCATCATAACGGTTAAATAGAGGATTAAAAAATGGCTGAAGTTACCGCTTCTATGGTAAAAGAACTGCGTGAAAGAACAGGCGCAGGCATGATGGAATGTAAAAAAGCATTAGTTGAAGCTAATGGCGATATCGATCTTGCTATCGATAATATGCGTAAATCAGGTCAAGCAAAAGCAGCTAAAAAAGCTGGTCGTGTTGCTGCTGAAGGTGTGATTATTTCTAAAATTTCTGCTGATAAAAAATCAGGTGTTATTCTAGAAATCAACTGTGAAACTGACTTTGTTGCTAAAGATGCAGGTTTTATCGCATTTAGTGAAAAAGTAGCAACTGCGGCATTAAATGATCACATTACTGATCTTGCTGCTTTACAAGCAAAATTTGAAGAAGAGCGTACTGCTTTAGTTGCTAAAATTGGTGAAAATATCGGTATTCGTCGTGTTCAAGAGATCACTGGTGATGTTGTTGGTAGTTACCAACACGGTGCACGTATCGGTGTATTAGTTGCGGCAAACAGTGGCTGTGATGAAGAATTAGTGAAACATATTGCAATGCACATCGCTGCAAGCAAACCAGAATATGTTGATCCAAGTGATGTTCCGGCTGATGTTGTTGAACATGAACGTAATATTCAAATCGATATTGCAATGCAGTCAGGTAAACCACGTGAAATCGCAGAAAAAATGGTTGAAGGCCGTATGCGTAAATTCACTGGTGAAGTATCACTTACTGGTCAACCATTTGTTATGGATCCAAGCAAAACTGTTGGTGATTTACTTGCAGAGAAAAAAGCGACAATTGCTACATTTATCCGCTTTGAAGTGGGTGAAGGCATCGAAAAAGTCGAAGTTGATTTTGCAGCTGAAGTTGCTGCGATGTCGAAACAATCTTAATTGTTTTATCTAAGCCGCCGTAAGGCGGTTTTGTTTATCTACAAAATATTTTAAAATAGTTACCCGCTAGTTATTCTAGCTAATTAGGTAATTAAATAACGAAATAGTGAGACTTCATATGGTAACCCCTTTCTATAAACGTATTCTTCTTAAACTCAGTGGCGAAGCACTACAAGGCGATGAAGGTTTTGGTATTGATCCAACCGTTCTTGACCGCATGGCGCAAGAAATCAAAGAACTTATCGAAATGAATGTTCAAGTTGCTGTTGTTATTGGGGGCGGTAATCTATTTCGTGGTGCAGGCCTTGCTAAAGCGGGTATGAATCGTGTCGTTGGTGATCACATGGGAATGTTAGCAACGGTGATGAATGGACTTGCCATGCGTGATGCGCTGCATCGAATTGAAGTTAATGCACGTTTAATGTCGGCAATACCATTAAATGGTGTGTGTGATGACTACCGTTGGACTGAAGCAATTAGCTTACTTCGCCATGGTAAAGTCGTTATTCTTTCTGCCGGGACAGGTAACCCATTTTTTACAACTGATTCTGCCGCTTGCTTACGTGGTATCGAGATTGAAGCAGATGTTGTTTTAAAAGCAACCAAAGTTGATGGGGTATATTCAGCCGATCCTGTTAAAGATCCTAATGCAACACTATATAAAACATTAAATTATGAAAAAGTGTTAGATGATGAATTAAAAGTCATGGATTTAGCAGCGTTTACTTTAGCTCGTGATCATAACCTGCCTATTTGTGTATTTAATATGAATAAATCAGGAGCATTACGCCGAGTCATCTTAGGTGAACAAGAAGGAACATTAATTAATAATCAGGCTACAGTTAGCTGTTAGTCATCTTTATTTTAAATAAGGTTTTTATTATGTTAAACGAGATTCAAAAAGAAGCGCAAGCGCGCATGGAAAAAAGTATTGAGGCGTTTCAAAATCATATTTCTAAAGTTAGAACCGGGCGTGCTTCACCAAGCTTATTAGACGGAATTATGGTTGAATACTATGGTAGCCCAACACCACTACGTCAATTAGCTAATGTTGTTGCTGAAGATGCAAGAACGCTGGCTATTACGGTGTTTGATAAATCATTAACGCCAATGATTGAAAAAGCAATTTTAACTTCTGATTTAGGGCTTAACCCTGCTTCAGCCGGGACAGTTATTCGAGTACCTTTGCCACCGTTAACTGAAGAACGTCGCCGTGATTTAACTAAAATAGTTCGTAATGAGGCAGAACAAGGTCGTGTGTCAATTCGTAATATTCGTCGTGATGCCAACGATCAAATCAAAGCTTTGTTAAAAGATAAAGAAATCTCAGAAGATGATGAACGTAAATCACAAGATTTAATTCAAAAAGCAACAGATGCAGCTATCAAAAAATTAGATGCAGTGCTTGCAGATAAAGAAAAAGAGTTAATGGAATTTTAATCTCTTGTCTAAAAAGCCTAGTTGATAAAACTAGGCTTTTTGATTTTTTACCTATCAATTATCAATCATTTCATTACCGCTAAAAAATACAAAATATTAGTTTTATCCGTTAGCGAATAGATCAAAAATAAAAAATCACTCAATAAACAGTTATCCTTCTATTTAAGCGATATAAAGTCTAACTGAGTTTATCTATAGTTGATCAATACAAATAATGCGCTTGTGCACAATTAAAAGGTAAAAGATTCTATTTGTATTAGTGCATTATTTGCCACTAAAGTTAATCAAGTTTGTCAAAATCATGGTTTCCAAGTTGATTTAGTGAATCACGTATCATAACTTCAATTAATAGGTAATGTTAAATTGCGCATTGCTTAGCTTTTTCATACCAACCACTTCAATTTGATTTAATTGTTTAAGTTTATTAAATAGTTTAGTAAATAGTTTAGTTTTTAATTATCAAAATTTAAGTATATAATGTTACGGAAATAACATTATAGGGCTATATGTGTTATTTTTATAACATTACTAACATTTACTAAAGACTATTATTTACTAGACATTACTAAACACAATTAAAGGACATCATTATGGATTATGCAAAGTATATTGATCATACTTTACTGGCGATGAATGCCACAGAAGATCAAATACGTAAACTTTGTGAAGAAGCAAAGCAGTATCATTTCTATTCTGTATGTGTTAATTCAGGCTATGTGCCTTTAGTCGCTAGCTTGCTTAAAGGTAGCGATGTAAAGGTTTGTTCAGTCGTTGGCTTTCCTTTAGGTGCTATGCTGACTTCTGCTAAAGCATTTGAGACTGAAATGGCAGTCAAAGCTGGCGCAGAAGAGATCGATATGGTTATCAATGTCGGCTGGCTAAAAAGCAATGATTTAACGGCGGTTAAAGAAGATATTCAAGCAGTATTTAATGCTTGTGGTTCAGTGCCGTTAAAAGTTATTTTAGAAACTTGCTTATTAACTAAAGAAGAAATCGTTACAGTTTGTACAATTTGTAAAGAAATTGGCGTTGCTTTTGTTAAAACTTCAACCGGTTTTAGCTTATCAGGGGCAACAGTTGAAGATGTTAAATTGATGCGCGAAACAGTCGGTGATAAAATGGGTGTTAAAGCATCAGGTGGCATTAGAGATCGTCAAACTGCTGAAAAAATGGTTCAAGCTGGTGCAACACGGTTAGGCGCTAGTGCTGGTATTGCAATTGTATCAGGCGATAAAGCATCATCTAGCGGCTATTAATTCATCCTTTTATAAGCTACTGTATAGTAGCTTATTGCTATTTATGGAATGGCAATGGAAACGCAACCGCAAAAAAGAGTTAATGCACTTATTGAGCAATTAAAAACTACCGATAAAATTCATTTAAAGCAAGCAGCGCAAATGCTTGCTGTTTCTGAAATGACAATTCGTCGAGATCTTAGCAATCAATCATCATGTTTAGCTGTTTTAGGCGGTTATGTTGTTAACCAAGCACGCCATACCATATCGCAATATTTTGTTTCAGATCAAAAAGATAAACATGTAGATGAAAAGCGTTATATTGGCAAACTAGTTAGTCAATTTGTTGATGAGAACGATACTATTTTTTTTGATTGCGGTACAACCATGCAATTTATCATTGATGAAATTAATGATGATATTGCCTTTACTGCAATCTGCTATTCACTCAATGCCTTTCTAGCGTTACAAAACAAACCAAAATGTAAAATCATTTTATGCGGTGGGCAGTATCAGCTTAATAATGCAATTTTTACCAATATTAGTTCCCATAATCCGCTCGATTTTATCTGTCCAAATAAAGCTTTTATTTCGGCAGCAGGAATTGATCTCACTCAAGGTGCAACTTGTTACCATTTTGATGAACTGAATATGAAGCATCAGGCGATGAAAAAATCTAATCAAAATATTTTAATTGCCGATCATACTAAGTTTAATCAAGTTAAACCGGCTTTTATTTGTAACCTTGATCAGTTTAATTTGGTGATGACCGATAGAGCACCGGATTTAGGCTACGTCGCTTACTTTGAAGAAAATAACATTGGTTTAATTTATTAATTATGAAAAATATCGCAATTTTAGGTTCAACAGGATCGATCGGCTGTAGCACGTTAGCCGTCATTCGGCAAAATCCAACTTTATACAAAGCTTATGTGCTAGTAGGTGGCGCTAATGTTGCAAAAATGACAGAGCAGTGTCAGGAGTTTAAACCAAAATATGTTGCTATGGCGAGCAAACAAGCAGCGCAGCAGCTTAAAGCAAATTTAGCTAACCTAAAATTGAATATAGAAGTACTGAGTGGTGAGCAAGCTATGTGTGATTTAGCACAGCTCCCCGAAGTTAACCAAGTTATGGCTGCAATTGTTGGTGCTGCGGGATTAAGGCCGACTCTTGCTGCAATTAAAAAAGGTAAACGCATTTTACTCGCTAATAAAGAGTCATTAGTCACTTGTGGGCATTTATTTATGCAAGCGGTGAAGCAATATGGCGCCGAGCTACTGCCGGTCGATAGTGAACATAATGCGATCTTTCAAAGTTTACCTACCGCAGTGCAACATGATCTTGGATTTGCTAATCTGACTGATCATGGTATCGCCAAAATTGTGTTAACAGGATCTGGCGGGCCTTTTCGGGAGATACCGTTAAATCAATTAACTTCAGTCACGCCTGCGCAAGCGACTTTACATCCTAACTGGTCAATGGGTAAAAAAATTTCTGTTGATTCGGCAACGATGATGAATAAAGGCTTGGAATATATTGAAGCTCGTTGGTTGTTTAATGCTAGTTCTGAGCAAATGGAGATTATTGTACATCCTCAATCGATTATTCACTCAATGGTTCGTTATCTAGATGGCAGTATTATTGCAGAATTAGGCGTGCCAGATATGTGTACGCCAATTGCTTATTCAATGTCTTATCCATTACGTATTTCATCCGGTGTACCTGCTTTAGATTTTACTCAAATCTCATCATTAACCTTCAATCAACCCGATTTTATTCGCTATCCATGCTTAAAATTAGCCATTGAGGCTTGTGGTGAAGGGCAAGCGGCAACAACAGCGCTTAACGCTGCCAATGAAGTGGCGGTTGAAGCATTTTTACAGCATAAAATTGGTTTTATGGATATTGCCAAACAGGTTGCAACCACGTTAGATCAACTTAATTTTCCGGAACCTGCCACTATTGATGATGTGTTCATTATTGATGCATGGGCTAGAGCACAATGTAGCAAACAGATAGTTTAAATGGCATTAAAGCGTTTTATACACTCGGCATGGCGTGCCCATGGCAACGACATTTGAAGGAATATCTCGATCCACAATACTGCCAGCTGCAATAACCGTATTATCGCCGATAGTCACATTGGGTAGTACAATTACGTTACCACCAATCCAAACGTTATTACCGATCGTAATCGGTTTGGCAAACTCAAGCCCACTGTTGCGTATTTGGCTATCAAGTGGGTGACCTGAGGTATAAAAACCGCATTTGGGTGCGACAAGGACATTATCTCCGAATGTAATTTTGGCCGCATCAAGCATGATGCAGTTAAAATTAGCAAAAAAATTCTCTCCAATTTCAATATTGTAGCCATAATCACATTGAAAACCGGGCATAATTGTAAATAGTTTTCCTGTTTTTCCTAACAGGGTTTGAAATAATCGTTGTCGCTGCTCTTCAACCAGTGGTGATAGTTGATTAATTTGAAAGCAGAGATCTTGCGCATAAAGCCGTTCTTTAGCCAGTAAATTGATACAGGGATCGTATAACAAACCGGCGAGCATCTTTTCTTTTTCTGTCATTAAATTATGCCATTTGTTTAGCGGTTAAGGCTGGATTGTCGCCAATAAATGATTGTAAAAATGCGCTATCGGGTAGCGCCGTCAACGCCCCTTTTTTGGTTGTTGCTAATGCACCACAGGCACTGGCAATAGTCATCATGCTTTCTAGCATTAATTTATCTTCGGGCATTCCTGATGAAGCAATGCTACTTAACAATCCTGACACAAAAGCATCCCCAGCGCCCGTTGTATCAACACTATTGACATGATAGGAATCAAAAGAAAATCGTTTACCTTGCCATATAACAATACTGCCATCTTTTCCTTTAGTTATTAACTTAAGCGGAGCATTATAATGCTGTGTTAATTTATTTAAGGCATGATGCCAATCATCACTTTCTGTTAACCAAAATAGCTCTTCATCAGACAGTTTAAGGATATCGGCATCATGGCAAAATTGCGTAATAACCGTGCGCATTTCGTCTTTATCTTGCCACATCTGTTCGCGCAAATTAATATCAAAGCTAATCAACCCATTTTTGGCCGTCAGATCTTCAATTGCAGTTTTTAGCGTTTGCCGGCAGGTATGCCCCACCAGTGCAAGAGAACAAAAATGTAAGATATCTTGATTAAAATTAGGCAATGCTTGTTTTGATAAAAATTGATCGGCCGAAGGAGAGACTAAAAAAGTAAAGCTACGTTCGCCATTATCACCCAAATCTACAACAACAGTACTTGTTCTATGATTATCGTCTTTTTCAAGGCTTTGACAGTCAACATGGTATTGTTTGAATGTCTTTTCCATAAAATGACCAAATGGATCGTTACCGACTCGGCCAATAAACGCTGAAGGAAGTCCCAATTTAGCAACACCAATAGCAACATTAGCCGGCGCACCACCAGCGCAAGCTTGATAATTCATATCGCCAAATGGCAATAAATCTATAACGGCATCCCCAAGCGACCAGACTTTTGTGTTATTCATTTAATTACTCTATATAATATATGGTTAATTTGGTTGAAAATTTATTACTGTGTTGGCAATTTGTTGTTTAATTTAGCCAATTAGGTATAGATTAGACTTTGTTTAACAATTAGTCATTAACAATAGACTAAATGATTTCTAAAAAAATTCATTGTTAACGTTAAAAATATGTGATTAACATCACATATTTTACTGTTTATTTTGCCTATAGTTAACGTTAACAATTAAATTGATGTACCATGTTATTATATTAATCATATATAGGATGAACAAAGGGGATTTTATGTCTACTGCTATTGATAAAGCTAATCAAGCTATTAAAAAATTAGAAAGTAAAATGAATAAACAGTATTATCCGCATTTTCATTTGGCGCCACAAGCGGGTTGGATGAATGATCCTAATGGTTTGATTTACTTTAAAGGGCAGTATCACGCCTTTTATCAACATCATCCTTATGATGAAAATTGGGGGCCAATGCATTGGGGGCATGCTGTTAGTGATGATTTAGTAACATGGCGAAGATTACCGATTGCTATTGCTCCGGGTAATGAATATGACAAAAGTGGATGTTTTTCGGGTTCTGCTGTCGATAAAAATGGTGAACTGTGTTTGATTTATACCGGCCATATTTGGTTAAAAGGTGAAGGTAATGATGAACAAATCCGCCAAACCCAATGTCTTGCTACCAGTAAAGACGGTATTCATTTTGAAAAACAGGGCACAATTTTGACGCCAGAAGACGGCATTATGCATTTTCGAGATCCAAAAGTCTGGCAACAAGATGATTTATGGTGGATGGTCGTTGGCCAACGTGATAGCAATGATGTGGGGCAAATTTTACTTTTTCGATCTCAGGATCTTAAAAAATGGCAATTCGATCATGTGCTGATCAGCGATATTGATCCCAATGTATATATGCTTGAATGCCCTGACTTTTTCCCTCTCGGCGATAAATGGATATTGATGTTTTCACCACAAGGTATGAAAGCTAAAGGTTATCAATATCGTAATCGATTCCAATCCGGCTATATTGTGGGTAACTGGCAACCGGGAAAAACATTCTCCGTAATTAAACCATTTCAAGAAATGGATTTTGGCCATGATTTTTATGCACCGCAGTCGTTTCTTGCCGCTGACGGTCGCCGCATTGTTTTTGCCTGGATGGACATGTGGGAATCTGTCATGCCTAGTAAAATGGATAAATGGATGGGCGCTTTTACCCTGCCTCGTGAACTGATTTTAGATCGTCATAATAATGTTCGTAACAGACCAATTAAAGAGCTTGAAGCATTGCGTGAAAAACCGCAATCATTATCCAATATTGTATTAAATAATGAACTTAAAAATACTCGCATAGAATCTATTAGTTGTGAGTTAAAAGTTGAAATCGATTTAACGCAAAGTAATGCTGAACGTTTTGGCTTACAACTTGCGGCAACCGAAGATGGTAAGCAGGCGACGCTTTTATATGTTGATTTACAATCAAACCGTATTGTACTTGATCGCAGTCTTTCCGGGCTTGAATTAAAAGGTTATCGTAGCGTTCGTTTACCTAAAACGAAAAAATTAACTCTGCATGTGTTTGTAGATGCTTCCTCGGTTGAGGTCTTTGTTAATGGCGATCTATATAGCTTTTCAAGCCGTATTTATCCAAAATTACCGGCTCAAAGAATGATTAATCTATTTGCCGAAAATGGTCAGGTGGTAGTGACGCAATTAGATAGTTGGCAATTAAAATCGATTTATGCCTAACCAATCTTAAATCCACCACAAAAAAGTGGTGGATTTAAGATCCTGCTTATAATGATTCTCGTTGTGAAAAGGGAGATGCCACTAAGGTGGTTTTTTTCTGTGTGTTACCACCAATAATATGTAAAGCCGCTTGCTCGCCGATTTCGTAATGTGGAAGCTGTACCGTTGTTAGTGGTGGGTAGAACAATTCGCCAGTACCAACCATATTATCATAACCTAACACTGCAATATCGTTTGGAATATTAAAGCCCTGACTAAGTAAGAATTGATAGGCAACAAAAGCAATTCGATCATTGCCACAAATCAATACATCAAATTCCGGTTTATTTTTACAATGCTGTTTTAGTATTTCCACCGTCATCATATACTCTTGTGCAAGGTCATGTTGTAATACTGTGTGATAGCTAAGCATATCATCTAAATTTCGACCCGCATCTAACCATGCTTGCTCTGCTGCTTTGCGCCGAATATTACCGGCTAATGTGTTTTCAGATAGATAGATACAAAGTGGTTTTTGATAACCTTTTTTAATAACCTGTTGCATTGCCAGATATTGACCGTTGTAATCATCAGGAATATAACAGGCAAGCTGCTCGGAATCACTGATACAGTTAGCTAATACAACATCTTTGCCTAGGAGTTTTTCAGGTAATTCTACTTTTCTTAGCCCCATTGTCGTGTAGATAATTCCGTCAGGGCGATAAGATAATAACGTGTTAATTGCATGATCGGGCTGTTTATCATCAAACAAATTAACAATAAAGGTGTTCCAGCCATGTTGTTGAGCAGTTTTTTCAATGGCTTGTAAAAGCTCGACAGAAAATGGTGTCATTGCCGTTTCTAATGCCAAAACACCAATAGCGTGTGGGGCGGTATGATCACCGCGTATTTTACGGGCGGATAAATCCGGAACATAGTTAAGTTGCTCAATCGCCTTTTTGACTCGTTTATAAGTCTCTTTATTTAGTTTTTCCGGATTATTAATTGCACGTGATACCGTCATCAATGATACCGATGCCAACTTTGCAACATCCTTAAGTGAAACCATAGTTAAACCCTTTTTGCTCAGCATTAAAAGATTAATTATTCAAATTTATTATTTTGATGATACCACAAATAAAAATGATAAAAAGTGTGAGGTAAGTAACAATTATGATAATCGATACTATCTATTTCATATTAATTATGACAATAATGTTAACCTTAACATGTTAACGTTAAACTTCAACAACATAAGAGTAATGAATATGAATATGAATATTATATATAATAGAAACTATTGGTTCTCATCAGGTTACCTTATTACTTTTTATGCAGCTTGGTCGCTTTGGTGGTCTTTTTATGCCATTTGGCTAAAAAGTAATATAGGATTATCCGGCGAACAATTGGGAATTGTTTATTCCGCTAACTCAGCTGCTGCCATGTTTTTTATGATCTTCTACGGTGTTATTCAAGATAAATTACAAATCGGAAAGGCGATAATTACCTTCCAAAGTATTGTAATGATTCTTATTGGGCCATTTTTAATATATGTGTATGAACCTCTACTTAAAAACGATTTTATTTTGGGAGCTTGCATTGGAGCACCGGTGTTAAGTGCTGGCTTTATTTCGGGTTGTGCATTAATTGATTCGTTTATCGAGCGTATTAGTCGATTATTTGGTTTTGAATTTGGACCCGCTCGATTTTGGGGATCATTTGGTTATGCGATTGCTACATTCATTGCAGGTATCTTATTTGGTATTAATCCGCATATTAACTTCTGGATGGCATCGGTTATTGCTACAACCTATTTTGTCATTAACCTTGCTTTTAAACCTAAACACGATCCAGCATCAAAAACCGATAACAGTAGTGAAGTTTTAGCTAAAACAAAATCAACGATACCAACCATGAGCGAAATTTTTTCACTATTTGGTATGAAGAAGTTTTGGTTATTTGTCTTTTTTATCATTGGTACCAATAGTTTTTATACTATTTATGATCAGCAGTTATTTCCTAATTTCTATACCAGTTTTTTTGAAATACCCGAAGATAGTTATGAAACCTATGGTTATTTAAATTCCTTCCAAGTCTTTTTAGAAGCGGGCTTTATGATTTTGGCTCCTTATTTTATTAATAAAATGGGCGCTAAAAGATCGCTATTAATTGCCGTATTAGTGATGATTTGTCGCATTGCGTTATCTGCCACATTGGATAATGTTTATTTAATTTCATTTGTTAAACTCTTTCATGCTATCGAAACACCGTTATTTATTTTAGCGGTATTTAAATATGTAGTTGCGAATTTTGATGCAAGGTTGTCTTCTACCCTTTATTTAGTCGGATTTAATATTTCATCAAATATTGGTGTTATTGTGCTGTCATGGATAGTCGGTAAGTTATTTGACAATAACGGGTTTACAACCACGTTTTATATTCTTGCCAGTATTGTTCTTACAATTTTACTCATTGGTATATTTACTCTATGTGATGATAAAAAAGCTAAGCTTCAATCCCATCAATCATGAAATATATAGATAAAATGGAAACAAATTGTTTCCATTTTTCTGTTTTTGATATCGGTTAATGCAGACAATGCTTGCTTACTTGTTAAGTTTGAGAAACAATGTTCACTATATTGATTAATATCTATAGGTAGTTGTTGTGAACAATATAAAAACGGTTGTTAAACCCGATATGCTATGGCAAGCCATTCGGCAAGAAGCGACAGAATTAGTTGAAAGTGAACCCATGTTAGCCAGTTATTTCCATGCAACGCTATTAAATCATGAAAATTTAGGCAGTGCATTAAGTTATATTTTGGCAAATAAACTGGCTACGCAAGTTATGCCAGCAATTGAAATTCGAGAGATAGCCCGTCAAACGTATGAGGCTGATAAGGGGATTATCAAGGCTGCTATTACCGATATTTTGGCCGTTTATATTCGCGATCCGGCAACCAACTACTACACAACGCCATTACTCTATTATAAAGGTTTTTTATCTTTACAAGCATACCGAATAGCACATTGGCTTTGGATGCAAAATCGTAAATCTTTAGCCACATTCTTACAAAGTCAGATTGCTATTGTTTTTGGTGTGGATATTCACCCTGCGGCAAAAATTGGTTGTGGTGTGATGTTTGATCATGCAACTGGCATTGTAATTGGTGAAACGGTTGTGATTGAAAATGATGTTTCTATTTTACAATCAGTAACACTAGGCGGTACAGGTAAAGAAAACGGTGATCGTCATCCTAAAATTCGAGAGGGAGTAATGATTGGTGCACACTCTACTATTTTAGGAAATATTGAAATTGGCAAAGGGGCTAAAATCGGTGCCGGTTCAGTGGTATTAGAGCCAGTGTCTGCGCACACAACTGTCGCTGGCGTGCCGGCAAAAGTGGTTGGTTGCCCCGACTGTGACAAACCAGCGCTAAATATGGATCAAGACTATTTAATTTAGTGAGGTGGGTAAAATAACCTATCCGTTATTGGTTAGCAGATAGGTTATTAATCTATTTAATGGTTTGGATTAACATTGACATCCATAGTTGGATAAGGAATGTTGATGCCATTTTCAGTTAAGCTGTTTTTAATATTTTCAAGTAACTCGGCCTTGACCGATCCATAATTGGCATTAAGCGTCCAAACTAAGACATTAAAGTTCATCGACGAAGCATCTAAAAGATCCAAACGAATGATGGCCTCTTTACTGGTCAAAATATTCTGAGTTTGGTTAACTGCGTGTGTTAACACTTGATAAACTTTTTGAATATCAGAATCATAACCGACATTAATTACTAAGTCTAAGCGTCTTTCCGGTAAACGAGTATAATTGATAATATTGGCACTCACTACCTGACTATTAGGTATCACCACCAATTCATTGGTTGGAGTAATAATTGTGGTAGAGAAGATTTGAATTGAGTCTATTACACCTCGTTGATTATTAATAATGACTGTTTCACCCACTTTAAATGGGCGAAAAATTATTAAAATTACCCCTGCGGCAAAGTTAGATAGTGACCCTTGTAAGGCTAAACCGACGGCTAAACCGGCTGCACCGATTACAGCGACAATTGAAGCGGTTTGTACACCTAATTGGCCTAATACGGCAACCAGCGATACAATAATAATGGCATAATAAGATAAAGCACTCACAAACTTAACTACTGTCGGATCGACATCACGACTGGTTAAAATGCGTCTAAATTGACGACTAATAAATCTGGCAATCATCCGCCCAAGGATGAAAATAATAATGGCAAAACAAAAATGGGCGATATAATTTAGAACAACACTATCATATTTTTCAATAAATAAGATGATTTGTTCCATAGTATTTTCGAAATTCATAATGGAATCCTTGATAGTTGATCACGTAATTGATACATAAAAGTAGCTAGTTATTTTTTACACTAATTGTTTAGCTAATAATGCCCAACGTGTCTCAAAATTTATCGTCGGTAGATACTCGAATCCTGAACGAGAATAACGGGACATCATACCTTCACAGAAAGCTAATAATTGGCTCGATAAAATTCGCTCGTCGGTGGTAAATCCAACTCCTTCACGGATTTTACGCTCTCGTAAAACTTGCTTAATTTGTGTTTCTATTCGTTCAAATAGTTGGCTGATGCGTTCTTGTAATTGATCTTGTTCAAACATTAAGGCATGCCCGGTCATAATTCGGGTTAAGCCAGGATTTTTTTCTGAAAAGCCTAATATCAACGCTAAAATTAACTTCAAACGAATCATTGTGTTAGGCTCGTCTTGTAAGATAACATTGATACGAGAAAGTAAAATATCCTCAATATAGACAATTAAACTTTCAAACATTTTGGTTTTACTTGGAAAATGACGATAGAGCGCCGCCTCAGACACCCCAACGGTCGCGGCTAGTTTAGCAGTAGTAATTCGCTGTGTCCCTTCATTGGATTGAAGCATTGTTGCCAACGCTTGTAATATATCCTCTTTGCGATTTTTATTTTTATTACTCACAATCATTTTTTACCCGAATGTCCAAATCCACCTTCACCGCGCACTGACTCGGTAAATTCATCAACAATATTAAATTCAGCTTGAACAACTGGCACAATAATTAATTGCGCAATTCGATCGCCTTGTTCAATCACAAAAGGCGTTTGGCTTCTGTTCCAAATTGGTACAAACAGTTGCCCTTGATAATCAGAGTCGATTAAACCGACTAAATTACCTAATACAATCCCATTTTTAGAGCCTAAACCGGAGCGAGGTAGAACTAATGCGGCTAAATTTGGATCAGCAATATGCATTGATAAACCCGTAGGGGTTAAAATGGTTTCGCCTGGCTTGATTTCGGTTGTTTTGTCAAACATTGCACGCAAATCAATACCCGCTGATCCTTCAGTGGCATAGGTTGGCAGTGGAAATGTCTCACCTAAACGTTTATCTAATATTTTAATATCGATTTTTCTTTTCATCATGACTCGCTTTATATCGTATTATCAATGCTTCAAGTAAGTGTTTGGCTAATTGCTGTTTATTATCTAATGGTAATTTTTGCTCACCATTTTGCCAGTAAAGGGTTAATGCATTTTGATCTGAATTAAAACCAATACTTTTATCGGAAACATCATTAGCACAAATTAAATCTAAATTTTTGTCAGTTAGTTTTTTAAGGGCATAAGCCTTAACATTGTTGGTTTCGGCAGCAAAACCTACTACAAAAGGGCGCTGTCTTTTTAATGCAGCAACAGTGGCAACAATATCTGGATTTTTGACTAATTTGATAATTAGCTCATTGTTGTCATCTGTTTTTTTTATTTTTTTCTTGGCGATTGTTTCAGCACGGTAATCGGCTACGGCAGCACAAGAAATAAAAATAGACGATTTTTTGGCAAACTTGATAGCTTCATTATACATTTGATTTGCACTTTTAACATCAATTCGATTGACATTATTCGGTGTATCTAAATTTACCGGTCCACTAATAAGAGTGACCGTTGCCCCCATTTCAGCCGCAGCTTTTGCAATAGCAAAGCCCATTTTACCTGAACTGTAATTGCTGATATAGCGGACTGGATCGATTTCTTCAATCGTTGGTCCGGCGGTAATAGTAATTGATGTTCCGGCAAGTAAAGATGAATCAGCGAAGTAACGATCGAGTTGGTTTATCATCGTTTGTGGCTCGAGCATTCTACCCGGACCACAATCACCGCACGCCTGAAAACCTGTATCCGGCCCTAAAATTAGGCAATTTCTGGCACTTAAAATGGAAAGGTTATGTTGCGTTGCTGCTGCTTTATACATTTGTTGATTCATCGCCGGCGCTATAGCTATTGGCGCTGGTGTTGCTAAACAAACAGTCGATAATAGATCATCAGCAATACCATTGGCTATTTTGGCAATGATATTTGCAGTGGCGGGTGCGATTAAAACTAAATCAGCCCACTTTGCCAGCTCAATATGGCTCATTGATAATTCAGCTGACGGATCAAACAGGTCGCTTGATACAGGGTTTGCGGATACTGCCTGTAGTGTTAGCGGTGTGACAAAGTGGCTCGCTGACTCAGTGAGTACCACATGTACCTGCGCCCCGGCTTTTTTTAATTGGCGAACAAGATCAGGGCATTTATAAGCTGCAATGCCTCCGGCAATCCCTAATAGAATATGTTTACCCGCTAGATTCATGATCGAGTTTCCTTTATAGCCAAATCGAAAGCGTTATATTACCACAATTCAATTAGATAATAAGTAGCTCTTTCGCATTGGCTAATGTTGCATTAGTAATTTTATCCCCGCCTAAAAGCCGTGCCAGTTCGTTTATACGACCCTTTTCATCCAATTTTTGCATATCGGTTGATGTTTGTTTACCGTTGGTTTCTTTACTGACAAAATAGTGTTGATTGGCTTGACCAGCTACTTGTGGTAAATGCGTGACTGTAATAACTTGTGTTGATTGACCTAATTGTCTTAACAGTTGCCCTACCTTTGCCGCTGTAGAGCCACTGATACCGACATCGATTTCGTCAAAAATTAATGCAGGTGTATCCATTTTTTGCGCAGTTAAAACTTGAATGGCAAGGGCAATACGAGATAACTCCCCGCCCGATGCAACTTTAGCCAATGGTTGTGCGAGTTGACCGGCATTAGTTGTTACTAAAAACGTGACTTGATCGGCACCATCTTCATTTAACCGATTTTCATCATAGGCAATTTCAATACTAAATTGCCCATTTGGCATCGATAACTCATGCATAATAGCAGTCACTTTTTTCGCTAAGGTTTTACTGATGGCTAAACGTTTTTGATGTAATTTACTGGCAAGTTCTAATGTGACTTGGTGGTATTTATTAATGTCAGCTTTCAGTTGTTCGCTTTGTTCGTCTTGTTGATTAATTTGCTTAAACTCAGCTAAAAGATTTTGATGTAATTCCGGTAAAGCTTCAGGAGCCACATGGTGTTTACGAGCTAAGGCTATTTGTTTTGAAAGTCGCTGTTCAAGTTGCATCACACGGGCAGGGTCAAGCTCTAAACTCTCACTATAATGGCGTAGTTCGTAGCTGGCTTCTTTAATTTGAATGGAAGCTTCCTCAAGTAAATTACAAATATCGCTTAGAGTTGGATCTAAAGCCGATAACTCCTGTACGGTATGTTTCACGCTATTGAGTAAGTTACTGACATTATATTCTTCGGCTTCGTCCAACAGCATCACTGATTGTTGGCTAAGCTGAATTAACTGTTCACTGTTGGAAAGGCGTTTATATTCTTCATCAATTTGCTGATATTCACCTTCAATAGGGGAAAACTCATTAAGCTCTTTAAGTTGATATTGTAAAAGTTGAATATGTGCTTCACGCTCTTGTCTGGAGGTTTGATATTGCTGATAAGTTTGACAAGCTGTTTTCCACTGTTTATATGCTTGATTCATTTGACTAAGCAACGATGGCTCATTCATATAATGGTTAAGTAAAAGCTGTTGATAGTCACTACGTAAAAGTCGCTGAGGCTCATGTTGACCATGAATTTGAATCAATAGTTGTCCTAAATCTTTCAGTTGTGATATTGGTACTGCCCGACCATTAATAAAGGCTTTAGAACGTCCATCTTGGTTAATAACTCGTCGTAAAATACACTCATTACCTTCATCTAGCTGATTCTCAGTTAGCCAAGAAAAGGCAGCGGGGGTGTCATCAAGCACAAAGCAAGCTGAAATATCGACACGATCAGCGCCGGATCGGATAGATGAAGCATCGGAACGATTCCCTAAACAAAGCCCTAATGCATCGATCGCAATCGATTTACCTGCACCTGTTTCACCCGTAATTGCGGTCATCCCTGTTGTAAAATCCACTAACAACTGATCGACGATAGCAAAATTATTGATAGTAAGTTGAGTTATCATAATATTTTTAATAAACAGTACTATTGATGATAAAAACAGTATAGCAATAAAAACACTGTAAATAAATACAGTTTTTATATTTTATGAGTAATTTGTAATGTGTTAACTAATTGAGTATCCATTATTATTTATTGTTGCTAACAGTTAAATAATAAAGGCTTCATTGATTTTTGATAATATATAAATGGATTGAGTGTTTTTATTTGACACTTTCATTTTAAAACAAGTTTTATCGATTGTTATAATAGATTTTTTTGTTTATTTATCTTGTTTTTCCTCTTTTAACACCCATTAATATGCAATATAATTCGAAGAATTTTAACAATAAATAGGAAATTTTAAATGTTTGGAAATAAAATAAATCGTCAAATTATTGTTTGGACTACTCTGATTGGTGGATTCATTAGCGCACTGGTTAAATGGGGTTCTGAAGTTAATATGCCTCCTCGTGTTCCTGGGGAAATTTCACCACCTGCGGCACACATTGATGCATGGCTTGGTTGGTTAGGCATTAATTCTCATTCACTTGATTATGTTTACCAAACGGCAATCGTTTCGGGCGCAGTAACACTTTATCACTGGTTATTTAGTTTTGCCTTTGCCTTCGTTTATGTATTTATTGCCTACTTCTGGAATAATATTCGATTATGGTATGGTGCATTTTATGGCATTATCATTACCGTTATGATGCACGGTTTTTTAATTCCGCTATTAGGTTTTCGTCATCCCGCTTATGATCCGCAAGGCACCGTTGGTTGGTTATGGAACCTAAATGGTTATGAACTTTGGAGTGAAATTTTAGGGCATATCTATTGGGGTGTATCGATCGAAATCTGTATGATCGCTGTGCTTGCTCATTTTTCAAGACCAATCCGTGGCGAATGGCGCCAGTAGTTAATTTATTAATTTTCATCTATTTCAATCCTTCTGTTGAAAAACTGAGGGATTTTTTATACCTTTTGATATAGCTAAAAACTATATCTTTTGATAAAAAACTAGAATTATTCAATAACATTTTTTTTTGCTATCTTTTTAACCACTAAAGAAAAGTGCTAAATGCTAAATAAGGAAAAGAAAATGAATACTGCAGTTATTGGATATCCTCGTGTTGGTAAACTTCGTGAGCTTAAATTTGCAACCGAAGCTTATTTTAAAGGTAACAAAACCCAAGCTGAATTATTAAATGAAGCAAAAGCCCTACGTGCTGAACATCTACAACAACAAGCCTCACATAAAATTGCTTTAATCTCATCTAATGACTTTTCATTTTATGATGCAGTATTAGATACGGCCTGTTTACTGAATGTTATCCCGAAACGTTATCAAGATTTAGGCTTACCTGAACTCGATCGTTATTTTGCCATGGCGCGTGGTTATCAAGGTGAAAAAGGTGATGTGCGAGCGTTGGCAATGAAAAAATGGTTTAACACTAATTATCACTACTTAGTGCCAGAAATTGAAGATTCACTACAAATAAAATTAGCCTGCACCAAACCTTTTGACGAATATCAAGAAGCCAAAGCACTAGGTATTCAAACCAAACCGGTTGTGATTGGCGCATTAACCTTTTTCAAATTAGCACAGTATTTAGGTAATAAACAGCTTGTTGATTTTAAAGCCGATATTATTAAAGCCTATCAAGAAATTATTCAGAAATTTACTGCACTTGGTGCGCAGTGGATACAAATTGATGAGCCAATTTTAGTGACTGATTTAACTCATGAAGATATCGCTTTATTCAATGAGCTTTATCAGTCAATTTTATCAGTTAAAGGTACAACCAAAGTGGTTTTACAAACTTACTTTGGCGATGTGCGTGATTGTTACCAACAATTAGTGGCGTTACCATTTGACGGTATCGGGCTTGATTTTGTTGAAGGTAAACAATCCTTAGCATTACTTGAAAGTCATGGTTTCCCGGCTGATAAAGTGTTATTTGCTGGTGTGGTAAATGGTAAAAATATTTGGAAAAATAATTATAAAAAAACATTGGAATTAGTCGCAAAAATTAAGCAAAAAGCGGCAAACATTGTGATTAATACTTCCTGTTCGTTACTGCATGTACCTTATACATTACAAAACGAAACTAAATTAACGATTCAACAACGAGCTTATTTTGCTTTTGCTCAAGAAAAGCTACAAGAGTTAGCTGAACTGGGTGAATTAGTCAAAGATTCAAATTTTGAAAATAGTCCGGCTTACAAAGCAAATCAAACCCTATTTACGCGTGAGCGTGAAGGAGCAAATCAAGCGGTACGTCAAAAAGTTTCGGCTTTAAAAGCGTCTGATTTTACTCGTCTACCGGAATTTTCAGTACGTGAAGCAGCACAGAAAAAAGCCTTTAATTTGCCATTATTACCTACAACAACGATTGGTTCATTCCCGCAAACACCTGATGTACGTTTAAACCGTGCAAAATTCAAGAAAGGTGAAATTTGTTTAAATGAATATACCGAGTTTAACAAACAAAAAATTGCAGAATGCATCAAGCTTCAAGAACAGATTGGTATTGATGTGTTAGTTCACGGCGAATTTGAACGTAATGACATGGTTGAATATTTTGGTGAAAGCTTAAATGGTTTTGTCTTTACTGAAAAAGCATGGGTGCAATCATATGGTACTCGTTGTGTTAAGCCACCCATTGTATGGGGTGATATTTCACGCTCTAAACCAATTACCGTTGAATATTCACAATATGCACAAAGCCTAACTGACAAACCCGTTAAAGGCATGTTAACTGGCCCAGTGACGATCCTTAACTGGTCGTTCCCTCGTGAAGATATTTCACAAAAAGAGTCAGTATTCCAAATTGGTTTAGCAATCAGTGATGAAGTGTTAGATCTTGAAGCGGCCGGCATTAAAGTCATCCAAATTGATGAAGCAGCGTTAAAAGAGAAATTACCATTACGTAAAGCTGATTGGAATAGTGAATATCTTGATTGGGCTATTCCGGCATTTAGATTAGTACACAGCAAAGTACAAGCTGATACACAAATTCATACACATATGTGTTATAGCGAATTTGCTGACATTATCAAAGATATCGATGCCATGGATGCTGATGTGATTTCATTTGAAGCATCACGTTCTAATCTACAATTGATTGATGTACTTAAAGCCAATAACTTTAAAACTGAAGTTGGACCGGGTGTTTATGATATCCATTCACCACGTGTACCACCGGTTGCTGAAATCAAAGCAACAATTGAGAAGTTACTGGCAAAAATTGACAAGCAAAAACTTTGGATTAATCCGGATTGTGGTTTAAAAACTCGTGGTGAGAAAGAAGTTGTTGCAAGTTTAGAACATTTAGTTCAAGCAACATTAGAAGTTCGAAAAACGCTTAATTAACACTGTTGCGTTAATTAATTTGCTTTACCTTAATTTCCGCCGCCGATTTTGGCGGCGGAAATGTCAGTAAGGATAATAGTAATCACACCAATGGATGATACAGATGAAAACAAATTTACTCTTTAATAAAAAAACCGTGTTCTCTTTTGAAGTTTTTCCCCCTAAAAAAACGTCACCTTTAGAGACAATCTATAGCACATTGCGTGAACTTGGTTACTTCAAACCTGATTTTATCAGTGTTACTTATGGCGCTGGTGGTAGTTTGAATGGTCAAACGACAATTGATATCGCCCACTCTGTCAAACATACTTATGGCATTGAAAGTGTTGCTCATTTGCCGGGAATTAATTTTGATAAAGCAGAAATGCAAAAAATTCTTCATGATCTTAAATGTGCCGGTATCGATAATGTGCTTGCACTGCGAGGCGATATTAGCCCGACAGTTACACCTAAAGATGATTTTCGCTATGCCAGCGAGCTGGTTTCATTTATTAAAGAAAATGGTGATTTTAATGTGATTGGGGCATGTTATCCTGAAGGACATCTTGAAGCATCAACGCTAAAACAAGATTTAATACATTTAAAAGAAAAGGTGAGTGCCGGAACAGATCAACTCATATCACAGCTATTTTTTGATAATGACTATTTTTATACTTTCTTAGACAAAGCCCGTGATATGGGAATTAATGTACCAATTGAAGCAGGGATTATGCCGGTAACGAACAAAAACCAAATTGAACGTATGGTATCGATGTGTGGCGTAAATCTACCGAAGAAATTCAAACAGATGATGGAGAAATACGAGCATCACCCTGATGCGTTCCGTGACGCCGGTATTGCTTATGCTATCGATCAGATTGTTGATTTGGTTTCACAAAATGTTGACGGTATCCATTTGTACACCATGAATAATAGCTATATTGCTAGAAGAATTAGTGAAGCTGTATCAACGCTACTGGCTGTACCGAAATCAGAATAGTTTATTATTAAGAATAATTTAGAATAGATTTTTGAGGAATTGGTTGCGGGGGCTGGATTTGAACCAACGACCTTCGGGTTATGAGCCCGACGAGCTACCAAGCTGCTCCACCCCGCGTCAAAGAGGTGGCTATATTATAGTAATAAAATAATAAAGCAATACCTTTTTGCTTAATCGAGCTAATTTTAAACATTTTTAAACAAATAAATACGGTTTTTTTACTAAAACGTAGGGTGTTTCTGAAACTTCTTGACAAGATTTGCTTGTTTTTTAGTTATAATGATTTAGGTTTGAGTAAAAATTATTCATTTCAATCAAAAAGGAGTATTTATGTCAACTGAGTATCATGGGACATGTTTATGTGGCAAAGTTAAGTTGGTTGTCCCTTTCAAAAACTTACATTTAAGTGCCTGTCACTGTGAAACCTGTCGGAAGTGGAGTGCCGGACCTTTTATGTCATTAATGTATAACGGTGAGCTTACCGTAGAAGGTCAAGACAATATACGTCATTATCCTTCATCACAATGGGCTGAAAGAGCATTTTGTCAGCAGTGCGGATCTCACCTTTATTATCATTTAACCGGCACACAAAATTATTATCTTGCTGCCTGGATTTTTAATGATATTAAGAATTTGGATTTTACATCAGAGGTCTTTATTGACAAAAAACCAACTTGTTACGCTTTTGCTAATCCGACGCAGAAACTGACAGAGGCCGATATTTTAGCTATAGTTAATCAAAATTCTAAATAAATACAATTAATTAAATCGTCGACAATTTAAATAAAAATTTACTTATAATTTGGATATAGCAAATAAATAAGATGCAACATTAGTCAATGGCAAGTGATTAAGGTTTATTTAGCGTAAAGTTAATACAAGTGCGAAAAGCCTGCAAATTATCACCATTTTTAAATCAACCTTAGTACTATATTTTAATCGTACTAAGGTTCTTGTTTTGCGCAAATCTGTCAGCCGCTATGTATTTTACAGGCTTACTTTTTAGTCAATATTTATGCATAAAGTGTTTGCAATGAAACAACATATTGTGCTGGATCGCAGTCTAATGCGGCAGTTGTGGCATAGGCCGCATTCATCGTAGTATCGTAATACACTTTATATTGGATTGCGCTACGGCGTAAAATTTTCGACGCCTCAATAGCAGCCCGTCCAGATGTGGTATTGAGAATATAGCTATATTCGCCATTTTTAATATGGTCATGAATATTGGGGCGCCCTTCGTTCTCTTTTTTGACCATTTGGCAGGGTATGCCAGCTTGTTGTAATGCCTTAGCAGTCCCAAAAGTAGCATCAATACTAAAGCCATGCGCAATTAATCGTTTAGCGATCGCTAACAAGCGAGTTTTGTCTTGATCACGAACAGATAACAAAGCTTTTCCCGATTTTTTCATATTTGATAAGCTACCAAGTTGTGCTTTGGCAAAGGCTTCGGCAAAAGTTTTACCAATTCCCATCACTTCACCGGTTGAACGCATTTCAGGCCCCAAAATTGGGTCAACGCCACTAAATTTATTAAACGGTAATACCACCTCTTTTACTGAGTAATAAGGCGGTATGACTTCTTCGGTGATATTTTGTTTAGCCAGTGATTGCCCGGTCATAACTCGTGCAGCGATTTTCGCTAGTGGCAAACCGGTAGCTTTCGACACAAATGGCACGGTGCGAGCGGCTCGAGGGTTGATTTCAATCAAATAAATTTGGTTATCTTTGACGGCAAATTGTCCATTCATAAGCCCTTTTACATTAAGTTCTAACGCTAACTGTTTAGCTTGCTTGCGCAATTGGTCTAAAATTTCCGGGCTTAAAGTATATGTTGGTAATGAACAAGCAGAATCACCCGAGTGAATACCCGCTTGTTCAATATGCTCCATAATGCCGCCAATGACGATTTGCTCGCCGTCGGCAATCACATCAATATCAACTTCAATAGCATCATCTAAAAAGTGATCAAGTAGTACTGGAGCATTATTCGATTCACTGACTGCGGTTTTAAAATAACGCCTTAAATCTTGCTCGTTATACACAATTTCCATGGCTCGACCACCAAGCACATAAGACGGTCTGACCACTAATGGATAGCCAATTTGTTCGGCTTTAATCACCGCATCTTCAATATCGGTAACCGTTGCATTAACTGGCTGTTTTAACTTTAACTTATCGACAATCGACTGAAAACGTTTGCGATCTTCAGCTTGATCTATCGCATCTGGCGAGGTACCAATAATCGGTAGCCCAGCGACTTCAAGCGCTCTGGCTAATTTTAATGGTGTTTGCCCGCCGTATTGTACGATTACGCCATTTGGTTTTTCGACATGAGCAATTTCAAGCACATCTTCCAGTGTGACTGGCTCAAAGTAGAGTCGATCTGAGGTATCATAATCGGTAGATACCGTTTCCGGATTACAGTTAACCATAATTGTTTCATAACCGTCTTCACGGAGCGCCAGCGCTGCATGTACACAACAGTAATCAAACTCAATACCTTGCCCAATCCGATTCGGTCCACCGCCTAATATCATAATCTTCGGGCGAATGAATTGTGGTTTAGCTTCGCACTCTTGTTCATAGGTTGAGTAAAGATAAGCTGTATCGGTCGAGAACTCTGCTGCGCAGGTATCAACTCGTTTATATACAGGATGGATATCGTATTGGTTTCGTCGATCACGAACGTCTTGTTCTTCAACATTAAGCAGTTTAGCAATACGTAAATCTGAAAAACCTTTACGCTTAAGTTGCCATAATGATTCTGAATTCAGGCGAGCGAATGATTGCGATTTCAGTTGGTTTTCAAGGCTGATAAGTTCTTCAATCTGCACTAAAAACCAGCGATCGATATTCGTTAATGTGAAAATTTCATCTAAACTAAAGCCGGCTCGAAAAGCGTCAGCAATATACCAAATTCGTTCAGCGCCCGCTTCTTGCAGTTCATAACGTATTTTGCTGAGATTTTTTTCATCATCATAATTGTCAAATTTCGGATCAAAACCACACGCACCGACTTCAAGCCCTCGTAGCGCTTTTTGCAATGATTCTTGAAAAGTCCGCCCAATAGCCATCACTTCACCCACTGATTTCATTTGGGTTGTTAGACGATCATTACACCCGGCAAACTTTTCGAAATTAAAGCGGGGTATTTTTGTCACCACATAGTCGATCGAAGGCTCAAATGACGCTGGCGTTTTACCTCCGGTAATATCATTAGATAGCTCATCAAGGGTAAAGCCGACCGCAAGTTTGGCCGCAATTTTGGCGATTGGAAAACCGGTTGCTTTAGATGCTAATGCTGATGAACGTGATACCCTTGGATTCATTTCAATCACAATTAAGCGTCCGGTTTTAGGATCAACCGAAAATTGTACATTCGAACCACCTGTTTCAACGCCAATTTCACGAAGTACCGCTATCGATGCGTTACGCATGATTTGATACTCTTTATCAGTTAGAGTTTGAGCTGGCGCAACGGTAATGGAATCCCCGGTATGAATGCCCATAGGGTCAACATTTTCAATCGAACAGACGATGATGCAGTTATCATTTTTATCTCGTACCACTTCCATTTCATACTCTTTCCAACCAATTAATGACTCATCAATGAGGAGTTCATTGGTGGGCGACAGATCAAGTCCTCGGGTACAAATTTCATCAAATTCTTGAGTGTTATAAGCAATCCCGCCACCGGTTCCCCCCATAGTAAAAGAAGGGCGGATAATGCAAGGAAAGCCAACTTGTTCAAGTACGGCATAAGCCTCTTTTAATGAGTGAGCAATGCCGGAACGGGCAGTATCAAGACCAATTTTTTTCATGGCTTGATCAAAACGTTTGCGATCTTCAGCTTTATCAATTGCATCAGCGGTAGCGCCGATCATCTCGACATTAAATTGTTTTAAAATGCCTCTTTTATCCAGTTCTAACGCACAATTGAGCGCTGTTTGTCCGCCCATGGTGGGCAAAATGGCATCGGGTCTTTCTTGTTCAATAATTTTACTCACCGTTGTCCAATCAATCGGCTCAATATAGGTTGCATCCGCCATTTCCGGATCGGTCATAATGGTGGCAGGATTAGAATTGACTAAAATAACCCGATAACCTTCTTCACGCAGAGCCTTACAAGCTTGAGCGCCGGAATAATCAAATTCACAAGCTTGACCAATAACAATTGGGCCAGCGCCAATAATGAGAATGCTATTAATATCTGTTCGCTTAGGCATGTTATTGCTCCTGCTTATAAATTTTAATTAATTCGATAAAGTGATCAAATAGTGGGGCGGCATCGTGAGGCCCGGGACTCGCTTCGGGGTGACCTTGAAAGCTAAAAGCCGGTTTTTGATTATGATGAATACCCTGTAGCGAACCGTCGAACAGTGATTTATGCGTCACACGTAAGTGAGTCGGTAAACTCATTTCATCAACGGCAAAACCATGATTTTGCGCGGTAATCATAACTCGATTATTTTCAAGATCTTTAACCGGATGATTGCCACCATGATGTCCAAATTTCATTTTTATGGTTTTTGCACCACAAGCCAACGCTAACAGTTGATGCCCTAAACAGATACCAAATATCGGTATGTCAGTAGTTAAAAACTGTTTAATGGCATCAATGGCATAAGTACAAGGTGCCGGATCACCGGGACCATTTGATAGGAATATACCGTCAGGATTTAATGCTAATACCTCCTGCGCAGAGGTTTTTGCCGGAACTATGGTCAATTTACAACCCCGTTCAACTAACATCCGTAAGATATTACGTTTTACGCCAAAATCATAAGCCACAACATGATAAGGCAAGGCGCTTTCCGGTTTTGCCGCGGGGTGTTCTTGCTCTCTTGTCCATACACCTTGTGTCCACAAATAGCTTTTTGTACAGGTGACTTTTTGGGCTAAATCCAGTCCGGATAATCCTTTAAAATCGATCGCCATTTGTTTAGCGGTATCGGCTTTTTCAAGTAAAGTTTCTTTATCGTTTGCCGTGATAATCACGCCATGCTGAGCCCCTTTTTCACGCAAGATTCGAGTTAAACGGCGAGTATCGATATCGGCAATGGCAATAACATTATGCTGTTTTAAATAACTCGAAAGATCGAGCTCATTGCGATAATTGCTGGCTAATAGTGGTAAATCACGAATAATCAGCCCTTTTGCATAAACTTGATTAGATTCAGCATCGGCATTGTTAGTACCGACATTACCTATATGGGGGTAAGTTAACGTGACTAATTGCTCGCAATATGAAGGGTCGGTGAGTATTTCTTGATAACCGGTCATTGAGGTATTAAAAACGACCTCACCAACAGTTTGTCCGTTGGCACCGATTGATTTACCGATAAATTGTGAACCGTCTTGTAATATAAGGAGGGCATAAGTTTGCATGGTTAAAAAGACCTTTTGAATAAAGAATTACTATTTATGAATAAAAATTCAAAACCGCTTATCTTTCAGGATTCAATGAATGGTCATTTTATTACACTTTTTTGTACAAAAAAAGCGATATTATTAAAATTATTTAAATAATAATGTCTCATTTTTGAGACTTATTGCAAGTTACTGTAGATTATCGACGATATTATCAGGTTTAACTTGAAAATGCATAATTATTCAAATAGAATGACTTGAATTATCACATCTATCAGGAGCTAGTTATGCACGGTTTTTATCAGCGCCATTTTTTACGTTTACTGGATTTTACGCCAAATGAAATCAATCAATTAATCGATCTTTCCATTCAATTAAAGCAGGCTAAACAACAAGGCACTGAGAAAAAACATTTGGTTGGCAAAAATATTGCCTTAATTTTTGAAAAAGACTCAACCCGTACTCGTTGTGCTTTTGAAGTCGGTGCATATGATCAAGGTGCTCAAGTCACCTATTTAGGACCAAGTGGTAGCCAAATTGGGCATAAAGAGTCGATAGCCGATACAGCTCGAGTACTCGGACGCATGTATGACGGTATTGAGTATCGAGGTTATGGGCAAGATATTGTTGAAACTTTGGCAAAATATGCCGGTGTGCCGGTTTGGAATGGTTTAACGACTGAAGCGCATCCAACGCAAATTTTAGCAGATTTTATGACCATGAAAGAGCATATCGGTGAGCGCCCACTTAATAGCGTTAAATTTGCTTATTTAGGCGATGCTCGTAATAACATGGGCAATTCGTTAATGGAAGGCGCTGCCTTAATGGGTATGGAGATCCGACTAGTGGCGCCTAAAGCGTGCCAACCTGAATCAGAGCTTGTTCAAAAGTGCCAAGAGATAGCTAAAACAACAGGCGCTAAAATTGTTTTAACTGAAGATGTCGCTGAAGGTGTGAAAGGCGTTGATTTTCTTTATACCGATGTATGGGTTTCCATGGGCGAACCAAAAGAAGTGTGGGATGAGCGAGTGAAATTATTAACCCCATACCAAGTTAATCAAAATGTAATTAAATTAACCGAGAATCCAAATGTTAAATTTATGCATTGCTTACCGGCTTTCCATGATATGAATACCACAGTAGGTCAACAAATGGCTGCCCAGTATGGTTTGAAAAATGGTTTAGAAGTGACAAATGAAGTCTTTGAATCTAAACATAGTATCGTTTTTGATGAAGCTGAAAATCGCCTGCACACGATCAAAGCAGTAATGGTTGCAACCTTAGCTAAAGACTAATAATATAGCTAAATATTATTAGTGCTGGCTAAAGTTAGCTAAGCAAATTTTTTGCCGACCTCAAGTCGGCATAATTTTATCAACCGATTATCATCAGAATGACGAAACAAGCGCGCAATAAAGATTTTAAAAAATACCTAAAACTCACTAATCCAATTCATTTTTTAGCGGTCGGATTGGGTAGTGGGCTATCACCCATTATGCCTGGTACTATGGGATCATTAATGGCGATACCACTGTGGCTTTTATTTTGGGGGTTACAACCTGCTTTATATTGGGTTTTTATTTTAGTGACGTTTGTGTTTGGTTGTTATATTTGCCAAAAAACGTCGGATGATACCCATACTCATGATTCGGGTCATATTGTTTGGGATGAATTTGTCGGTATGTGGATAACGCTGTATTTCATTCCTCAATTTTCAATACTATGGGTGACGATTGCTTTTGTCGCATTTAGATTGTTTGATATGGCCAAACCTTGGCCTATTCGTTGGTTTGATAAGCGTGTGCCGGGCGGTTTTGGTATTATGGTTGATGATGTTATTGCAGCTATTTTTTCATCAATTACGGTATGGGTATTGGCTTATTTGCTAGCAAGCTAAATATTGCGAATATTTCATCTTTTATTTTAAACTAGCATGCTTTTCAAGACTTCCACAAACTGTTGCAAAGCTTTGCTATTATCGCTTTACAACAGTTTATCTAAGCAGTTCAAAACCTTTTTTGAGACCAGCCCAATTTACTTGAAAGATTATTAAAATAGTCATAATCTTTTGAATGAATTAAATTAAATTCATACGATGAACGGCGAATAATGACATCTTGCGTTGGTTTTACCGGTAAAATGATTTGGCTATCACAGGCAATATTAAGATCAAGCGCCGTTGTTGGAAATTTAAGTCGGATAGGATTATCACTTTTAATCACCAGCGGTCTAATAGCTAATGAGTGTGGAAACATTGGTGTAATAATCAGAGCATCTAAATGAGGTGCTAAAATCGGGCCTCCGGCCGATAATGAATAGGCGGTCGATCCGGTTGGTGTGGCAATAATTAAGCCGTCGGCTCGTTGTGAAAAAGCATTACGTTCATTGATATACACATCATAGTCAATCATATGGGCAACGGTATTGGGAGTGACAACAATTTCGTTAACCGCAAAACCGGAATTAATTAAGTGACCATTATCATAAATAGAGACTTCAAGTAAAAAACGTGGATCATCATCATACTTGCCTGCAATGACAGGTGTTAACTGTTCAATCACTTGATCATGTAAAATATCAGTCAAAAAGCCAAGATTACCACGGTTAACACCAATCACTTTAATTTTATAGTGCGATAAGTAACGAGCTGAGCGTAGCATATTTCCATCACCACCAACCACAATGGCTAAATCAGCTAACTGACCAATGGTATCGAGCGAAGCATATTCGTTGGCGGGAAACTGGCAATATTCCGCTAAGCGGTCTTCGACTAAAACACGAATACCAAGCTCAACTAGCCAATCATGCAACACTTGATGAGTTTGCATTGCTTCTATTTTACGTGGAAGCCCAATCAGACCTATACATTTAAATGGTGTATCCATAAAATATCCTAGTAATTAATGATATAAATTTTTATATTTTTTAATCGAGGGTTAAAAAAATAGTTATCAGCCGATCGATAAACTTGTAATAATAAAATTTGCCCCCATAATAACCGTAATTAACTAAGTTTTCGACTACATTTGGAGTACAGTATGACAGAACAAGATAACAATATGTCAGAAAATGAGACAAATATTGAAGCCACAACGGAAGAATCAACCGAGCAAAAAACTGAATCACAAGCGAATGTTGAAGAGCAATTAAAAGCCAAAGATGCCCGAATTGCTGAGCTTGAACAAGCGCTACAACTAGCGAAAAAGAACGAAAGCGAGGCCATGATTCGTGCCCGTGCTGAAATCGATAATGTTCGCAAACGTGTTGAACAGGATGTTGATAAAGCCCGTAAATTTGCGCTGGAAAAATTCTCAAATGAGCTTTTACCGGTAATAGATAATTTAGAGCGTGCATTAGAATCGACCGATAAAAACAATCCGGAACATCAAGCAACCGTTGAAGGTTTAGAACTTACTTTAAAATCTTTTTTAGATACTGTTAAAAAGTTTGGAATAGAAGTGATTAATACTCAAGATTCCCAACTAAATCCAGATGTGCATCAAGCGATTAGTATGGTTGAATCGCCGGAACATCAATCGGGTCAAATTGTTAACACAATCCAAAAAGGCTATACCTTAAATGGTCGTTTAATTCGCCCGGCAATGGTTATTGTTGCAAAATAAAAGTATATAAAAAACCCCCAAGTAATTGGTTGTCCAACTATTGGGGGTCACTTCATTATATGGCGGTTTTTTTATTTGTTTCTTTGTTCTTCGCGGGTTAATTTTTTCATTTTTTGCTCAATTCGTTGACGCTTTAAAGGTGAAAGATAGTCGACAAAGAGCTTCCCTTTTAAGTGATCCATCTCATGTTGAATACAGATAGCTAGTAGCTCATCAGCATCAATTTCATAAGGATTGCCATGCCGATCAAGCGCTTTAATTTTTATTTTTTCAGATCTCGGGACAAATCCACGGCAATCGGGTATCGATAAGCAACCTTCTTCAATGCCTGTTTCACCTTCTTGACTAATCACCTCAGGATTAATAATCACATAGACTTGACTCTTATCTTCAGATACATCGATCACAATAATTTGCTCATGCACATCAACTTGAGTCGACGCTAAACCTATGCCATTTTCGGCATACATGGTTTCAATCATATTATCAATGATTGTTTGTAGTTCTGGGGTAAAATTAGTAACGGGCTTAGCAACTTTGCGAAGTCGTTCATCAGGAAAACGTAATACCGGTAAAATAGCCATAAATTGTTCGATCTACTCCTCAATTATCAATATTTTTCAGATTCTCACACATTGTAAACATTTATTATCACAATGAACAGTCCTTACAGGCTATTGGTAAGATATATCTTATCAATCCATATCAGGACACTGGTTTTTAACTGTTTCATAAAGGTTTATAATGACTAAATATGAATTCTTATTAAGAATTTCAATGCTTGGGTATGGAAAACAAGCAATTTTTGACAGAATAGGACAGCTTTTTGCGTGTGGTTTACCCAACATTATACAAGATGTCTCTTTTTTGTTAGATAAATTAAGATTAAATGACGCTCAATTAGTACAGTTTTATCAAACCTCGTATCTCCATTTTGAACCCATACTTGAATGGTTAATTTCTCCAACGCCACAAAAGCATCTTATTGCTTATTGCGATAGTGACTATCCATTACTATTAAAACAAATTTGTTCCCCACCTTTATTGTTATTTGTGTTAGGTAACCGGCAATTATTAAACTCTCCCCAACTGGCAATGGTCGGTAGCCGTGAGTATAGTGACTATGGCGCTCAATGGGGAAGATACTTTGCGGGTGAATTGGCAATTAATGGTTTAACAATAACCAGTGGTTTAGCGTTGGGGATAGATGCGATATGTCATCGAGGTGCGCTGGATGTATCGGGTCATACCATTGCTGTATTGGGAAGTGGCTTAGCCCAAATAGCACCAAGAACAAATTTAAATTTGGCTAATGAAATTTTAATGAAAGACGGCGCAATTGTGTCGGAATTCTTACCTTTTGAGAAAGCAAGATCGGTCTATTTTCCTCGCCGTAATCGAATTATTAGCGGATTAAGTTTAGGGACATTTGTGATAGAAGCCTCCGAAAAAAGTGGCTCATTAATTACTGCACGCTATGCACTTGAGCAAAATCGTGATGTCTTTGCCTTGCCGGGCGATATCGATAATCAAAATTGCTCAGGAACCCATGCTTTAATTAAACAAGGCGCTTATTTAGTTAGTCAGCCAACCGATATTTTAGAGCATTATAGTGGTTATTTATCAACGATTAATCGACAAGCGAGCAGAAGCAATGTCGATAGTCACAATATTTTATATCCGGATATCTTTGCGGTGATTCGTCATCAACCTACACCGGTTGATATTATTGCCTTACTTGTTGATATACCTATTCCGGAATTAACCAGTAAATTATTAGAAATGGAATTAGCCGGCTTAATTATCACCGTTACAGGCGGATATATACGAAACCGAACAATTTAAGGCATCTCAATGCTGACAAAAGTTTTCAGAATTATCCTGTGTTTGAATATAAAACCGCCGATTGTGATCGGCGGTATAATCAATTCTATTTTTCTTCAATTTCCAGTGCAATTTCAGAAAGGATAATACCGGTATTATCTGCATAAACAAAATCACCGGAAAAGAAGGTGACGCCACCAAAATTGACACGAATATCAATTTCGCCTACGCCCTGATCGTCCGATCCGACTGGAATTGCTGCTAGTGCTTGAATACCAATTTCAGCGTCAGCTAAATAATCGACCTGCCGTACCGCACCATAAACGATAATGCCTTCCCACTGATTTTGGATAGCAATATCAATAAGTTCAGCATCTATTAATGCTCGACGAACTGAACCACCGCCATCAATCACCAAAACTTTGCCAGCACCATTTGATTGTAAAACTTCGTATAACAAGCCGTTATCTTCAAAACATTTGACTGTTACAGCTTGACCTGAAAATGATGTTACCCCACCAAAATTACTGAAAATTGGTTCAACGACGTTAACATCTTCTGGGTAGTAATCGCAAAGAATAGAAGTATCAAACTCCATTATCGAGTCTCCTTTTGCTGTAATAATGAATTGTTTCTAGTATAACGCTAATATTGAGTGACACGATATTAAATTTCATAAACGTGAGCTAGCTCAAAATAATACCCAAACAATAAAGTAAATTTGTCAATAAAGCAAGTTTGACCATTTGAATTAATAACGGTGTCGCATCTTTTGCTTGATTAAACTTAAATACTGCATAGATATGTTGGATGTATAAAGGAAAAGTTAAGATAAATAAACTGCTCCAGATTGTCTTTAAATACAGATAAGCAAATAGACCGAGTAGACTTAATGCGCTAAGGATTAAACTTAAGTGATAGTATTTACCAAATGTTTTACCCCATAACACAATCAGCGTGCGTTTATGGTGAATGCGGTCGTTATCGGCATCGCGCAAATTATTGATATTAAGTACTGCAACCGCCAGCAAACCGCTACTTATGGCAGGTAAAATAATGGATAGTGATACTATTTGGGTTTGCAAATAGTCACTCCCCATTACACCGATTATTCCAAAGAAGATAAAAACCGACAGATCGCCAAGCCCAATATACCCATAAGGTTTTTTACCTATGGTATAAGTTATCGCCGCAACGATAGATAACAGCCCTAATAGTATAAAAATGAATAATTGGTAAATATCATTGCACGCCAGCAAAAGTAAGCAAAGGCCAGAAACAACACACAGCAAAATGTTAATTGATAAACCAACTTTTAATTGCCGAAGGCTAATTAAACCTAATTGAATTCCACGTTGATGACCAATTAGATTATCTTTGTCTGTGCCTTTAATGGCATCACCATAATCATTGGCAAGATTGGATAATATTTGTAGCAATGCAGCTGTTATGATAGTAAAAATCGTAACAGGTAAGTTGAACGATTGTTGCCAAAAAGCCAGTGCATTGCCTAATAAAACAGTTGATAATGAAAGCGCTAACGTCTTAGGGCGTAAACTAATAATCCACGGATTATATTTAATGTGCATACAACATGATATTTAAATCGATAAAAATAAGCAGTCATCATAACAATAATTGATATTAAATTCACGTTATAACAACTGCCGAATTAGCTCTCTATTACTTGCTTAAGCGTTTTGATGTGTTTGGCGACATTTTGGCTTTTTTGAAAAATCGTCTCACTTTTCCGGTACGTAATGCCGCAATGAAATAACCAAGTGAACCATAAATTACACCTAGCATTAAGATCATAAAGATATTAAACCAATTATCCGATAAGCTAAGCCCCATTTGATTGACGCCAGCAATCATGTTGGTTGCCCAAGTTGAAGGTAGCATTTTCGATACAAATTGTACCCAAAGTGGCATTGCATCGAGCGGCCAGATAGTGCCGGAGAGATAAAACACCGGTGTTGTCAAAAATGCTAAGGTAAGATAAATCATCTCTGAACGGCGCAAGCATTCAGTAAGTAACTTACTTAAACCTAAAACCGCAAGCAGCAGCGGAAATGTCATTATCAAAATTTCCAATATATTCGCCAGTTGCCTATAGCCCAGCACCCAAGGCCACAAACCGAATAGCACAATGGATAAAAATAACCAAATAGGTATCAAACCACATAGCGCACCAAAAATAGCAATGAAAGGCGGTTTACCTTGAGGTAAAGAGTGCAATGTAATATTGGTACGGGTTGAAGCAATTAAAAATGAGTGTTGCAATAACATCACGAGCAATCCCGGAAATGTAATGGCGGCAAAACTGATACCGGCATTATAAAGGGGCTGAGTTTGCCCTTTTATGGGCGATAAAATAATATCGATTTGTTTATCCGAAAATCCATTGGTGCGCATGATACGGGTATTAAAATCGGTTAAAATTTGCTGATAAATACCTCTAATATCAACTTGTATTAAACCATTCGCTAAACGGCTCGAAGCATCGCCATAAGCCGGTATTGTGACCTCTTGACCATTTAAGATGTTTTTTTCAAAATCTCTTGGAATGGTAAAGACGGCAAAAAGTTTACGATTATTGATATCATCATAAGCTTGCAATGAGTTCTCATAAGTCAATACTTCGATTTTAGAACTGGTGTTTAATGAACGAATCAAACTACGACTGGTTGCACTATGATCTTGATCCACAATGGCTACCGGTAAATTAGTAATGGTGCCATTAATGTATACTAAACTCATCAATGAAACGGATATAAGTAGTAGCAACCACACAGGTCGCACTAACATATACATAAACGTTTTTAAAAATGAAGAAAAAAATATTTTAAGCATCTATCTTTTTCTCCTTACTGTGCGTGTAAACGCTTAACTAAGCGTTTTCTGACTAACACGGTAATTATTATTGGATAGATCATCAAAATGCCACAAGTTTTAAATATAGAGAGATAAGTCGAGTGCCGTAAGAAAAGATCGAACAGTTTATTAAGGGCATAAGTTAACGGTTCAAGTGATGAGATAAACCTCGCTATCCACGGCATTGATAATTCGGGCACAACAACACCGGAATAAGTTAAGGCTAATCCTACCAGTAAGCCGATAAAGGTGTAAGCATCAAGTGATGTTTTTGTGAAAGTAAAAAGTAAAATGCCAATGCTTTGCGCTGCAATGACATAAAAAAATACCACAATCATCATCGCAAATGGAGAGCCAGATACTCGCGCATCTGAAAACAGTACCAACATCGCAATTTCGAATATAAGTAGCATGGTATACCAAATGGTATAAGGTGCTAATTTGCCAAGCACAAATGGATAACTAAGACGAGTTCGCTTATGCAGTTGCGATAAAATATGAATGGTTGTTGTCACAACAAATAGTTGTAACAGATGTACGACTGCGGAAAATTGCTGGAAGTACATTGAGTTACCGCTGGCGTTAAATAGCCCGTCATAATTAAAATTCACTTTAGCAAGTGTCGGTACCGGTAAACCGATGCTGGTTGCCATCGTGGTTCGATATTGGGTATTTAATTGCGCAATTAAACCCGAATAATCCATAATCGAATATAACCCGGCACTATAATATAACGCATTGTAATAGAGCATAGGCGTAGGTTGGCGACCAGCTAAAACATCTGCTTCAAAATTAGAAGGGATATATAAAATGGCGTAAATTTTGGCTTTTTGTAAATCTCGCTCAGCATCAGCAAGCGCACTATCATAATTGACTAGATCGGCATGGGCACCGGCATTGAGATTACGAACTATTTCTCGCGATAATGCACTTTTATCTAGATCAACATAGCCGACAGGCAGATCATACAGTACCCCACGATAAAAGATACTGCTGATTAAAACAAAGATAATCAGTGGCAAAATCCACATTAACCAGTGAAAGGTAAAACGCCTAAATATAACCGGTATCTCATCGTTAAAGGCGTCTTTAAAGCGGTGCCAAAAGTCAAAGGTTAGTTGTCTAATTTCCATAATGTGCTCATACCTGCACGCAAACCTTTGACAGGTGTTAATGGATAAAGTCTAACTTCGAATGTTTTCAGATCAAAGTCACCGGTGGCACGAGTTGCCCGTTTAGTTGCATAATCACCCATTGGCGCAATATAACGAATCTCAGCTTCGATTTCTTCATTACCTAGCGCAGGTACCTCGAGTTTAATTCGATCACCTTTATGGATATTTGGCATAATGTTTTCACGAAGGTTGAAAACAAAGTAGGCTTGCGGTAATCGAATCAATGTTAGTAAAGGACTATTAGCATTAAAAAGTTCACCAACTTCAGCAGGAATTGATCCTACCTCACCATCGACAGGCGCTTTAACGATTAAATCGTCATACTGAATTTGTAATTGCTTGAGCTGCTCTTGTGCTTCTTTTAATTTAGCATCATAAATTTGCCGTTGTTCAATACGGTCGCCGTTTTTAGCTTGATCTAAATTAGCTTGTGCTGATTGGACTTGTTGAAAGGCAGCATCGCGGGTTTTTAATGCACTATCTAACACCGATTGTGACACAAACCCCTTAGTAGAAAGGGCTTTATTACGGTTATACTCTCGATTTGCATTATCATAAGCAACTTTAGCCTGTTCAACTAAAGCCTCATAATAGCGCATACTTTCTTCACGGGTACCATGCTTAGAAAGTTCTACCTGCGCTTGTGCTTGATCCCGGGCTGCTTCAGCGGCTCTAACTTGCGCTAAAAGTTCGGGACTATCGAGTGTAATTAAAATATCGTTTTGCTTAACATCATCACCACGATTAACATGGATCAGTTGTACTCGCCCTTTAGCTTTTGAGGCAATGCTAACATTAGGCGCATCAACTTCGCCCTGCAATATAAGCTGGCTGTTGTGAGCGCGGATTAAAATTGTCATCGAAATCAGAATAACAATTAATGCAATTATAATAAAAGTTTTTTTATTCATAAATTTGTATAAGTGACAATAATTAGATAAGACCTAAAGAACTAGGAAAATTGTATGTAAGATTGATTCAATATACGTCAGTTATGATTATTATACCATACGAATAGTGCTTTATTTAAACAATGAAAGCTACATTTATGTGGCAAAAAAGAATATATTGGTACTATTAACATCTAATACATTTTAGTTATTCTATGTGAGCATTAAATAAATTTCAATAATTGTAAACCAACATTTTAATAGATTTTATTTATGAATATTATCAGTCAAAAGAAATAGATAAAAACCTACTTATTTAGTATGATATTTTTTAATTGAAAATTATAGGGTTTGTAATATGGAAAAAATAGTTATTATTGGTGGCGGAGCAGGCGGTTTAGAGCTAGCCACGGACCTTGGTGATAAATTAGGTAAACACAATAAAGCGCAAATTACTTTAATTGATAAAAATAGTTATCATCTTTGGAAACCTTTGTTACATGAAGTGGCAACAGGGGTGCTTGATGAGCAAGTAGATAATATTTATTATGCATCCCAAGGGCAACAACACTATTTTCAATTCACTCAAGGTACCTTCACCGATCTTGATCGTGACCATAAACAGATCAAAATTACTGATATTAACAATCAAACCGATACTATCGATTATGATATTTTAGTAGTGGCTATTGGTAGTACGTCCAATGATTTTGGTACGCCGGGCGTGAAAGAGCACTGTATCTTTTTAGATGACCAAAATGCGGCAATCAAATTACGTGAAACCTTAGTATCAAAATTCACTCGTTTTTGTTCGATCATTGATGACAAAGATTCCACTGAGCAAGAAAAAATCCGTATTGCCATTGTTGGTGGTGGGGCAACCGGTGTTGAATTAGCCTCCGAATTACCACACATGGTTGAAACTTTTGGTGCTTGTGGTCGTAATAAGATGTGTTCAGATCTTTTGGATGTATCCGTCATTGAAGCTACCGATCGCATTTTACCAGCCCTACCTGAAACTACTGCATTAAGTATCACTAAAACTTTAGAAAGCCGTGGAATTCACGTGTTAACTAAAACGATGATTACGAAGGCTGAAAGTGATGGTTTTTATCCAAAAGACGGTCAAACGATAAAAGCCGATATTATGATTTGGACAGCTGGGGTTAAAGCGCCAGATTATTTAAAAGAGATTGCAGGCTTAGAATCGAGTCGCTCTAACCAATTAGTGGTTAAACCAACATTACAAACGACCCGCGATGATAGCATTTTTGTGATTGGTGATTGTGCTTATGCAATGCAGGAAAGCGGTCGTGCTTCACCACCTACTGCGCAAGCGGCACACCAAATGGCAAAAATTTGTTATGAAAACATCGTTAATCTACTGAATAATCAACCATTAAAATCATTTAAATATACTGATAATGGTACTATTATCTCGTTGCACGATACAGCCCAAGGCGTGATTAAGCTAGGTGGCAAGAGTGAAATGAGTGTAAAAGGGTGGTTTGCGCTAATTATTCATCGATTGTTATATCGAATGCATCAAGCAAGTTTACTCGGTATTTTCAAAACGATCCGTTTTGCTCGAGCGAGTAAATTTATGTACAAAACAAAATCGACATCGATTTTCAGCAATCGGGATTAGTTACTAAAACACGACTAAAAGCTACTTAAAATTTATTTAAGTAGCTTTTAGATAATAATATTTATAATATTACTCTGATTTATTTTTTTAAGTAAAGAATCATGCGTTCTATTTTAATTATTATATTACTTTTCGCTACCTACACCACGGCCACAGCAGATTACCAACCACTAGATGGCGATATTATTTTCCAATCTTCTCAATCAAATCAAAGCAAGGCGATTGAGCTAGCAACCAAGTCACCTTATAGTCACATGGGAATAATTTTTATCAAAAATGGAAAA
The DNA here is from genome assembly GCF_019469205.1 of Gilliamella sp. ESL0405. Classification (NCBI taxonomy): domain Bacteria; kingdom Pseudomonadati; phylum Pseudomonadota; class Gammaproteobacteria; order Orbales; family Orbaceae; genus Gilliamella; species Gilliamella sp. ESL0405. Next base: position 2,744,626 of record NZ_CP048265.1, on the reverse strand, counting down.
CCTTATGTCTTTGAAGCAGCATCTAAAGTGGTCTATACACCGTTTGATAAATGGGTAAATCGAGGAAAAAACAGAAAATATATAATTAAACGCCTAAAAGATCACGCTTTATCACAAAAAGAAATTGCTAATTTAAAACGAGTCGCTCATTCATTTGAAAATAAGCCTTACGATATTTGGTTTGGCTGGGATGATAAGTATATTTATTGCTCAGAACTCGTTTGGAAAATTTATAATAAAGCACTTAACTTGAAAATTGGACAATTACAAAGGATTAAAGATTTTAACCTGTCAGCACCAGCAGTTAAACAAAAACTAACTGAACGTTATGGAGATAAGATCCCTTATCAAGAAACCGTTATTTCGCCAATTGCTATATTTAATTCGCCATTATTAATAACAGTAGATCAACATTGGTCAAGTTAGATAAGTAACAATTTCTTAATTGGAGCAAAGCTTTTACGATACAAATGATTGATACCGTGTAATTCTATAGCCATTAGGTGATCCTTGGTGGGATATCCTTTATGCTTTGCTAATCCATATTGCGGATACAATTTGTCTAATTCAACCATTTCACGATCACGAGTCACTTTCGCAAGAATCGACGCAGCGCTAATTTCAGCAACAAGTAAATCGCCTTTAACGACAGCTTGTGTTTGAATACCAAATTCAGGACAACGATTGCCATCCACTAAAACATAATTGGGTTTGATTTTTAAACCAGACACCGCCCGTTGCATAGCCAGCATAGTGGCATGAAGAATATTAAGCTTATCAATCTCATCGACTGATGCCCGAGCAACACTCCACGCTAATGCATTTTGCTTGATAATATCAAATAAAGCTTCACGTTTTTTTTCTGTCAGCTTTTTAGAATCGGTTAATCCCTCTATCGGTTTATTTGGATCTAAAATCACAGCAGCAGTAACAACATCACCACAAAGTGGGCCTCGTCCAACTTCATCAACTCCGGCAATTAAAGTGGCATCAGGGTAGGTAAATTCTAACAACAAGGGGAATCCTCTAATACATCAAGTACAGCTTGTGCTGCTTGTTCATCAGCATTACAACGAATTTGCTTATGTAAAGATAAGAATGTATTTTTCAAATCGGCATTATCGCTTTCTAAATAAGGAATAATATGGTTGGCAATATTTTCCGGGGTACAATCATGTTGTAATAGTTCCGGCACAATCTGTTTACCCGCTAAAATATTGGGTAACGAAACATAAGGTGTTTTGATCAGTTTTTTAGCTAACCAAAAAGTGAAAGGTTTCATTTTATAACCCACCACCATTGGGCACTTAGCTAGCATACACTCTAAAGCCACCGTTCCGGAGGCTAATATGGCTGCATTACTGGCAATCATCGCTTCACGAGCATGACCATCGAGTAATTGTACTTCAAGTTGTGGCGCTATTTGGGCTTTTATCTGCTCAAACTCCTGTCGCCTTTTAGCATTCACTAACGGTACAACAATATGTAGATCAGGATAACGCTCACGCAATAGCTGGGCAGCTTGTAAAAATGGGGCTGACAATAAGGTCACTTCAGCATGGCGACTACCGGGTAGTAAAGCTAAACAGCGGCCAGTAGGGGCAATACCTAATTGCTGACGCATTGCGATTTGATCTGGCTCAAGCGGGATATCATCTGCCATTTTGTGACCAATAAAGCGACAAGGCACGTCAAACTTATCATAGAAAGCTTTTTCAAAGGGTAAAAATGCCAGTATTAAATTGGTATTACGTTTAATTTTAAAAACACGTTTTTGTTTCCAAGCCCAAACTGACGGACTAACGTAATGAATTGTTTTAATGCCCGCTTGTTTTAATTTTCCTTCTAAAGAAAGATTAAAATCAGGTGCATCAATACCGATAAAGATATCCGGCTTAAGCGCAATTAATCGTTTAGTGATATCCTTGCGAATAGCTAAAATACGGCGTAATCTCCCTAATACTTCAACAATACCCATTACCGATAATTCATCCATTTCATACCATGCTTGACAGCCTTGCGCTTGCATTAAAGGGCCGGCAATACCGACAAAATGGATATTAGGATGATGTTGTTTAAGAGAACGGATTAAACCTGCACCGAGGATATCGCCAGAGGTTTCTCCGGCGACTAAAGCGATAGTTAACGGTTTATTGGTCATTAACGAATAATGCCACGTGTTGAGCGGCTAAAAAAGTCGACAAAAAGTTGCGCTTCGGGATGATGTTTGGCAATTATCTCAATTTCAGCTTTGGCATCATCAAAACTTAATCCATTTCGATAAAGTGCCTTATAGCTGTTGCGTATTGCTTGCAACGCATCTTTACTAAAACCACGACGTTTTAGACCTTCGTAATTTACGCCATGTGGTGTTGCATGATTACCTTGTGCAATGACGTAAGGGGGAACATCTTGTGCAACGCCAGAACAGCCACCCACCATAACATGTGATCCAATAACACAAAATTGATGTACAGCTGTCATACCACCAATAATTACATGATCATCTAAATGAACATGCCCACCAAGGGTGGCATTATTCGCTAAGATGCAATGATCACCAATAATACAATCGTGAGCAACATGGGCGTTAATCATCAGTAAATTATCGTTACCGATACGTGTTAATTCGCCACCTTGAACCGTGCCACGATGAATTGTCACACTTTCACGAATCAAATTACGATCGCCAATAATAGTCCGAGTTGGTTCGCCACGATATTTTAAGTCTTGGTTAACTTCGCCAATGGAAGCAAATTGATAGATTTGATTATCTTTACCAATTTGAGTATGACCATTAATAACCACATGCGATTTTAAAAAAGTCCCATCACCAATTTCAACATTTTCACCGATATAACAAAAAGGCCCAATTTTGACATTATTGCCAATTTTTGCCCCTTTTTCTATCACTGAACTTGGATGTATTTCTGCTGCCATAACCGTTCCTTAATACTGTTTTGGGATATCTTTAAATCGAAGTTATTTACGAGCACACATCATTTCGGCTTCACAAACTAACTTACCGTCAACAGTTGCAACTCCATGGAACAAGGCAATACCACGACGCTCTTTAATATATTCCACATCAAGCATAAGCTGATCACCTGGCACAACCGGGCGTTTAAAACGTGCTTTATCAATTGAAGCAAAGTAATAAAGCTGGCCTGGTGAAAGCTCTTCAATACTTTTAAAGGCTAAAATTCCGGTTGCTTGAGCCATGGCTTCTAAAATTAAAACACCCGGGAAAATAGGTTTATTTGGGAAGTGCCCCTGAAAGAATGGCTCATTAACCGTAACATTTTTAATGGCTTTTAATGTTTTACCTTTTTCATAACTAATAACACGATCAACCATTAGAAATGGATAACGGTGAGGTAATAAACTGATGATTTCTTCAATATCAAGGGTATTAAGTTCGGTAGTCAAAATAGCTATCCTTATATATTATTTTCAATAAATTTTGAACATTATAACTGAGGATCCCGCTATCACTCAAGGATGATTTCAACCACAAGGCTTTGATTGATTAAATCGCTGGAAATAATATTGGTATCTGGTATTTAAATAAATGATTTGTAAATATTATTTTATAAAGTTTTAATTCATATATAATGTTGTGAATAATAACAAAAAACCATTTAACTCGGAGAAGTAAAATGAAATCATTGATTAAAATGACTTTAATAAGTAGTGCAATGGTATTTGCATTAGCCGGCTGTAATGAAAACGAAAATGCATCTACTGGCAAACTTACCATTTCGACTGATGCACAAAAAGAGTCTTATGCGTTAGGCTCCTCTTTTGCAACCTATATGAAAGATAATTTAGACCAAAACGAAATTCAAACAGATTTAGAATATTTAATCGGTGGTTTTGAAGAAACCTATCGTGGCGCATCACAACTTTCAGAAGATGAAATTAAAAAAACGTTAAACGCATTTCGTGAACGTGTTGAAAAAGAGAGCAAAGCACGTTTTGAAAAAGAAAAAACTGACAATACCGCCGCTGGTGAAAAATTCCGTCAAGAATTTGCTAAACAAAAAGGTGTAAATCAAACTAAGTCTGGATTACTTTACCAAATTATTAAAGAAGGCAATGGGCGTCATCCAACCGCGGATGATAGCGTAATTGTTCACTATGTAGGAACATTAACCAACGGTCAGAAATTTGATAGTTCTTATGATCATGGCGAAACAGCAACATTCCCATTAAAAGCGGTAATTAGTGGTTGGACTGAAGGCATTCAATTAATTGGCGTTGGCGGTAAAATTAAGTTAGTTGTTCCACCTGAATTAGCTTATGGCGATCAAAAACGGGGTGGTCAAGGAGACAAACCGGGTATCGGACCAGCATCGACACTTGTATTTGAAGTTGAATTACTCGGCATTGATGGCGATGATTCTCAGCAAAGCATTCAACCGTTAGGGCATGAAGAAAAAGTAAAACCTTCAGCTGAACCACAACAATAACCCGTGGTTAACGAATTTGGTTAACGCTTTAAACTATACACTTGTCATTTTGGGTCCTGCTTATGGGACCCAATCAGCTTATTGTGCTTATCAATTTGCACAAGCTCTACTGGCTCATACTCCACACCGCATTGAAAATATCTTTTTTTATGCAGATGGTTGTTACAACGCAAACCGTTGTACCGATCCAGCTAGTGATGAGTTTGATTTAGTTAACGCATGGCAACAATTAGCAAAAAAATACGCTATTCGATTAACGGTTTGTGTTGCTGCTGCACAACGGCGAGGTATTACTGAAGATAATCTTGCTGACTATTTTGAATTAACCGGGCTTGGCGAACTGGGCGAATCAATAGCCGAATCAGATCGTGTGATTCAATTTTAGGTTAAGGTCATATTCAATGAAAAACGTTGCAATCATTATTAGCTCGCCACCTCATGGTAACGCTAAAGGCAGAGAAGCACTTGATGCCGCCTTAGCCCTGTCTGCAATTAACCATATATCGGTTATATTTATCGATAGTGGTATCTTTCATTTATTGACAAATCAATCGCCTGAACAAATATTGATGCGTGATTATATTGCGACATTTAATATGCTTGAACTTTATGATATTGAAGATGTTTATGTAGACCAATCTTCACTTAAAGCAGAGCATCTAACTGATATTACGTTAAATATTCCCACTCAAATTATTGATAGGTCAACGTTAAATCAACTACTTGCTAAGCAAGATATGATTTTACGTTTCTAATTGATATTGATATTTATATTGAAAACCGGATTTGATCTGCAACCTCTCAACTGACTAAATAAATTAAAACAGTCGCAACCGATTTTACCAACGGTAAATATTTACAAAGGTACAATGAATTTTTGTGGGCTGGTTAGATAAAAAAGCCCACCCTATTTAAAGTTAAGCGAATAGAGTGGGCAAAATCAATCAAATGTTATAGTTATAATAAATTAAACTAGTTGTTTCATCTGATCGGCAATTTTCTCTGCTTGCTGACCAACAACGATTTGTACGCCGGTTTTACCTAACTTAATCACCGCCATTGCACCAAGCGCTTTTGCCGCTTGTTCGTCAACTAAATCTGAGTCATTGACGTTTAATCGTAAACGGGTAATACATGAATCAATACCGGTGAGATTTTCTTTACCGCCGACAACAACTAAGTACTGTTGCGCAAGTTTTGATACATCGCCAACTGTTTGTACTTGTTCTTGATTTTGCGTTTCTTCAGAAGAAACATCGCCATCTTCGCGACCAGGTGTTTTAAGATTGAATTTAACGATCACAAAGCGGAACACAATGTAATATACAACGAAGAAAACGATACCTTGTAATATTAGCATATACCAATGTAAAGCAAGTGGATTACGGCTTTGTAGTAACATATCAATCAAACCGGCACTGAATGCAAAACCAGAAATCCATTGCATGGTAGCGGCGATAAATAATGAGATACCGGTAAGCACAGCGTGGATGACATAAAGCACTGGTGCTACAAACATAAAGGCAAATTCAAGCGGTTCAGTAATCCCGGTAAAGAATGCCGCAAAAGACGCTGCGAGCATAATTGACGCTGTTTTATCTTTATTAGCTTTTTTAGCCGTGTGATAAATGGCTAATGCTGCACCCGGTAAACCAAACATCATAATCGGGAAGAATCCAGCTTGATAACGACCTGTTTGACCTACAATAGCGTGACCGGCGTCAATTGATTCTTGCCCACCTAAGAAGTAAGGAATATCGTTAATGCCGGCAACGTCAAACCAGAATACTGAATTGAGTGCGTGATGCAAACCAACAGGAATAAGTAAACGGTTAAAGAAACCATAAATACCAGCACCTACCGAGCCTAAATTCTTAATCCATTCACCAAATACAACTAATGAGCTATATACGACAGGCCAGATGAAATATAAGATAGCAGAAACCAATAGCATGACGATAGAGACAATGATTGGCACCAATCTTTTACCACTGAAAAATGCTAACGTTTTATGCAGTTCAACAGAACTAAAACGGTTGTATAATTCAGCTGAAATAATCCCAACTAAAATACCAATAAACTGGTTATTAATTTTTGCAAATGCTGGTGATATCTGACTTTCCCAGCCTGCTAGTTTGGTATCGACTCCTTGAAAAAGTGCCACAGTATTAGGCGATAATAAAGTCGTAATAATTAAAAAACCAACCAGACCAGAAAGCGCCGCAGCACCGTCTTTATCTTTAGACATACCATAAGCTACCCCAATTGCAAAAAGGATAGGCATATTATCAATAATAGCTCCGCCGGATTTAATTAAAAATGCAGCGATAATATTATTGGTACCCCAGCCATTTGGATCAATCCAATATCCAATGCCTAATAGTATTGCGGCGGCAGGTAATACTGCGACAGGCACCATTAATGAGCGCCCGATACGTTGCAAATAAGCTAAAATTCCCATATTTTTACCTCATATATTTATTTGGGAGTTACTTGAAAAATAATGAAATTTCACTTTTTTCAGTAATTGTAGTAAATCATTTACTATTTGACTCTATATTATTTTACTTCGCAAATTAATTATTCATTTTTTGTGATTTTTGTCACGATTTTTTTTGCTTAAATACATTAATATAGTAGAATACAGACAACATATTTTACATTAAAAAAAAAGAAGTTATTTAATTATATCAAAAGAGGTATTCCCCCATGAGACTCATTCCTTTAGAAAATGCCCAAGAAGTAGGCGCTTGGGTTGCTCAGCGTATTGTTAATAAAATTAACCAATTCAACCCGACAGCAGATCGTCCGTTTTTGTTAGGTTTGCCAACCGGAAGCTCTCCTTTGGTCATGTATCAACAATTAATTAAACAGTATCAAGCGGGTAAAGTGAGTTTCAAACACGTTGTGACTTTTAATATGGATGAATATGTGGGCTTGCCAGAAGATCATCCACAAAGTTATCATACTTTTATGCATGAAAATTTCTTTGACCATATTGATATTGATAAAAACAACATTCATATATTAAACGGAAATGCACCAGATATCGATGCCGAATGTCGTCAATATGAAGAAAAAATTAAAGCCTATGGTAAAATTAATATTTTTGTTGGTGGTGTTGGTCAAGATGGGCATATTGCATTTAATGAACCCGGCTCTTCACTTTGCTCCCGTACCCGTATCAAAACCTTAACAGATGATACTCGCATTGCGAATTCGCGTTTCTTTGATAATGACAAAGATCAAGTGCCTAAACATGCGCTAACAATTGGTGTTGCAACATTAATGGATGCGCAAGAGGTCATTTTATTAGTTTGTGGACATAATAAAAGCTTAGCTTTACAAGCGGGTGTTGAAGGATCAATTAACCACTTATGGACAGTAACTGCTCTACAAATGCATCCTGCATCAATCATAGTTTGTGATGAGCCAAGCACTGATGATCTTAAAGTCAAGACACTAAAATATTTTAAACAAATGGAAGCTGATAATCTTAAAGTGACCGTTTTATAAAGGATAACTCAATGTACGCATTAACCAATTGTCGTATTTATACTGGTTATGAGATTCTTGAAAATCACGCCGTTGTTATCGACGGCGATAAGATTGCCAAAGTCTGTAAACAAAATGAACTACCTACCGATATTACTGTTGAAAATCTACAAGGCGCAATTGTTGCACCCGGTTTTATTGATATCCAAGTAAATGGTTGTGGGGGAGTCCAATTTAATGAAACGCTTGATGCTTTAAGTGTTGAAACATTAGAAGCGATGCAAGCGACCAACCTTGTTTATGGTTGCACAAGCTATTTACCGACACTGATCACTTCAACTGATGAGTTTATGATTAAAGCGGTTAAAGTTATGCGGGAATATTTAGCCACGCATCCGAATCAAGCGTTAGGATTACACCTTGAAGGCCCTTATATCAATCCTGAAAAGAAAGGGATTCATGACCAAAATATTATTCGTAAACCTTCACAGCAAATGATAGATTTTCTTTGTGAAAATGCCGATGTTATTAAAGTCATTACTTTAGCGCCGGAACGGGTTGAAAGTCATTTTATCAAGCAACTTGTTAAAGCTGGTATTCATGTATCGGTTGGGCACTCAAATGGACATTATGATGACTGTCGTCGTGGTTTTAATGACGGTATTCGTTTAGGCACCCATTTATTTAATGCTATGCCTTATATTACCGGGCGTGAACCGGGCGTTGTTGGTGCAATTTATGATGAACCTGAAGTGTATGTTGGGATTATCGCTGATGGTCAACATGTGAGTTGGGCAAACATTCGTAATAGCCATAAAATCAAACAAGATCACTTAATATTAATTACCGATGCGATGTTGCTTGCCGGTTCAAACTTAGAATCGGGCGTATTTGCCGGTAAAACCATTTATTATAAAGACGGTCGCTGTATTGATGAAAATGGTACGCTAGGTGGCTCGGCCTTAACCATGATTGAAGCGGTAAAAAATGCGGTGCAGTATGTCGGTATCGCATTGGATGAAGCATTAAGAATGGCAACCCTTTATCCTGCTAAAGCCATTGGTGTTGATAAACAACTCGGTACCATAACTGAAAGCAAAATTGCCAACTTAGTTATTTTTAATCCGGATTTTACTGTACTTAAAACGGTTGTTAATGGAGAGATGAGCCGTTAGAATATCAGATAATTAAGAAAATATTGAGATAATATATGACATTTAATTATCTGAACTTAGTGGGTAATGCTGAGCTAATCAAACAGTTAAATTATGCAATTATTTATCGTTTGATTGTTCAGCAAGCACCACTATCACGTATTCAATTAGCCGAAGTCAGTCAGCTGGCACCCGCAAGTATTACCAAAATTACTCGTCAACTTCTTAAAAATAAACTGATCAAAGAAGTTGATGCGCAACAATCAACTGGCGGACGCCCGGCTGTTTCGATACAGGCAAAATTTAGTTACTATCAAACAATCGGTGTGCAGTTAAGCCGTTCGCATATCACCATTGAACTTTATGACTTAGGTGGCCGCTCGTTGATGTCAGAAGTGCATCCGCTGACAATTTTCACAGAGCAAGAAGTACAACAATATTTAATTAGCTTACTTAAACAGTTTATTGAAAACCACAGTAAAAAAATTAAACGACTGGTTGCTATATCAGTTGTATTACCTGGCTTGATTGACTCACAGCGAGGCATCGTTCGTTATACTCCTCATATTCAAGTTAAAGCATGGCCGCTAGCTGAAGTGTTGCGAAAAGAGTTTAATGTGACCATTTATTTAGGCAACGATATTCAAAGCTTAGCACTGGCAGAAAGCTACTTTGGTTCAACTCAAGATGTTGAAGACTCAATATTGATTCGTGTTCATCGCGGTGTGGGTTCGGGCGTTATTGTTAATCAACAACTTTTAACCAACCATAATCAAAGCGCTTGTGAAGTTGGTCATATTCAAGTTGATGCATTGGGTGAGCGTTGTCATTGTGGTAATTTCGGTTGTCTGGAAAATCGAGTTGTAAACGATGCGATCGAACGCCGTGCCATACAGATGATAGAACAAGGTTATCCAACCAAACTCACTCTTGATGCGTGTCATATTGCTAACATTTGTCAGTGTGCTAATCAAGGCGATGAGCTGGCAATAAAATTAGTCAAAGATGCCGGCGAAAATCTTGGTCGAGCTGTGGCAATTATGGTGAATATTTTTAATCCACAACGCATAGTGTTAGCCGGTGAGCTAACCAAATCACCACAAATCCTTTTAAGTGCCGTCAATAGTGCTTTAAATGCGCTAAGTTTAGAGGATTTAAGAAAGAATCTTACCATTAATTGTTCATCGCTCAATGACCGATCGGCTATTGGTGCATTTGCCTTAATTCAACAAGCGCTGTTTAATGGTTCGTTATTAATGACGCTGTTTGATGATTATAATTAAATAGATTTTGGTGACTAAAAAGCCCGATGATTCGGGCTTTGTCAATTAGGCTAAAATGCGTAACATTCTTCTTAACGGCTCAGCGGCGCCCCATAATAGCTGATCGCCAACGGTAAAGGCAGATAAGAAATCTTTGCCCATATTCAATTTACGTAAACGACCAACCGGCGTTGTTAATGTTCCGGTAACAGCAGCCGGAGTGAGTTCTTGCATCGATAACTGGCGATCATTTGGTACCACTTTTACCCAATCATTATGCCCGGCGAGTAATTGTTCAATTTCAGGCACGCTGATATCTTTCTTCAGCTTGATTGTAAAGGCTTGGCTATGGCAGCGTAATGCGCCGATACGAACGCACAAGCCGTCAACCGGAATAATTTGGCTGGTGCCTAAAATCTTGTTGGTTTCAGCTTGACCTTTCCACTCTTCTTTACTCTGACCATTGTCTAACGCTTTATCAATCCATGGGATTAAACTGCCGGCTAACGGCACACCAAAGTTATCGGTCGGTAAGCTGCCGTCACGCATTTTTTGCGTCACTTTACGTTCAATCTCTAAAATTGATGAATTAGGATCTTGTAACTCTTTCGCAACTTCAGCATGTAACATGCCCATTTGTGTTAACAGTTCACGCATATGGCGAGCACCACCGCCGGAAGCGGCTTGATAAGTTGAAACAGAAATCCAATCAACTAAATTTTCAGCAAATAAGCCACCGAGCGACATAAGCATTAAGCTGACAGTACAGTTACCACCAACAAAAGTTTTGAAGCCTTGATCCAATGCTGTATGAATGTTAGCTTTATTTACCGGATCGAGCACGATGATGGCATCATCTTCCATTCGAAGTGTTGAAGCGGCATCAATCCAATAGCCTTGCCAACCGGTTGCACGAAGTTTGGCGTAAATCTCTGAGGTGTAATCACCACCTTGACAGGTAACAATAATATCTAATGCTTTTAGCGCATCAATATTATCGGCACTTTGTAATGTCCCGGTTTTACCTCCAAATGTAGGTGCAGCTTGACCTGCTTGAGATGTAGAAAAGAAAACCGGATTGATATAATCAAAATCATGCTCTTCAACCATACGTTGCATCAGAACAGATCCCACCATTCCACGCCAACCGACAAAACCAACATTTTTCATAATTTATTTCCAAAAAGTAGATGTTATATTGAGATATATTTTTTACTATTAAAACAAAATATCTTGATAAAACAAAGTAAGATAAGAATTATTTCTACAGGATATAACAAAATAACATGGCGTTATATTAAACAGCTAAATCAATGAGTTTGTTAAGTGCTTGATAAGCAAGGAAACGGTTTTGAGTGTTTTAAAACCAGTTTGCCTTACTTATACAGACGACTTATTTTGAGCGATTGCTATGCGCTAAAAATCCTCATCTTGATCGGAATTGGTTGTCATTGATGCGATATTAATTTGCTCAATCCCTTCCACTGATGCTTTGATTACTTCCGGTAATAAATCATCTAGCTGCAATTGTTCTCTGAGCATAAAAGTCGCTAATAACATAGGGATATTCACACCCGTGATAATTTCGAGATTGGGATAACTTGCCATAAGCTGCGCTGTGGTATTAAAAGGCGTTCCGCCTTTTAAATCCACCAAACACAATATTGCCTCGCCTTGTTGGGCAAAGCTTGCTAAATGATTTTCAATCTGCTGTTGAAAATCATCTAACGATTGCCCCATTAAAAAGGGTACTGCTTCACATAAGGTTTGTTTACCACAAATCATCTCGGCACTTACGATCAAGCTTTGCGCCGTTGGTCCATGAGTACTGATTAATACTGCAACCATTGTTGCACTCCTTAATAATCCAGACAACGATAATAGCGTCGAATAGTCATTGGATGTCGATTTAAGTGTTCAACATAAGCATCAATTCGGTTATTTATCGTTCTAAACACAAACGGTGATAAATGGCCACGATATTTTTCTGATATACCCGGTAATGGATAGTCTTTGGTATCAATAATGGTGTAGTTACCACAAATTTGTGGTAAGAATTTTGCCACTCTTTCACTTAATGGACGTTGACTATCTTCACCAACATAAACGGTTACAGCCGTATCACGGTCGATCACTTCTAATGTGCCATGGAAAAATTCAGCAGACTCGATCGATTTTGAACGTAGCCAGTGTTGCTCTTCCCAGTAGCACATCGCATGAGAATAAGTCGCCCCCCATTGGTTGCCAGCGCCGACAAAATAGTGCATCGCATCGTTATGATGTTTCAATGCGACTTCTTGCCCGAATGCATCAGCTTTTTTCGCCACTTCGACGATGTTTTTAGCAAAATGTTGATCCATTTGTTGATAAAATTCATCATAGTCAGGATATTCGCCGGCCAAATACATTAAGCGATCAGCGGCCATAAAGAATTTTAATTGCTCATTCATTGGGTAAGAAATCACATGGTGCGCCATTTTACCTAATGGTGAATCGGCTTTATCTAAAAAGGCTAAGACCGTTGCACCAACCTCTTGTTGAATTTTATCAATAGCCGCAACGACTTCTTGGGTAGAGCCTGTAACAGATGAGATGATAATTAAGGTGTCTTTGGTTATACGCTTATTGCCGGTTACCAGATATTCCGCTGCATGTTGAATAAAGGTTTCAATGGCTGATTTTTCTTTCATATGAACAACTGCTTGCATCGATGAAGCGTAAGTTCCGCCAATACCTAACCAGCACACATTGCTGTAACCACGAGAATGAATTTTATCGATAAATTCATTGATTTGTGGACGAAGTGCCAATGCACCATTCATGCTCTCGAGTTCTTTTTTTTCATCGTATTTTCTCATGCTCTAACCCTCTTAATTTTAGATTTAGTAATTTCATCAAATTCCGGATATGTTGATTTTTCCAGATTGTGACCTTTTAACTGTGATACTTGATAGCTAAGTAAGTGAATAGGAATTGTCATAAACAGCGAAGTTAATCGCTCATCACAACTGACACCTAGACATAAGTCATTTTCTGTTAGGTTGTCTTGTTGATGTGCATAAATTGTTACAACATTTTTCACATACTGATTTAAGAATACTTTTAAGGATTCGGCTCTTTGTGCCAGTTTCCCTTGCGGTTCAATAAAAATGATATGATCATCGCTATGCAAACCCAGATAAGGGCCATGCATATACTCTTCGAGCTCTTTACCCAACGCTGTGTTGCGCACGGTTTCGGTAAATTTAGTTTCTCCTTCCCTTGCAACCCCGTAGGTAGCACCGTAACCGATCAATATTACCCGTTGAGCTTGATTATATTGATCTTCAAGGCGATTAACCCACGCCTGTGAACGCTCAATGACTAGTGGTAATAATTGGGTAATCGTTTTAATCTGATTCATATAGTCATCAAATTTGGTTTGATTAATGGTTTCGGTTTTTTGCCCAATAATGAGGCTAATTAAGATCAAATCTAAAATGGTGATACTATAACCGGCACTGACATAAGGCATTTCCTCAATCGGCATCCCCATAGATAAAACGTGATTGCTAACTTGATACAAAGGACTTTGCGGATTGCTGGTCAGGCTATATATCGTCTTGTTATGGTGAATAAATTGTTCAACTAAATGAATGGTTGAGTAGCTCTCTCCACCTTGTGAAATGGCAAAATAGAGTGTATTTGGATCGTTATAGTGTAGGTAATTAGCCGCCATTGAAGGATCTTCAATATAGACAGGAATCTTCAACAGTTCGCTCATTATCGGTCTTGCACCATAAGCAGCATTAGCACTGGAGCCGGTGGCAAAAATGACAATGGCATTAAGCTGTTTTATTTGACTTAAATCGATATGATCGGCAAATAACGTCTGATAATTATCTAAAACAGCTTGATAATATTTCGGCTCTAATGCGACATAATCAGCAATACTTTTCATTGTTTATCCCTCAATTTCCTAATAACCCAGTCCAGGCACCGAAAATGCCTATAGCGGCGATAAGTAGAAGGATCCAATGTGCTTTAACACCTTTTTTCACCAATACAAACATAAATAGCGTAAAAAGTAACGGTAGGATCTGTGGCACAATGCCGTCAAAAATATCTTGTAAGGATGCCGAATCATCACCGGTACCTATTTTCAATGGCATATTGAGTGTCACCATGGTGGCAACCATTGCCCCGACCACACAGAGTCCGAGTACTGAAGCGCCATAGGACAATTTATCCATTAAGCCCGTTTTTTGCACTTTTTCAATAAAGGAAGCGCCAATGTTGTAGCCAATTAATAAGCCAAAATATCGTGCTAAAATCGCCGGCACATTAAAGATAAGCAAGAATAACAATGGACCTAAAATATTACCTTCCAGCGCTAAAGAGGTGCCAATGCCGGTAGCAATAACACGTAATGTCCCCCAGAAGAAAGAGTCACCTAACCCACTTAACGGCCCCATTAACGCAATTTTGACATCATTAATCGAACTTTTATCAAACTCACTATCGGTGGCATTTTGTTCTTCCATGGCAATACAGATGCCTAGAGGGAAGGTAATTAGCCAAGGGGTAACATTATAAAATTCTAAGTGGCGTTGATAGGCATCGGTAAGGTCCACTTGATTATCACTATAAATTTTATCTAAAGCTGGGCGCATGGCATAGGCATAGCCTAAGTTCATTTGCCGTTCATAATTCCATGACCATTCAGCGGTGAAAGAGCGCCAAAAAGTTCGGGTTAATTCTTTATTGGTTATTAATTTAGAATTCTTCGTTTTCATAATCGATCTCCTGTGCACCTAAAACGTTGCCAGTGTTAGTTGTTAGCTTCTGACTGTCTTGTTCTGTTACGCCTTTTTTTCCATTAAATGAGGAGTAACCGGTCAAGATAAGTGCTAGGCAGGCACCAAAAATGGCCACGCCAGTAACAGGCACTTTCATATAAACGGCTAAAGCAAAGCCAAGAACAAAAAAGGTGGCATTGGTTTTTTTAATCATAATTTTCATTAACATAGCAAAACCGAACGCCGGTAATAAGCCGGTTGCAATACCTAAACCATCGATAATAAAGCGAGGAATCATTTCTAATAAGCCATTGACCGCTGAACTACCGAATAAGTAGGAGAATCCAACCACTAAACCAATTGGCAGATTGATTGAAAAGAAACCTCCGAGAATGTTCATTCGATCCATTCCTTTGCCGTTGCCTTCGCTGGCGTATTTATCGGCTTTGTGAACAAAGTAAGGAAGAATAAAAAGAAAACATAAATTTTTGACTAATAAAACCAGTGATGCAATTGGAATGCCCAGTGCTAAGGCGATTTCGGTACTTTTACCAGCACCAATGGCAAAAGCGGTACCTAAAACACTGCCGGAAATTATTTCCGGTGGAATGGATGCACCGATTGAAAACGATCCGACAAACGCTAATTCTAACGTTGCCCCAATAATAATGCCTTGTGTGATATCACCCATGACTAAACCGGCTAAGGTACAAGTCACTAACGGTCTGGATAACATTGATGAACCTAAAAAGTATTCACCATTTGCTAACATCGCAATTAAAGCTAACAGTACTGCGGTTAATTCGATACTCATTTTGTACCTCTCAACTATTTCTCAAATTTCTGCTTTGATTCGCTTGGAATTTGCTGAATGTAGATATCAATACCGTCTTGTTGTAATTTGGTCAGTAAATCTGCTTCAAGATCGGTTAAATTAATGGTTTTAGAGTAGTTTTTTGTGCCTTCACGTGGCTTAGTACCGCCTAAATTAAGGCTGGTTATTTTGCCTTGCGTGCCACGGATTAATTTTTCAGCATCTGCTACTGATTCAACGACAATTAGCATCTGATATTTATCCGTAACGCCTGAGTTAATCGCCTCAATACTGTCATCGATAGATTTCATCACTAATTTTGCATGCTCTGGCTTAGCCAAACGAATCGCAGATTTACGCAGTTCGTCAGTGGCGACAACGTCATTAGCAACTAATATCGTGTTTGCATCCATACTTTCGAACCATGAAACAACAACTTGACCATGTAATAAGCGATGATCAACACGTAACAATTTAATCATTGGTGTACCTCCTAAGTGAAATCGACCACATATTTGGTATTACTAGCAAACTTATACTCAAGGGCAATCGGTTCGCTATTAGTATCAAAATAGTGATTAGAAATTTTAAATAATGGGTCGTTAATCTGGATTCGAAGTTGTTTGGCGAGCTCTGAGTTGGCTACAATCAGTTGCAAATCTTGTTCTAATTTATCGACTTTTTTCTTGCCTGAATTGATGATTTCGAGCGCAGATAACACTTTGATAATTGAAATTTGAAAATCGGGAAAGTTATTTAATGGCAGCACAAAGATCGCTTTTACGATACTGTTTTTTGCCACTTCAAGGAAGCTAATGTAATAGACCAGTTCAGCCGGTTTTATTTTTAGTAATTGGCTGTAATATGCGCCTGCTTGCCTTAAGTAAGCTTCTTTGATGACTTTTTTATGATTGGGGTAGATGTAAGGTTTAATGATGCCTGTCATCTCTAAAATATTTTGAGTCGAAAGCGTTGGCGCAACAAACAGCCCCACTCCTTTTTTCCTCACCACCATATTTTGATCGACTAATCGATCTATTGCTTTACGGACAGTTGTTCGGCTTACATTATAATCTTTTTGCAATTGCCCTTCGGGTGGTAACTCAGCACCAACGCCATATCGTCCGGTATTTATCTGCTCGAGTAATTGAGCGGCAATTTTTTCAAATAGCTTCATTTATGTTTTTCCTCATAATTGAAGATATTTTTAGCCGATAAGTGATAGCGAAATCGGTTGCCAATCAAATATTGATCGGTATGTTCAAATGGTTGGAAATTATTATCGTAACTGTAACTTGATACTTTATAGATAGGTGTTCCTTCGGCAATAGCTAAATACTGTGCTTTATCTTCGGTCGCTGCTTCGTAAGTGATCTCTTCCCGACCATGGCTTGGGGTAAAATGATAATGCTCTTTAAGGTATTCATAGAGCGAAACGTTATTTAAGTCCTGTTTTTCTAAATCGGTAAATTTTTCTGAAGGGAGATAATTGATTTCATAAGAAAGCGGAGTGTTGCCCAATAAACGTTGTCGGATAATTCGAATTAATTGCTGGTTGGATCCAAAAAAGCTACGCAATTGTGCGGGCATTTTTATAATTTGGTTGGACAATACTTTTATTTCAATTTGAACATTTTCTTCTTTTTGGATCTCTTCACTAAACGAAGACATTTTTAGCATATTGATTTCAAAAACGTTGTGATTCGGAATGTGGTTATCGGCTTGAAAAATATAACTTTCCATCGCTAAATCATGCAAGGCTTTCCTGACGGTTGTTCGGCTTACCTTAAAAAATTCCGCAAGCCCTCGCTCAGTCGATTTTTCCGTAATAATTTTAGGATTTGCTCTTATTTGTTCTTCTACATCGGTTTTAGACGCAATATCACGATATTCCAAAGATCACACTCCAATTACTGGGCTTTTTTAATTCACAGATATATCTTAAATTACATAATATAGTTCAAAAAATAGATAAAAAAATACATGTTGTCAATTTTAAGTACCAAAAGTGTAAGCGAGATCACAAATTTTATGAGAAACTTAATAAAATCAATTAAATGAATATTAATTAGGGTTGGCAGCGGGGTAAAATAGCAGCAGATAGTGCGTTAAATAAATACGATAAAGCGACAGTTTATAAGCTATTGTGGAGAATAACAGAGCTAAAGCGGATAATAAAAAAGCCTACTCATTGAGCAGGCTTTTTTATATAAAAATTGGTCGGCGAGAGAGGATGACTCGCATTTCATGCTCGCCCTTCGGGCCGTTGCTAAAGCAACGTTGTCTCGCTACGCTCGGCTCGAACCTCCGTCGGTTCTCATCCTCTAGACTAAAGCGGATAATAAAAAAGCCTACTCAATGAGCAGGCTTTTTTATATTAAATTGGTCGGCGAGAGAGGATTCGAACCTCCGACCCACTGGTCCCAAACCAGTTGCGCTACCAAGCTGCGCTACTCGCCGTTAGATGTTTTTGCTTCGTATAAATGGGGTGGCTAATGGGACTCGAACCCACGACAACTGGAATCACAATCCAGGGCTCTACCAACTGAGCTATAGCCACCATAAGAAGCAGGACGAAATATTACGCATAAAAAATAACATTGTCCAGCATATTTTTTAAAAAATGTGCTGATTGATTATATTAAAAGCGCTAAAAGTTTAATCTTTTAGCAATAACCAAATTATTTAAGCTTTATGCGACATAATATCAATAATTTGGCTGTCGATAACTTTCATGCTATTGCTAACTATTGCACCTAAATTATTGATAGATGTTTCCACACTATCACAGACAATGCCTTCTTTACCGGTGACTCGGGTTTGATTTAACGCCATTAAAACGGCTTTAAAACCCGATGATACCGAAGTTGAAACTTTCATCGCACAGCTATTCGATGCGCCGTCACAAATGATGCCCGATAGATCACCAATCATATTACAAATCGTCATATCAACCGGTTCATATTGCCCTTTACCCAGTAACCAAGCCATACCTGCTGCCGACCCCATGGCTGCGGTTGACGCTGCACAAAGTGCCGATAAAGGTGGGAACTTGCTATGAATATAGATCGCAATCGTATGCGATAACATCAAGGCTCGAGCTAGCTGTTCAGGCGTTGCATTTAAATAATCAGCAACCACAACGACTGGCATTGTGGCGGTGATGCCTTGATTACCCGAACCGGAGTTGCTCATCGCCGGCAGTGTTGCCCCACCCATTCGTGCATCCGAGGCGGCAGTTGTGCGAATTATCACTTTAGAAAGTAGATCATCTGCCAGTAAGCCGGTTTTGGTTTGTTGATGTAAAGTTGTGGCAATACTTAAACCATAGGCTTTTGATAACCCTTCTT
This sequence comes from Gilliamella sp. ESL0405, assembly GCF_019469205.1. Taxonomy (NCBI): domain Bacteria; kingdom Pseudomonadati; phylum Pseudomonadota; class Gammaproteobacteria; order Orbales; family Orbaceae; genus Gilliamella; species Gilliamella sp. ESL0405. Next base: position 2,725,301 of record NZ_CP048265.1, on the reverse strand, counting down.
GTGATAAAGCATCATTTAATTTTGCTGAATCTAAGATAAATTTGATATCGTCAAAGTTAGCCTGACTGGCAAATTCATAAATGAGCCTCACCGACATATTTTTAAGGATGATATCGCTTTTTGACTCACATCGGCGGGTGTTATCGGCTTGAAAAATTGTTTCACCATTTTTTTCAATTAACGTCACATTAGTATGCTGATCTTCAATGCAGACTTTAACATGGTCAGAGCGGGTATAAATATTCGCTTCCGAGTAGATAGCTTTATTGCTTTTGGCAATTTGTACCGTGATTTTGTTGTCTGCTAACATATTTTTGGCTTGAGTGATTTGGTTATCTGTAATATTTTTTAATACCTCAAGTCCGGCATCAGCATCGCCAGCAATCGCACCTATTGCAGCGGCAATGGGTAATCCAATCATACCGGTACCGGGTACGGTTACGCCCATACCGTTTTTCATTAAATTGGGGGAAACAAAAGCGTCGATTTTTTCAATACTGTTTTTATCAATATGCCGAGCTGCGCAAGCGGCGGCTAAAGCAAGTGAAATCGGCTCAGTACAACCAAGTGCCGGCAAAACTTCATGTTTCACCAGTTTAATTAATTGTTGCCACATTACTTGTTGTTTCATTTTTTATCTCCATATAGTCATAAGTAATGTTAGATGGTGAAGAACATTTAACAGACAATGAACGCACTATTTTAGTCTATGTTGATCAAGAATTGAATAATGTCAATATATTATCAATAGTGGTTAATATTTAATGACTAATTTATCGATGTTATTTAGTCATAAATAGACTAAAACGTACATTAAATCTTAAACTTATTTGCATTATTTCAAGGTAAATTAAATCGTCGGCAATCGTTCAAATTATGTAATATTTTAGTAAAACCGACTGACTTTTTTTTTATTATTGCAATAATGTAAATACCTAAAATTAAATAATAATGGCGATATATGATAAATATTTTATTAATTGATGATGATATTGAATTATCACAGATGCTTAGTGAATATTTGACCAATGAAGGTTTTAATATCAAAAGTGTTTATTTGGGTAAAGATGGTATTGATGAAGCACTTTCAGGTAAATATCGTGCAGCAATTTTAGATGTTATGTTACCGGATGTTAATGGTATTGATGTCCTTAAAAGTATTCGTCAACAATGTAATATGCCAGTTATTATGTTAACGGCTAAAGGTGATAATATTGATCGCGTTTTGGGACTGGAGTTAGGCGCTGATGATTACATCCCTAAACCATGTTATCCACGTGAATTATTAGCCAGATTGCGTGCTGTGTTACGTCGTTTTGATGAACGTTCAGTCGAATTGGTTGATGACAAAAAATATCATTTTAATGGCTTAACGTTAGATTTACCTCAACGACTTTGTACCTGGAATGGTAAAGTCATTGATTTGACCTCAACCGAGTTTAATTTGTTGGTTTTATTGGTCAAACATAGTGAGCGAGTGGTTACTAAAGAAGAGCTTTCAGAAATTGGACTTGGACGAGCACGTGAGCTCTATGATCGTAGTGTCGATGTTCATATCAGTAACATTCGTCAAAAATTACATCAAGTCGCCCAAAATGATGTCACAATTGAAACGATTCGGGCTGTTGGTTATCGTATTCGTTAATTTGCAATTAGGCTTGCTATGAATCGTCGATTATTCACAAAAATACTCATTATATTTGGGGTCATTTTTTATCTTACTTTCCAATTTACTTGGATTGCTTTTTCTTACTATATAGAAAGTAAAAATCAACGATTTTTAAATCATATGCCGACAAAAGTCGACATGATAGCGCAATTATTGCATGTTGCTGGCGAAGATGAAACACTCAATTTTATCGCCCATTTACCGGAGCGTGAACGGGCGTTGTTGTCGATAAAGTTAGTTTCTCCGCAAAATGATCAAGTCAATATTCTGACTGATGAATTAGAACCGCCAACTTATGTTTATCAACGCACCACTATCGCGCCAGACGGCACGCTCTATACGGTGTCATTTAAAGAAGATAAAGATAAGGATGATCACGTTAAAAAAGCGCTGTTTAACATGCCACTACCTATTGTATTAATGGGTATTTGCGTTGGGTTGCTATTTAGCCTATTTTTAGCGTGGAACTTAACCAGACCGATGAAGCTACTAAGGGAAGGCTTTTTTCGAGTCTCTCAAGGCGATCTATCTGTACGATTATTTGAGAAACTAAAAGCTCGACGTGACGAATTAAGCGAACTGGGTAAAGATTTTGATATGATGGTTGAGCAGCTCAACATCTTAATTTCAGATCGTCAAGCCCTATTGCATGATGTGTCACATGAACTTAGAACGCCATTAGCTCGCTTGCAATTAGCCATTGGACTAGCCCAGCAAAATAAACAAAATATTGACACCGCATTAGCCCGTATTGAGTTAGAATCAGAACGATTAGATCAGCTTATTGGTGAAATCCTAAACTACTCTCGTGCTGAAATGAATAATCGTACCGATGAATATTTTGATCTTAAAGAGTTACTTGGCGTTGTGATAAGCGATGCGAATTACGAAGCCAATCATCAATTGATTAATGTCTATTTTAATTTATCGCCTATTTCTCATTCAATTGTGAAAGGTAATTCAGAACAGATCCGTCGGGCAGTTGAAAATATCATCCGTAATGCGATTCGTTTTTCCAAACCCGGGCAAGCGGTTGAAGTGACGTTAAAAGAGTCAGGTAAGTGCTTACAAATTGAAGTGAAAGATCGGGGTCCTGGCGTTGAATCCAGTAAACTATCGAGTATTTTTGAACCGTTTGTTCGTATTCAATCTGCTCAGTTAGGTAAAGGTTATGGGCTGGGGCTTGCCATTGCCAGAAAGACCGTTATTATGCATAACGGTACTATTCAAGCAAATAATCGTGATGGTGGTGGGTTAGTGGTGACAATTAAATTACCTTACTGGCGTAAACACTAATAGCAGTCTTGATTAACTGTTAGCACATACTCTTTAATGAGCCGTTGTAATTCAATTTTGTCATGGCCGATAAAATTGAGCGATTGCATTATAGATTGCGGATTGGTTTCTAATGTCGCTTTATATTGTGCAATATATTGGCTGGCAATCGGTTTATAAGACCAGTGCCACTCTTCGGGTTGATAGCCACCTTTACGCCCTTCATTAAATGCCTGACAAAATCCATATTTAGCTAAATTATCTTGTAACCATTTATATAAAATAATGCCTTTTTTATCATTTTTAAAATAGTCTGATGAAACACTGGTGATATCAATATCGGTACCCCAATGGTGTCTTGATGTGCCGGGCATGGAAGAGAATTTCAAAATCTCTTGAGCAATTTTTTGTGGATCATTTATCTTTTTTGCCAGCGCATCCCATTTACGTTGCCAAATGCCATTTTGATAGGTGTAATTGCGTGTTGAGCTAACTACAATAAATGGAATATCGGGATGTGCTACCTTAAAATCGTTATAAGCTTTAATCAGTTGCTCTGTCGGCTCCTTTTGTAGATACATGCCTTTTTTATTAACCGGTAAGATTGTTGAATCTAAAGCAACAAAATTACTGTCTTGTTTTTCATCGAACTGACCGATAAGTTTGTTTAGTGGTATTGTTTGTGCCATAGTGAAAGTTGTGTATAAAAGTGGGGTTAATGTTGAAAGTGAAGTAAAAATTATTTTTATAACTCTCGCCTTCTTAATCATTTTATATTATCCATTATATTCTATTAGCCACAATAGGTGAAAAACAGTATAATCCTTTCCCTGAAATTTGAAATAGCCATAATGTGTAAAAACGAGGCCTTATGTTAACAACTGCAACATCTAATACGTCTGTGAATTGTTCAGACACAACCAAAACTCTTGATCTCAATCCAACGCCTGAAAAAATCAATTTGCTCAATTTTACCCGGCAGCAATTGCGTGAGTTTTTTATCTCGTTAGGAGAAAAACCATTTAGAGCTGACCAAGTGATGAAATGGATCTATCATTTTGGTATTGATGATTTTGATCAAATGACCGATATCAATAAAAAATTACGTGAACAGTTAAAAACGCTGGCAGAAATTAAAGCGCCAACTATTGCAATGGAGCAACGATCATCTGACGGCACCATTAAATGGGCGCTTGATGTTGGTAATAACCAAATGATTGAATCGGTGTATATCCCTGAGCGTGATAGAGCGACACTGTGCGTTTCATCACAAGTGGGTTGTGCGTTAGAGTGTAAATTCTGCTCGACCGCTCAGCAAGGTTTTAACCGTAATTTAACCGTTTCTGAAATTATTGGCCAAGTTTGGCGAGCGTCAAATGCTATTGGAGTAACCGGTAAATTGGCCGATCGTCCGATTACCAATGTGGTGATGATGGGTATGGGCGAACCGTTACTGAATTTATCGAATGTGGCACCAGCAATGGAAATCATGCTTGATGATTTTGGCTATGGTTTATCAAAACGTCGAGTCACGCTTTCTACGTCCGGCGTTGTTCCGGCTTTAGATAAATTAGCTGGTATGATTGATGTGGCATTAGCCATTTCCCTGCATGCGCCTAATGATGCTATCCGTAGCGAAATTATGCCAATCAACCAAAAATATAATATGGCGATGCTGCGAGATTCTATCTTACGCTATCTGGCGACTTCCAATGCCAACCATGGCAAGGTCACCATAGAGTATGTGTTACTTAACCAAATTAATGACAGTGTTGAGCATGCGCATGAACTGGCTAAGTTCCTAAAAAATGTGCCGAGTAAAATTAATTTAATCCCATGGAATCCGTTCCCTGGTGCGCCTTATTCCCGTTGTTCCAATACCCGCATCGACCGTTTTATGAAAACGTTAATGGGCTATGGTTTTACCGTTATTGTTCGTAAAACACGTGGTGATGATATTGATGCGGCGTGTGGTCAGTTAGCCGGTGAAGTTGTTGATCGCACGAAAAGAACGCTTTATAAAAAGCAAAATCTTGCTCAACAAACGGCATAACAAAGCAGAATATAAGGAATTGAACATGAAAAAAATAGTGCCGATATTAAGTTGCTTAATGGTCATGCTATTAGCGGGTTGTCAAAACACAAATGGTGAAGAGTTTGATCCTGAAAAAGCGGCGCTAGCCCGAATGCGTTTAGGTTTGGGGTATTTGGCCAAAGCCGATGAATCAGAAGATAACGTCAAAGCCGCACATTATAATCTGAAATTAGCCGCACAATACTCGCCGAATAATCCGCAGGTCATGCTAGCTATGGCGATGTTTGATCAGCATGTTGGTGAATATAACGAAGCGGAGATGATTTATAAACGCATCACCTTAATGCAACCGGGTAATGGCTTATATCATGTTCATTATGGATCGTTTTTATGTGGCCGTAATCGCTATCAAGAAGCTAAGCAACAGTTTCAGCAAGGGCTTGATTTCGACCGGCACAGTTGGAAAGCGGATGTTTATGAGCAATATGGATATTGTGCGATTCAAAATGGCGATAAAAAAACGGCTGACTCAATGTTTCAGCAACTGTTTAAATACGATGCTAGCCGTCGAGATAGCGTAATAAAAACCGCAGAACTCTACCGAACAAAAGGGGATGCGAAAGTGGCGAATTACCTATTTTCAGTAACCAAAAAATAGTTTTGATTAAACAATAAAAATTAAATATAAAATATATCATTTGAAGCAGAGTATATGTCATGAGTTTCTGGGCTATTTTGTTATTGGCGTTAGCCATGTCTACAGATGCGTTTGCCGTAGCGGTATGTCGTGGCACATCTTACCAATCAACGCCTTTTATTGGCGCATTAAAAGTTGGACTATTATTTGGTGTCATTGAAGCCATTACCCCCTTATTGGGTTGGTTAATCGGCTATATTGCTCTGCAATATATTGAAAAGTGGGATCATTGGGTCGTTTTTGCCGTCATGTTATTTTTAGGTATTAGCATGATTTATAACAGTTTTAAAGAAGACGATGAAAATTGTGATGAGCCGGTAACCCAATCGTCAAAAAAATCTTTTTTAATGCTCATTTTTACCGCTATCTCAACCAGTATTGATGCCTTTGCCGTGGGGGTTGGATTAGCGCTTGCCAATGTTAATATCTATCTTGCCGCTGGAATGATTGGTCTGGCGACCTGTATTATGGTGACAATTGGCTTATTGTTAGGTCGAAAAATCGGTTGTTTTATTGGAAAAAAAGCTGAGCTAATCGGCGGAATAGTCCTTATCTTAATTGGTGTGATAACGCTTTATCAGCATCTATCGTAATGAGAAAAACCGTCTATGTGACGGTTTTTTATTGACGGCAGATTATTATCTGCCGTTACTATTTTTATACTAAAACATAGGTATTTTCTGAAACTTCTTGTCAAATATTTATCGATTAAACCACAAACCAAATCATACATTGCTAGTTTTGTCAGGATGATTGGATTTTGCAGTGATCATGTTGTTAAGTATCTCAAAAAAGCATAGATTCGAGTTTTATACTAAAACGTGGGTATTTTCTGAAACTTCTTGTCAAAACATTTATCGCTTTAACTATAAACTAAATCATACATTGCTTGTTTTGTCGGGACGATTGGATTTTGCAGTGATCATGTTGTTAAGTATCTCAAAAAGCATAGATTCGAGTTTTATACTAAAACATAGGTGTTTTCTGAAACTTCTTGTCAAATATTTATCGATTGAACTACAAACACAAATCATACATTGCTTGTTTTGTCGGGATGATTGGATTTTGCCGTGATCATGTTGTTAAGTATCTCAAAAAAGCATAGATTCGAGTTTTATACTAAAACGTGGGTATTTTCTGAAACTTCTTGTCAAACATTTATCCATTAAACCACAAACCAAATCATACATTGCTAGTTTTGTCGGGACGATTGGATTTTGCAGTGATCCTATTGTTAAGTACCTCAAAAAAAGCATAGATTCGAGTTTTATACTAAAACGTGGGTATTTTCTGAAACTTCTTGTCAAATATTTATCGATTAAACCACAAACCAAATCATACAATGCTTGTTTTGTCGGGACGGTTGGATTTTGCCGTGATCCTATTGTTAAGTACCTCAAAAAAAGCAAAGATTCGTGTTTTATACTAAAACATAGGTATTTTCTGAAACTTCTTGTCAAGATTTTATCGCTTTGTATAAAAGCCAAATTGATGATTAATCTTTTATTTAAAGGATGCGGGGCGGATAAGGAAATAAAAAAGGGGCATATAGCCCCCTTTGCTTAAGTATGATTTAGCAATAAATCAACCTATTTGCCCAAAGTAAAACATCGTATTAGTTTTTGCTAAATTCGATATCAAAACTATGCGTCTGTTGATTATAAATCGCTTTAAATACGCCCTGATCATGAGGGTTTTGTAAAATATGATTCACAATAAATGGTCTTATATTGGCTTTAATATAACCCGGTAAACCTCGTGCACCACGAATAATGTCATAGTGTTCATGACAAAATGCGCTGATACAAGCATCTTGCATTTCAATGCTATAGCCTCGTGGCTGATAAGCTTGATTCAATTTATCGATTTCACGGCGAATAATTTTTTCAATAATTTGCATCGGCAAGCGTTTAAAGTGAAGAATATTTTCTCGGCCGTTAAAGCGGTTAAGCAATTCTGAACGGTAAGTATTATTGAGTTCATTTGTAGCCAATTGACAAGCTACTTCATCAGACAGTTCCGGATCTAAATAGTAAGATTGCCCGATGTTAGATGTCATGATGATCATGATATCGGAAAAATCAACGGTTCGACCAACGTTGTCGGTTAATCTTCCGTCCGATAAGATCTGTAAAAAGATATTAAATACATCCGGATGTGCTTTTTCGATTTCATCGAAAAGATAAATACCAACAGGTTTTGCTCTAACTGAATTGGTTAAAATTCCGCCTGCTTCAAAGCCTTCATAACCTGGCGGTGCACCGATCAATTTGGCAACGGCATGTTTTTCCATATATTCAGACATGTCAAAACGTATTAATGATTTTTCGTCTCCGTATACATAGAGCGCAAGCGCTTTGGCCATTTCGGTTTTACCTACACCGGACGGACCTAGGAATAAGTAAGACATAGCTGGACCCGACTCTTCAAGTGCATCCACTTTCGCAACTTTTACCGAATTGGCGACATGCTTAACAATATTATCTTGCCCAAAGATGCGTGATAATAGGTGATCTTCAAGATGAATTAAGTTTTCGATTTCATTTTCATCGAGTTTATTGGCCGAAATACCCGAAATTTTACTAAATTCACTGATCACTTGCTGGCGCTTAAGCTGTAAATCTTTGTTAGCTAATGTGACCAGTTTTTTATGTTGTTGGTTATTTTGTTCAATTTCGGCATCGATTTGTCGAATTTTTTCTTTTAATTTGGTCACTGCGGGTGAATCAAATCCACCAGAAGTTAACTGGGCAAAGGTTTTTATAGCAGAAGATTCTGAATTTTTGTTATTCTCTTCTTCTTGTTCTAACTGAGTGATCTCATCTTGCAACTTAAAGCGCATTGTTTCGGCATCACGTTGATATTGGTAAGTTTTGCTAATCTCTGATTTAAGTTCTTGCCAATCTTGTTGCCACTGGTCAAGTTGCTTTTGCAGCTCTTGCTTTTCTGATTCATTAGAACTACGGCTGATTTTTTCCATTAATTCCGTAATTTTAGGGTGCTGTTTATGGGTTAATTGGCGGTAGCTGGCAAAAGCACGATCGAGTAATGAAATTGCTCGTTGTGGTTGTGCGCCACCTAAACCTAAACTGTCACGATATTTACTTGTTAAATGGATCGCCTCGATGACGGCTTCTTCATCCACTGCGATTTTATGATGCTCAGATAACTCTTGTACAACAACACTAACAATTGCATTTAAATCATCTCCAGCCGGCTCTTTGACATCATAAAGGGTGTAAAGTTCAGACATATTGGTGCTGGCTTTTAAAACACTGCTTAATTTGTCATCACGCACTTCTAAGATAACTTGGAAATTATCTGATTTATCCGCATTATTTAATGCGTTGATAAAGTGTGAGTTGCCGGTGTTGTGTGCGGCTTCAAGAAAATTCGCCGTATCGGTTATGATTAAAACCGATTCCGGTGTTTGCATTAATTTTTTTAAAATTCGTTGAAACTCGTTATTAATTTTTGCGCTATCACCACTGGCAAAAAGTGCATCACTATTTAACCAAAACAGTTTTTTGACAATTAAGTCAAATGGTGTGTCCGGATTATTTTTTGCCGCTTGTAAACCAAGGGTAAGCGCCGAAACGCCTACACCTGCTGGACCAGTTAATAATAGTGAGTTTGAAGTTTTTCGTATAAGAATCGATGATATTCTTTCTAAATCATGCTCCCTTCCCACTAAAGCAAAATTGGGATATTGCGCTAAATATTCGCGTCCTCTAACTAAATACATTGATAATTCCTTTGTTATAGTTTAAAGGGCGAAGTTGTACCCGTGCTCTCTTTTTTGGTTTCGGTTTTTTCTGATAAAACGTCACCGGTTACTGCAATAAAGTCACGGGTGTCTTCTTGAACATCTTTAGACATTTTTTCGATTTCTTCCAAATTAGCACGCATTGTTTCAAGTGCTGAACGGGTGATTTCAGTCGCTTCACGTTGGGTATCACCAAATTCTGCTAAGTTTTGTAACATGGCTTCTAAATCATTATTGATTTCATCACGGCCAGTTGCGATGCGGATTGCTTCATTTTTCGCAATATCGTTGGTAACACGTGTCATTTCAGCGAGGGTATTGCCTGCCATGGATTGTGCTTCATTGATCGCCGCTGAGTTAACCGCTGTGACCACGACACTTAGTTGTGATGCAACCGATGCAATACCGCGAGAGTGCATTGCTCTTGCGCTTTCAACTTGCTTTTTGGTTGCCGCTTGCATATTACGTATTTTGATTGCTTCAGTGGTTAATTCACCATAAGTTTGCATGGTATCAACGGTTGCTGTTGATACGGTATCAATATGCTCATCTAAATTACGTCTTGCTTCATCAAGTTTCATTGACTCAAGTAAATTGTCGCCGACATCTTTGTTTTCAAGCTCTGCTCTGCGTTCACGGTGAACTTTTTCAACTTGTTTGGTCGCTTCGTTCATAATGGCGTAGATTTGGATCATATTGCCATTATTATCACTTAATCCCTCAATTTGCTTGACCATTTTTTCCAGATGATTGCGGATAGCACCAAAACGCTCTTTGCCTTGATTGACAAATTTTAGTGCTGATTGAACCATATCGGCTTGGCGTAAGGTGTGTTGATCGGAAGTTAAATTCAGTAATTCTTTAAGCTTTTCAACATCAATTGATTGCGTGCGCTGCTGATGATTCTGTTTGACTTCAGCTACGATCTCGCCAATTTGCTTACGCTTGTTTTCGATAGCTTGTTTTAAAAATGCTATTGTTTGTTCATTAGCGGTGATTTTCGCTTTTGCTGCCGGTTTGGTTTGACCTAGCCCGAAGAACGATCTCTCTTTTTCAAGTTCAATATTGTCAGCTTCAAGTTTTTTGATTTGTATTTGATTGTCATGAATTTCGTTGTTTAATTGCGCTTGTTGCGCCTCTTTTTCTGCATCCCATTGTTGATCAGCTTTAATTTTTGCTAATGCATTACGCGTTTCACCATTTTGGCGCAAGTTATAAAGTGCATCAGTGATTTCGGTAAGCGGTTTTATTTTTTCAATAAAATCATTAAGATCATCATTAAAATCAGAATAAACACGTTGTAATTCAGCAAACACTTCTGTATCGGTCATTTCGATACGCTGTTTTGACATCTCTTCTGAGATAGATTGTAAGTATTCCTTAAACGCATCAAATTCTTGAATTTTGGCACGATCATTTTCTTTGTTGTCAGTGAAAGCTAATATGCGGGTGACTTCTTCTACTTTTTGCTCTAAAGAGAGGCTATCTGAAAAAATGACATTAAAAAAGGTATTGTCCTTAATATTTGCTTGCGGGTTTTCTGCTTTAGTATTTTTTTCACGTTGTCTTGCAGAATAATCTCTTTGTTCAGTGGTGGCTAATTTTTTCTTTGAAGCTACGCTCATTGTTTTTTTCCTTTTTAAAATCTATCCTTTTATTTAAAAACAGGATAATTAATTCCATTACTTGAAAAAGATAAGTCTCATCTTTTCAGCGCGTTATTATCTAATCAACCTCTCTTTTTGACAATATAATTATTATAAATTATAAAAATCATCTGCTTGATAGGTTATCTCGGTAAGATATCGTGAGGGTATTGTATGTGGGGTTGTAGCTGTTTTTCTATCAAAATTAGATCCGCATCAAGCGAAAAAATTTGTTTTACACCTTTAAATCAATTAAAAAATAACCCAAAAAAAATCACCCGCACTATGCGGGTGATTTGAGTTAATGCTCTTCGTATGTAGATGAGAGGAATTACATCATTCCGCCCATTCCACCCATGCCGCCCATACCTGCAGCAGCACCTAAATCAGCTTTATCATCTTTAGGTAAATCAGTAACCATACATTCAGTTGTGATCATAAGACCAGCAACAGATGCAGCATATTGTAATGCGCTACGAGTTACTTTAGTTGGATCTAAGATACCCATTGCGATCATATCGCCGTACTCTTCAGTTGAAGCATTGTAACCATAGTTACCTTTGCCACCTTTAACTGCGTTAACCACAACAGATGCTTCTTCACCACAGTTAGTTACGATTTGACGTAATGGCGCTTCCATTGCACGAAGGGCAACTTTAATACCAACGTTTTGATCTTCGTTTGCACCTTTAAGGTCTAAAATTGCAGATGCAGCACGAACTAACGCAACACCACCACCGGCAACCACACCTTCTTCAACAGCTGCACGAGTAGCATGTAATGCATCTTCAACACGTGCTTTTTTCTCTTTCATTTCAACTTCAGTTGCTGCACCAACTTTAATTACTGCAACACCACCCGCTAATTTAGCTACACGTTCTTGAAGTTTTTCTTTATCGTAATCAGAAGTTGATTCTTCGATTTGTTTACGGATTTGTTCAACACGTGCACTGATTAAAGACTCTTCACCAACGCCGTCGATGATAGTGGTGTTGTCTTTATTGATAACAACACGTTTAGCTTGACCAAGATCTTCTAAAGTAGCTTTTTCAAGCTCTAAACCGATTTCTTCTGAAATTACAGTACCAGCTGTTAAAATAGCGATGTCTTGTAACATAGCTTTACGACGATCACCAAAACCAGGTGCTTTAACTGCTGCAACTTTAACAATACCACGCATAGTATTAACAACTAGTGTTGCTAATGCTTCGCCTTCAACATCTTCAGCAATGATTAATAGTGATTTACCTGCTTTAGCAACCGCTTCTAATACCGGTAATAATTCACGGATATTAGAGATTTTTTTATCAACTAATAAGATATATGGGCTATCTAATTCAACTGTTGCGGTTTCTGGTTTATTGATGAAGTATGGTGATAAATAACCACGATCGAACTGCATACCTTCAACTACATCAAGTTCGTCTTGTAAACCTGTGCCGTCTTCAACAGTGATAACACCTTCTTTACCCACTTTTTCCATTGCTTGTGCAATTAAAGTACCAACAGTTTCATCTGAGTTAGCAGAGATTGTACCTACTTGAGCAATCGCTTTAGAGTCTGCACAAGGTGAAGATAATTTTTTAAGCTCTTCAACCGCTGCAACAACTGCTTTATCGATACCACGTTTTAAATCCATTGGATTCATGCCAGCCGCGACCGCTTTTAAACCTTCGTTAACAATTGCTTGTGCAAGTACTGTTGCGGTAGTTGTACCGTCACCAGCGGCATCGTTTGCTTTTGAAGCCACTTCTTTAACCATTTGTGCACCCATGTTTTCGAATTTATCTTCTAATTCGATTTCACGAGCAACAGATACACCGTCTTTAGTAATGGTTGGTGCACCAAATGATTTATCTAAAACGACATTACGTCCTTTTGGACCTAATGTTACTTTAACTGCATCAGCTAATACATTAACGCCTTTTAGCATTTTAATGCGAGCGTCATTACCAAATTTTACATCTTTAGCTGCCATTTTGTATTTCTCCTAAATTCTGTATATAAATAAAATTATTTGCCAATTACGCTTCAACAATGGCTAAAATATCGCTTTCAGATAAGATAAGCACTTCTTCATTATCAATTTTTTCTGTTTTAACGCCATATCCTTCATTGAAAATAACGATATCGCCAACTTTAACGTCTAATGGTTGAACTTGACCATTTTCTAAAATGCGACCATTACCAACAGCTAAAACTTCACCACGTGTTGATTTACCCGCAGCTGAACCCGTTAAAACAATACCGCCAGCTGATTTTGATTCTACTTCTTTGCGTTTAATGATCACACGATCATGCAATGGACGAATTTTCATTAGTTATCTCCTAGCACTAATTTGTAAACAAATGATTATTAACAATAAATCATAATTTAATGATTTTAAAATATAGTGTGCTTTACATGGGGATATTTTTATATTCTTCAAGAGAAAGATTCCAAAAAAATAACCGATTGATTATTTATTCATCATTTTTACGACTAAATTCACCTTCAATATATTCATCAAACTGATTAACGGTTGTTGTTTTTGATGAAACAACAACCGTTTTACTAAATACTTTTTCTAAAATTGATTTGGTTATATACCTTTTTACGTAGGGAATTAATAAAATCCCCCCAAATATATCACTTACAAAACCAGGAAGGGTGACAAGACAAACCCCAACTGTTGTTAAAATATTTGAAAGTCCTTCAATTTTTAAATTCTCCAGTTTCATACCCTTTAGATTCGTCTCATCCTGTTGCATAAATCGATCATTTTTTATAATTTGTTTTTTAGCGAATCGAGAAACAAGAATGAATTTAGCAATCACAAAAATTAGGGTTGGCCATACACCGATTAAAGAAATCACCAGTTTAAATAAACTAATTTCGCAATAAAAATAAAATATAATAAGAAAAAGAATAAAATAGGCTAAAAATCGCATTAGTCATTACCTAGAAACAACATGATACAGTCAGAATATTTGTAGTAATATAAACCCAATCAGTTATTTTTCAACCAAACAGTTTATTTTTTTTAAAATATATCACAAAAAGAATTGACGAATTATCACAGATCGTGTTTAATGTGCATCCATTGTTGCCCGGATAGCTCAGTCGGTAGAGCAGGGGATTGAAAATCCCCGTGTCCGTGGTTCGATTCCGCGTCCGGGCACCAATTCTAAGAACACCAGCGAAAGCTGGTTTTTTTGTGTCTGAAATTCTCCTTCTCTCTTATTACAACCTACTTAAAGCATTGAAGTGCTATTAGCTTAAATCAATTAAGGCAGCGATTTTTTATTATTATTTTGATGATTATTTTATCTGCACTAATTATAATACATTCAATAAAAATCAAACAGTAAGCGAAAAATCATCTAATCAGTCGAGCGACATAGATAAGTTAAACATATCAAGAAAATGTGTTGATTAGTTGTTTTTTATATTTTTGTTTAGCATGGTTTTGATTGAAAAATGGCACTATTTTTGCAAGTTCTATTGTTACACAACACTAATAGCCTTGTGTTATAGGTTTTTTCAATTAAAAATGGAATATTATTATAAATTTCAATGTGATATTGAACTTTTAATGATAATGCAATTTGCACTATTGCTGTGCAAGATTTGATGAAAAAAGATTCTAATAAAATAAAATGTTCTGAAAATCAAAATTCAGACTATTTATACAGGCTTTATTTAAAAGATATTAGTAATACAACGTCTTTAACTTTGTTTAAGTAATATAAAAATAGATTTACAATTCAATAATTGGAGTAATTATCATGAATAATTTAAGGAAATATAAGCGTAAATTTTTGTTAGGTGTTGGGTTGCTGACGATGCTTACTAGTGCACAGCTTCATGCTGCCCAAACACTAGTCTATTGTGCTGAGGCTTCACCTGAAACATTCAATCCACAGTTAGTGACAAGTGGAATTTCAATGGATGCTAGCGCTGTGCCTGTTTATAACCGTTTGGTAGAGTTTAAATTAGGTACGACCGAAATTGAACCTTCTTTAGCTAAATCCTGGGATATTAGCCAAGATGGTTTAACTTATACCTTTCATTTACGTGATGATGTGAAATGGCATAACACTAAAGAATTTAAACCAACACGAAATTTAAATGCTGATGATGTTATTTTCACATTTATGCGACAAAAAGATAAAAATCATCCTTATAACAAAGTTTCTGGTGGTCAATATGAATATTTTGAAAGTATGGGATTAGCAGATTTAATTAAAGAGATTAAAAAAGTTGATGATCATACTGTTGTGTTTGAATTAAAACGGCCAGAAGCCCCTTTTTTAGCTGATTTAGCGATGTCATTTGCTTCAATTTTATCTGCTGAATATGCCGATGCTATGCTTAAAAATGGCACTCCCGAAAAAGTTGATTTAGTTCCTGTTGGTACAGGGCCATTCACTTTTGTTCAATATCAAAAAGATTCAAAAATCCTTTATAAAGCTAATCCGGAATATTTTGGACCAAAAGCTAAACTTGATCGTTTAGTTTTTTCAATTACACCAGATGCTGCAATTCGTTATGCTAAATTGCAAAAAGGAGAATGTCATGCTATGCCATTTCCAAATGTGGCCGATGTTGAACGAATGAAATCAGACAATAATATTGTAGTGAAAGAAATGGCTGGGGTTAACATTGGCTATTTAGCCTACAATATGGATAAGCCACCACTTGATAATTTAAAAGTTCGACAAGCATTAAATATGGCAGTGAATAAAGATGCGATTATTAAGGCTGTTTTTCAAGGTGCCGCTGAACCGGCTAAAAACTTTATTCCTCCTTCAATGTGGGGTTATAACGATGAAGTAAAAGATTACCCTTATGATCCAGCACAAGCAAAAGAATTATTAAAATCAGCTGGCCTAGAAAATGGATTTACTATCACTTTATGGGCAATGCCAGTACAACGCCCATATAATCCAAATGCGCGCCGTATGGCTGAAATGATTCAAGAAGATTGGGCTAAGATTGGTGTAACCGCTAAAATTGTTAGTTATGAATGGGGTGAGTATTTATCCCGTATTCGTGACGGTGAACATGATGCGGTGTTAATGGGTTGGTCTGGAGATAATGGTGATCCGGATAATTTTTATTCTGTTTTGATGAGTTGTGATGCGGTTAAAGCAGGTTCTAACTATTCACACTGGTGCTATAAACCATTTGATGATTTATTACAACAAGCTCGCATTGAGCCTGATCATGAAAAAAGGGTCAAGCTATACAAACAAGCGCAAGTTGAAATGCGTGATCAAGCGCCTGCGCTAATGATTGCTCATTCTATGGTTTATATGCCATTACGTAAAGAGCTTAAAGGCTACATCATGGATCCTTTAGCATTACATAATTTTAACCAAGTTACTCTTGAAAAATAGCATCAATGCAATTAACCACCTTTTTGTGGTTAATTGCGGCATTAGCTTTTTTAGGGTTGAAATAGTAAATATTATTTTTATAAAAAATTATCTATCATATAAACAATACGTTAGAAGCAATATTTAAGAGCAACTATATGTTCCAATTTATTTTAAAGCGGTTAGGTATACTGATTACGACGTTTATTTGTATCACACTGCTTACTTTTATTTTTGTCCATCTTATCCCAGGGGATCCTATTACAGTGCTTGCTGGAGAGCGAGGCTTATCCCCAGAACGTCATGCTGAATTGATGACTCAACTGGGTTTAGATAAACCACTATATCATCAATATTTTCAATACATTATCAATATGTTTCATGGCGATTTTGGAATTTCTTTTAAAAGCCAAATTCCAGTATGGGACGAATTTGTACCCCGATTTAAAGCAACGTTTGAGTTAGGATTCTGCGCAATGTTGTTTGCTGTCAGTTTTGGCATTCCAATCGGTGTTCTTGCTGCTGTGAAACGTGGTTCAATATTTGATCATACAGCGATAGGCCTGTCTCTAACCGGTTATTCCATGCCAATTTTTTGGTGGGGAATGATGCTAATAATGTTAGTCTCTGTACATTTAAACTTAACCCCAGTGTCCGGACGTGTCAGTGATATGCTATTTTTGGATGAAAGTAATCCTTTAACTGGATTTATGCTAATTGATACTTTCTTGTGGGGTGAAACAGAAGATTTTATTGATGCTGTAACTCATTTAATTTTACCGGCTATTGTGTTAGGTACTATTCCATTAGCGGTCATTGTCCGTATGACCCGTTCTTCAATGTTAGAAGTATTGAGTGAAGATTACATCCGAACAGCACGTGCTAAAGGCGTTAGCCGAATTCGTATTATCCTTGTTCATGCGTTACGCAATGCGATGATTCCAGTGATTACTGTTATCGGTTTACAAGTTGGTTCAATGCTAGCTGGAGCTATATTGACCGAAACGGTTTTCTCATGGCCTGGAATTGGACGTTGGCTTATTGAAGCGCTACAACGCCGAGATTACCCTGTCGTGCAAAGTGGCGTGTTAATCGTTGCGGGTATGATCATTTTAGTGAATTTATTAGTTGATATGTTGTATGGCGTTATCAATCCACGTATTAGACATAAATAAGAGTATGTATACAGATGAATAAACAGGATATTGCTGAAAAAACCAATACACAGCCGGATGCTAGTTTGGTTGCACCTAAACCCTTAACGCCCTTACGAGAGTTTTGGTTCTATTTTTCAAAAAATAAAGGGGCTGTTGTTGGTTTAGTTTTTATTGTTATCGTTGTATTGCTAGCTGTTTTTGCTAATTTTATTGCGCCACATTCTCCTTCTGAACAATTTAGAGAAGCATTATTAGCTCCTCCTGTCTGGATGAAAGATGGCAGTTGGCAATTTATTTTGGGAACCGATGATGTAGGTAGAGATATTTTATCTCGTCTTATTTATGGTGCTCGTCTATCCTTATTGGTCGGTTGTTTGGTTGTCATCATCTCACTTATTTTGGGCATTACTCTGGGTTTGATTGCTGGTTATGTTGGTGGCTTCGTCGATAACATCATTATGCGAGCTGTTGATATTATGCTTGCTTTACCGAGTTTACTGCTTGCACTGGTTTTGGTTGCAATTTTCGGCCCATCTATTACTAACGCCTCTATCGCTTTAGCTTTTGTTGCATTACCACACTATGTTCGTTTAACTCGAGGCGCGACGCTTGCTGAAATTAATAAAGATTACGTGATTGCTTCCCGAGTTGCCGGTGCCGGAGCCTTACGGCAAATGTTTATAAATATTTTGCCAAATTGTTTAGCGCCACTGATTGTTCAAGCCTCGTTAGGATTTTCAAATGCAATTTTAGATATGGCCGCCTTAGGATTTTTAGGTATGGGCGCACAACCGCCAACACCTGAATGGGGAACTATGCTTGCTGACGTATTGCAATTCGCACAGTCCGCATGGTGGGTTGTTACCTTTCCTGGCTTAATTATTTTAATGACAGTGTTAGCTTTCAACTTAATGGGAGATGGTTTGCGTGACGCACTTGATCCTAAATTGAAGCAGTAATGGAGATACAGTCATGGCACTATTAGAAGTAAAAGAATTATCAGTTGAATTTAACGGATTCAAAGCCGTAGATCATATTAGTTATGACGTCGAACAAGGACAAGTAGTTGGTATAGTTGGAGAATCTGGCTCAGGTAAATCAGTTAGTTCGCTGGCAATAATGGGATTAATTGATTTTCCAGGCAAAGTTACTGCCGAAGCGTTACATTTTGATACTAAAAACCTTCAACAGCTTACAAGCAAAATGCGTCGTAAGATTGTAGGTGCAGATGTGGCGATGATCTTTCAAGATCCAATGACTAGCTTGAATCCTTGTTTCACTATAGGTTACCAAATTATTGAAACATTAAAAATTCACCAAGGTGGCAGTAAAAAAGCACTTAAAGCAAGGGCGATTGAATTGCTTAAATTAGTGGGTATTCCAGATGCTGAAAATCGTTTAAGTGTTTATCCACACCAGTTGTCAGGTGGGATGAGTCAACGGGTCATGATCGCAATCGCAATTGCGTGCAATCCTAAACTCTTAATTGCTGATGAGCCGACAACCGCATTAGATGTTACCATTCAAGGGCAGATTATTGAGTTATTGCTTGAGTTACAACGCAAAAATAACATGGCATTAGTTCTTATTACCCATGATTTAGCGTTAGTTTCTGAAGCAGCACAAAAAATTATTGTGATGTATGCCGGGCAAGTTGTGGAGATTGGCGATGCTGAAATTATCTTTAAAACGCCGTTACATCCTTACACTCAAGCATTATTACGATCACTTCCTGAGTTTACTCAAGATAAAGAACGGTTAGAATCGTTATCTGGTGTTGTACCGGGTAAATACGATAGACCAGTGGGCTGCTTACTTAATCCTCGTTGTCCTTATGCAACTGAGCGTTGTAATACCGAGGAGCCTACATTAATCAGCTATTCCAAAACCAGGAAAGTAAAATGTCATTATCCATTATCGCGCGAAGGGACACCTCAATATGAACAACAATAATATGGAAAATAGTGAATTACTGCTTGATGCCAGAAACTTGACAAAATATTATTCGGTAAAAACCGGTTTCTTTTCGGAAAAAAAACAAGTCAAAGCGGTTGATGGTGTCTCTTTTACATTAGGTAAAGGCAAAACCCTTGCGATTGTTGGCGAATCAGGGTGTGGTAAATCTTCATTAGCCCGATTATTAACAATGATTGAAAAACCGACATCCGGTGAAATATATTTTAAAAATCAGAACCTATTAAATGATGATCCACAAGCGCAAAAACTACGTCGTCAAAAAATACAAATCGTTTTCCAAAACCCCTATTCATCATTAAACCCACGAAAAAAAATCGGCTCGATATTAGAAGAACCTCTCATCATCAATACTGATTTAACGGCAAGTGACCGTAAAGCAAAAGTACTATCAATGATGCAAAAAGTTGGGTTAAAAGAAGAGTTTTATAATCGTTATCCCCATATGTTTTCGGGTGGACAACGCCAGCGTATTGCTATCGCAAGAGGTTTAATGCTTGATCCCGAAGTGGTGGTTGCTGATGAACCGGTTTCAGCATTGGATGTATCTGTGCGAGCGCAAGTACTTAATTTGATGATGGATTTGCAACAAGATCTTGGGTTATCTTATATATTTATTTCTCATGACCTTTCAGTCGTTGAGCATATTGCTGATGAAGTAATGGTAATGTATTTGGGGCGTTGTGTTGAACAAGGGAGAAAAGATGAAATCTATCGCCATCCTCAACACCCATACACGCAGGCACTTTTATCCGCAACGCCAAGATTAAATCCCGATCTTAGGCGTGATAGAATAAAGTTAGAAGGGGAATTACCAAGCCCTTTGAACCCGCCTTTAGGTTGTGCTTTTCATGCTCGCTGTCGTTGGGCATTTTCACGTTGTGCATCTCAGCAACCAAAGCTGATTAATTATAATGAACATAAAATTGCTTGTTTTTGCACAGAAGAGAAAATTAATAACAGTGGCAGTTAATGCTGCCACTAAACTGCCATTATATGAGAAAGTTTTACGGAAGTTTTATTAACAAAACTTCTAACTTACTTTTTGAACGATTGAGTGGTAATGAAGAAGTATGTAATAAGGTTATGGGTGACGTGGAATTAAAAGAAGTGATTAAACGACTTGCCAAACAAATATATGAGCGAGTAAAGTGCTAAAATAATATATAAACACTATTTTTAATAAATACTATCTTAAAGTAGGATAGGTAATATATGACTTACTATACCAATATATTTTCCCCTGAAACCTATTTATCTTTGGATTTTTATTTACTCACCTAGGGGGATAAGTCCCTCAAATTTAGAGCATTCTTCTCCAAATGCATACGCAGGTATGCCTAGCCCCCCTGACAAATTCCATATCCGCTTAAGCCAGTCAATGCTTACTTCAACAATTAGATCATTAACTGAAAATGGAGTTTGATAAGGATCAAATAAAGGCACTTCCGGTTGTAATTTAGCATCAATGAATTTTATGCCAAACAGTTCACGATAAGGTTCTATCACTTTATTAAGTACGTATAGATCTGGTCCGATAAGGTGAATCATAATAGAAAATATACCTTCCTCATCTTGGGTTGGATGAATACCGACCTCAACTGATCTAGCTTTTTCGGGCAGAATCTGTTTAATAAGATTAATCTTCGCAATCGCATCTTGCGTGTGCCTATTAAGGATATCTTTCAGTATTATCATATATTGAGTTTTTGTCATAACTTTCTTCTCGTTAGTTTGTTTTCCTTGCTTTATACGCAATAAACGACAGTTTTTTGTCTGATTCTTGTCATAATATAGTCCTTCACAAGATGTTTGCCCGCTTGAATAATTAATTCATTGCCGGTTGTAATTGTAGTTAAAAAAATTGTTTATTGACCTGAAATTTAAAATAACCTTCATATTAGAATAAAAAATAACCATGTTAATAAAATATAAATTATAATCCTCATCGCAATTCCAACAGAAAAGGCTTGAAAGGTATAATCAAATGATTGGTTTAAAAAATTCGTTGTTATTAACACTACTATGTTTACCTGTTGTTAGTCATGCAGATTGTGAAAAGTGGATTGATATATTGCTCAATGAGCGACACCATTCTCGTGATAGCAAAATGGCAATTTGCGATGTTTGGCAAGCAGATAAAAGCAAATCTATTGTTGTTTTACCCTTACTACAAAAAGGCGGTATAGTTGACACCTATGACCTTGATGTTTTATTAATTGATAATCAATCAGGACAAGTCATTGCTAATAGTTGGCAACCTAATGCACTTGAAAGTGATGCCAAAGAATTAATTGGTTTTGAAATTGATAAAGATAGTTATCAACTTAATCCTGAAACTTTGGCTTTTGGTGTACGTATTCAATATAGAATCAGATCAACTTCCTCTCCTTATAGCGGAGAATATATTAATCTCTACGTTAAACAAAATGATAAATTAAAACCCGTTGTTAATAATCTCCCCATGTTTGAACTTTCAGGTGAGAATGATCAAAGGTGTGCACATGACATTCATATCTATGATCGTAATATAATATTAGGAACTTGTATGACTAATGGTTATGTCGACCTAATTGTTTTTGAAAAAAATGTAAATCAAACAGCTGTGGTAGATGATTATGGCGAATGTCTTGCGCGAGAAATTGCCTTACCTAATAAAACATTTTATATGCATTACAATGGTTTAGAATATCCAGTAATAGAGATTGAGGAATAAGCAATAACAGAGGAATGCAGGAATTGAAAAATTTATAAATATTTTGTTTCAAGAAATAATAATTTTTCGACACGCATGGTAATTAGAATATACGTTCTCTAAAGACAAAATATAAAATAAAAATTTAAAATAATGAATATGAGAATATTGCGTAGGTAAATTAAAAAGAAAAAAGGCGAACAACGAACCCAACATAAGCCTTTATTGCTACTCTATGTTTTTCTTGTGATCCCCAAATTTTTTGTTCAGAAATAGTTAAATCTATTTAATTCATGATTTGAGTGCTAACGCTATAAAAATCTACCCCAACACCTATATATCTATTTTTGTTATAACTAAATGCAAAATAATCGTTTTCGCATCTCACCATAATTTGGTCTAATTATTTCATATTCTTATCATTACTAATCCAATACATTAGTAGCGTAGCGTGAGGTGTCGAGTGAAAAATTTACCTATTTTTCAAAAATTATATAGGCATGGGATCAGCTTAATATTATTGGCAATTTGCACTTTTATGCATCAAGCGCAAGCAATTGAATTACTCAATGTCTCTTATGATCCCACGCGAGAGCTTTATAAAACATATAATCAGGCTTTTATCGAGTATTGGCAGCAGCAAACCGGTGAACGGTTGACGATAAATAATTCGCATGGTGGGTCTGGTAAACAGGCGCGTTCGGTCATTGATGGTTTGCAGGCCGATGTGGTTACGCTTGCGTTATCGAGTGATATTGATGCGTTAAACCGTTATCAAACTAACATATCACCTGATTGGCAAGCTAGGCTGCCAAATAATAGTGCGCCTTACCATTCAACTATTGTTTTTTTAGTGCGTAAAGGTAATCCAAAACAGATTTATGATTGGGGTGATCTCATTAAAGATGATGTTGAAGTAATAACACCCAATCCCAAAACCTCGGGTGGGGCTCGTTGGAATTTTTTGGCGGCTTGGGCTTATGCTAAAAGTACCTATGGTAACGATGAACAAGCTCAAGATTTTGTCACCAAATTATATCAACATGTTCCGGTTTTAGACACTGGTGCCAGAGGCGCAACCATTAGCTTTGTACAGCGAGGCTTAGGTGATGTTTTAATTTCTTGGGAAAATGAGGCTTATTTGGCGTTAAGAGAGCAAGGTGGCGATCAATTAGAAATTATTATGCCCTCATTATCCATTTTAGCTGAGCCGACTGTGGCTTTAGTCGATAAAGTTGTTGATAGCAAAGGTACACGTAAGCAAGCGCAAGCTTATTTGGAATACTTATATAGCGAGCCGGCACAACATATTATTGCCAAGCATTTTTATCGTCCTGTTAATCCTGATGTCCTTAAACAATATGCTGATCAGTTTCCTACTATTAAGCTAGTTACGGTTGATAACGATTTTGGTGGATGGCAAACAGTGCAAAAAAAATTTTTTAGTGATGGGGCCATCTTTGATGCAATTTATGCTGAGATAAACTAATTACTACTTATTCTGGCGATGTTATGTGTGTGCTCACTTAGCTTTGCGGTATAAAGGTGAATGTTATGAAAGTTGCAAGCATTAAACAACAACGGATCATCCCAGGTTTTAGCTTAACGTTAGGTTATACTTTAACCTTTCTTAGCTTGATTGTGCTTATTCCGTTATTAGGTTTGTTTCTTTATTCAACAAAGCTGTCTTTTGAGGAGTGGCATCGGTTATTAGTCAGCAAACAGTTTTTATTGGCATTAACTCTTTCATTAAGTACCGCATTTATCAGCGCCGGTTTAAACAGCTTTATTGGTTTACTATTGGCTTGGGTACTGGTGCGTTATCGATTTCCAGGACGTAAGATAATGGATATCTGTATTGATATCCCGTTTGCCTTACCAACAGCCGTTGCTGGCATTGCGTTAACCGCAATTTATGCCAAAAATGGGCCAATTGGGCAATGGTTCAGTTTTAAAATTGCTTATACCCCCATTGGCATTACCTTAGCGCTGTTATTTGTTACATTGCCGTTTGTTGTGCGTACTTTGCAACCGGTGATGGCTGATTTACCACGTGAACAAGAAGAAGCGGCGAGTTTGCTTGGTGCATCGCCTAGGCAAATTTTTATGCATATTATTTTACCTGCCATTTTACCTGCTTGGCTAACGGGGTTTACCCTCGCTTTTGCTCGTGCTATTGGCGAATATGGTTCAGTGGTCTTTATTGCCGGTAATATTCCATTTAAGACCGAAATATTACCGTTATTAATTGTCTCAAAACTTGACCAATATGCTTATGATGCCGCTGCCGCGATTGGTGTAACGATGTTACTAATTGCTTTTGTATTGTTATTAATTATGAACAGTTTACAGCGAAAACTTAACCGTAAGATTAATAAAAACCATTAATATAAGATTATGCAGATATTACAATCAATAACAGAAAAAAAGAGAGTAACCCGTTTACAGCTATTGCTAATCTTGTTGGCGGTATTACTGTTTTTCGGACTTTTGTTGTTGCCGCTAGTTGTGGTGCTTGCGCAAGGGCTAGCTAATGGTGTAAATGCATTTTGGCAAGTGATTATTGAGCCAGATACCTTATCCGCTTTCAAATTAACACTGATTGCCGTTGGTGTGGCGGTGCCATTAAATGTGATATTTGGTGTATGTGCAGCATGGGTCATAACTAAATATCAGTTCAAAGGCAAACAAATATTAGTCACATTAATTGATTTACCGTTCTCGATTTCCCCCATTGTTGCAGGTTTAATCTATGTATTGCTATTTGGCGCACAAAGTGCGTTGTATCCGTTTTTGCAGGCGTGGAATATTCAAATTGTCTATGCGATTCCAGGAATTATCTTAGCAACGATTTTTGTATCCGTTCCTTTTGTGGCAAGAGAACTCATTCCGATAATGGCGTTACAAGGTACTCATGAAGAAGAGGCCGCCAGCGTCCTTGGTGCGAATGGCTGGCAAATTTTTTTCCACATTACTTTACCCAATATTAAATGGGCCTTAATGCATGGTGTTGTTCTTTGCACCGCTCGCTCACTCGGTGAATTTGGCGCGGTATCGGTTGTTTCTGGGCATATTCGTGGTTACACCAATACCTTACCGCTTCATGTTGAGATTTTATACAATGAATACAATATTGTTGCCGCATTTAGTGTCGCTATTTTGCTATTAATGATGTCGCTTGCGTTACTCTTGATTCGTCAATGGATTGAAAGGCGCTTAGCCAATGAATGTCATTACGGGAACTAAGAGGTAGATATGAGTATTACACTACACAATATCAATAAAAGTTTTGAACACGTTAATGTCTTAGAAAATATCAATTTCAGCATAAAACAAGGTGAATTAGTTGCACTATTAGGCCCATCTGGTTGTGGAAAAACAACTTTACTGCGCATTATAGCCGGTTTAGAAACTGCCAGTTCAGGGCAAATCTATTTTGCTGATAGGGAAGTAACTAAGCTGAGCGCCAAGCAACGAGAAATTGGTTTTGTCTTTCAAAATTATGCGTTATTTCGGCATATGAATGTAGCTGAAAATGTGGCATTTGGACTAAAAATGAAACCAAGATCTGTACGATTAAATAAAACAGCAATTGATGAACGCGTTAATCAATTACTCGAATTAGTGCAACTTGACCATTTTGCCAAACGTTATCCAGACCAACTGTCAGGTGGTCAGCGCCAGCGAGTTGCATTAGCGCGTGCGTTGGCTTCGAAACCTAATGTGTTGTTGCTTGATGAACCATTTAGTGCTTTAGATGCTAAAGTCCGTAAAGATTTAAGGCGTTGGTTGCGTGATTTTCATCATGAACTCAATGTTACCAGCATCTTTGTTACCCATGATCAAGAAGAAGCACTGGAAGTTGCTGATAGAATAATTTTAATGAATCAAGGTCACATAGAGCAAATAGGTACCCCTGCCGAAGTCTATAAGCAACCAAAAACCGCCTTTGTTGCGCATTTTCTAGGGGATGTTAACCTTTTATATGGTTATATTGAAAATAATACATTAATCATTGGTGATTTTCACAAAGATATGAGGGAACAAGGTACCTGGCCTGATCAGTCTACTATCGCTTATGTTCGACCTCACGAAATCAGTATTGCTAAAATTGCCCGAAAAAATGATATCCAAGGAGAAGTTGTACGTATACATACTGCTGGTCCAACCGTCTTTCTGGAAATTGCTGTAGCCGGACAACCAAAGCATATTGATGTATCTATTAGCTATCGACAATATGAACAACAGCAAGTTGAAATTGGTGATACTGTCTACTGGCAACCTGCACTCGTTAATATTTTTATGCAAGATGAACTATTAGAGTTTATGATTTAAGGAGAATGATTCCTATAAATTAAATCTGATAATCAAGTATTTTGGAATGAGTTTGCTCAATTAATGCATGACTTTTGATATCTTCCAGTGACAACTCTTGATTGCATAATTGAATAAAGCGCCAAATATAATTACGTTGTAATTTATGTCGTTTTAATCCTAGCCATGTAACATGTGATTCAAACAGATGTTTCGCATCCAATTCAACTAAATTGATATCATGATCAGGGTTATACATTTTATTACCTAAAATACCAATCCCTAAACCTAACTCAACATAAGTTTTAATAACATCAGGCTCCTGAACATTGAGCGAGATATTGGGTGTCAATCCGATAGCTGAAAAGGCTTTATCAATACTTTTACGAGGAAATATTCCTTGACGATAAGTGATGATAGGTAATGTTTGTAACATATCTAACGTCACTTTATCGACTTTAGTCAAAGGGTGATCTTTCGGAGTAACTATAGAGTAATGCCAACGATAAAAAGGGTAAATAGCAAGTGAACTGTTATCCACTCTTTCATTATCAATACCAATATCTGCTTCGCCAGAAAGAAGCTGAGAGATAATTTCACTAGATGATCCCTGATTGATAATGATATGAACTTTAGGAAAAAGCATTCTAAAAGATTTTATAATATTTGGGAGAATATAACGGGCCTGAGAGTGGGTGGTCGCTATCACTAATGAACCTTCATCAGTATTAGAAAAAATGGTTGATAACCGCTTAATATTATTAATTTCATTTAAAATTCGCTCGGCAATAACCACCAATTCTAAACCGGGTTCAGTCATGTTAATCAAGCGCTTACCTTGACGAATAAAAAGATCAATATTCAGCTCTTCTTCTAGCTCTTTGATATGTCGGCTTACACCAGACTGAGATGTGTATAAAGAATTTGCGACTTCGGTTAAATTATAATTACAACGCGCAGCTTCGTGAATAATCCTTAATTGTTGTATATTCATGACGATCTTCCTAGTAAAAATTACTTTATTCCCGTTATATAGTTGTATTATTTATGTGTAAGTTGCTGTATATAATTAATAACTAAAAAGTGAATTATTTAAAAAATTTCAGACCGCCAGCAAGCATAAGCAATATGATGAAACTGGTTATAAGCATTTTGTCTAATTTATAAATTATGCTTATTCGTAATTTTATTAGTAAAATTATGTGCTTTGATAAGTAATTTCAGTATAAAAGAACGTATAAAAAAGACAAATATGATAAAGTAATAACCATATGAATTATGGCTATATATGCCTACAGTCAATAAACATAGTTTAAAATTATCAATCAACAACTTTTATACTTATCTCAATTCGCCTCTTGATAAAAATCGATCGCTGAATTGAGTACCGGTTTCACAATCTCATGACGAATAACAAAATCACCAAATCCTTCTTCTTTATTGCGATGAATGGACCATGCGGCAATAAGTGGTTCGAGTGCTAATAAAATCTCCTCTACATTCACGTTTTCTTTATATAAGCGAGGAATTCGCGTGCCTTCTCGATTACCGCCAAGATATAAATTGTAGCGACCAGGTGCTTTACCCACCATGCCCACTTCCGCCAACATGGCTCTGGCGCAACCGTTA
This sequence comes from Gilliamella sp. ESL0405, assembly GCF_019469205.1. NCBI lineage: Bacteria > Pseudomonadati > Pseudomonadota > Gammaproteobacteria > Orbales > Orbaceae > Gilliamella > Gilliamella sp. ESL0405. The sequence continues at coordinate 2,697,083 of NZ_CP048265.1, read as the reverse complement.
GGACAACCGGTTACACGCAAAATAATATAATCATCGGATAAGTGATGCTGAGTTAACATCTGTTCTATTTTAGTTACAAACGTCGGTAAAAACCGTTCTGCTTCAGCCATAGCTAGTGGGCAAGTTGGGAAAGACACACAGGCCATGGAATATTTACGTTGTAATGTGACAGTATCGTCAAGCAAACCATATTGACGTGCAATTTGTTCAATGGCTGCTTTTTGTTCCTCTGGCACGTTAGCTATAATTAAGTTTTGATTGGCGGTTATACGCAGATCACCTTGATGAATTTTGGCAATTTCTGCAACGCCGGTTTTTAATGGTTTATTGGGATAATCAAGTAACCGACCATTTTCAATAAATAGCGTTAAATGCCAGTTATCATCAATACCTTTATACCAACCAAATTGATCACCTCGTCGACTAAAGTTATAAGGTTTACTACTTAGAAATTTACTTCCGGCACGTAGTTCAACCTCTTTTTTGAAGTTTTCCACGCCAACACGTTCAAGCGTATATTTAGTTTTGGCATTTTTTCGATTATTGCGGTTACCCCAATCACGTTGGGTGGTCACAACGGCCTCAGCAAAAGTCAGTACTTTTTCGACAGGAATAAAACCAAAATCATCGGCTTTGCGTGGGTAAGTTGTTTTATCACCATGCGTCATTGCCAAACCACCACCAACTAATACATTAAAACCAATCAGTTCGCCTTTTTCTGCTATTGCCACAAAGCTAAGATCATTAGCATGAACATCCACATCATTAATCGGGGGGATGACAACGGCAGTTTTAAATTTACGCGGTAAATAAGTCGAACTTAAAATTGGCTCACTATCGGGTGTAGAAAGCTTTTCACCATCCAGCCATATTTCAACGTAAGCACGGGTTTTCGGTAAAAGGTGTTCTGAGATTTTGCTTGCCCAATGATAAGCTTGTTGATGAACTTTTGATTCCACAGGATTTGAAGTACATAAAACGTTACGATTCACATCACCGGCAGTGGCAATCGAATCTAGCCCTATCTTATGCAACAGCTGATGAGCAGACTTAAGGCTGCGTTTAAACAGTCCGTGAAATTGGAAAGTTTGTCGAGTCGTGAGTCGAATACTGCCATATTTTGTTGCTTCAGTAGCAAATTTATCGATAGTCAGCCACTGTTTTGGGGTGATGATACCACCGGGCAGGCGGCAACGTAACATCATGGAGATCAGTGGCTCCAGTTTTTGTTCTGTGCGTTCTTTACGAATATCGCGATCATCTTGCTGATACATGCCATGTAAGCGAATTAGCTGAGAATTATCGCTGTTAAAGCCACCCGTTAAACCGTTATTAAGATCATCAACGATAGTGCCTCGCAAATAATTACTTTCTCGCTTAAATCGTTCAGAATCCGATAAAGGCAGATCAGAGACATCATTTTGTGGCGGTGTTAAATTGACTGTTTGAGTCAGGGTAACTGTTTTAGATTTGCTCATATTACATCACTCGATAAATTAATATTAGTTGTTGTATCTGTTTATCATTAGTAAACATCTCGTTGATAGCGCTTTTGACTTCTTAATTCATCCAAATAACTGATAGCTTGTTCTTGACTATATTGTGCTTGAGTCATCAAAATTTGTTGAAGCGCTAAATCAACCGCTTTTGCCATACGTTTAGCATCCCCACAAACATAGATAAAGGCACCTTCTTGTAGCCATTGCCAAATATCCCTGGCTTGAGCAATTAATTTATCTTGTACATAGATTTTCTCAGCTTGATCTCGTGACCAAGCAAGATCGATGCGAGTTAACAGACCTTCTTTAACATAGCTCTGCCATTCCACTTGATAGAGAAAATCGGATATAAAATGTGGATTGCCAAAGAATAACCAATTCTTACCGGTAGCACCTTGACTCGCACGCTGTTGTAAGAACGCCCTAAAGGGGGTAATGCCCGTACCGGCAGCAATCATAATGATTGGTGCATGAGTATCATCAGGTAATCGAAAATTATCATTATGCTCAATAAAAATTTTGACTTGATCTTGATCAGCAATTTGATTTGCTAAGAATCCAGATGCGCCGCCCATACGGATCTTATCGTCGACCTGATAACGTACTACATTTACGGTAAGATGAACTTCTGAGCCAACTTCATCTTGCGCAGAAGCAATGGAATAGAAACGCGGAGTAAGAGGCCGAAGCAATCCAACGAAGACCTGTGCCGCTATCTTGCCGCGATAGCGGTTAAGCATATCAACCAGTGGTAATGTTTGACTCATTTCCAATAAGGCTTCTCGATCGCCAATTAAGGCAAGAAGTTCGGGATGTTGAACGGCTTGAGCGTATTTTTCAATAATGATCGGCGTATTTTGAGTCAATTCAACATATTCAGTCAGAACCGTTTTTAAAGCGATCTGTTGTCCATGATGTTCAACTGGCGTTTCACCTGCAAGCTGGGTGATACTTAGTATCTCCTCCACAAGTTCATTACTATTTTTATACCAAACACCTACCGCATCACCAGGTTGATAATGAAGATCCGAATCGGACAGGTCAAGCTCAATATGACGAATATCACGATCTGAATCGCGTGAGGTGATTTTTTGATTAACGTTAACTGCGGCAATAAATGGATTATCGCGGTGATAAAGGCTACTGTTAACGGCTATACTGGTTGAATTTTCTGTTGGCGATTGTGTGTTTGATAGTTGTAATTGACTAAGTTTATCAATCACTGCCTGTCGCCAAGAGGTACTTATGGTTTGAAAATCTGTATCAGCATCTACACGTACTAGCAGGCGCTGAGCATCTAATTCAGCGAATCGTTGATCAAAGTCTTTAGCAGCTTGACAAAATTTTGGATAAGAAGCGTCGCCTAAGCCAAAAACCGCAAACTGTAAATGAGTTAATTTAGGCGCTTTAGCGGCAAACAGATATTTATAAAGTGACAGCGCTTCTTCCGGTGGCTCACCCTCACCTTGGGTTGAGGTCACCAATATTAAAATCTCTTCCTGACTGAGTTTTTTAGCTTTATATTCTCCTGCCGGCAGATGAGTCACCGCAATACCCAAACGTTCAATATCCTGACTTAACTCGTTAGCTACTCGGCGGGCATTACCGGTTTGTGATGCCGATATAATTGTGACTTTTTGCTCCGCTTGAGTCATATTGGAGGGGAGAGTGGTACTCGGTAAAACTTGTTCGACGGAACTTTTTTCCGCCCGTCCCCATAAATAACCCGATAACCAAGCTAGCTGCTTATCGTTGCAATTTTCAATAATTTTTTTTAACTCATCACAATTAAAAGGAAAATGTTGTGTACTCATACGATGACCTTATCTGATAGCGTTTAGGCTATCGTTAAATTGCTATTGGCTCGTAACCTTAACGTGCTATGGTAAATCTAACCAATATTGTTTTACTCATCTTCTGTTGGTAAAGTCCAATGTGGATCGATCCTAAAAATCAAAAAGTTATTTTATGTAAACCGCACTCTCTACCTTGTGGTCCTTTAGTTGGATCGACGTAGTCCATTTCGTTAGGTAAATTATGTTTTTCGATATAATTCTGCATATCTTGACTCGTCCAATCGAGTATTGGGGCGATCTTAAATAAATTGTCCCCTGCTTTTGTTACAATATTGAGTTCTTGCCTTAGCGCAGATTGTTCACGGCGTAGTGCAGTAAACCACAATGTGGGTTTAAGCGTAGACAAAGCACGGTTAAACGGTTCAATTTTAACAATTTGTGTAAACTCGGTGTGTTCCGGAGTATCAAGTTCAGGTAGCCCGCCATATCGCACATTTAAATAAGCAGTCGTCCTTTGTGGGACAAAAATATGTAGATTAAGATTAAGTTGTTTAGTAATTTCATTGGCTACACGATAGGTTGCATTGGTTGCATAACCGTTATCGACCCAAACAACCTTAATATTTGGATCGATTTGGGTAACAAGGTGCAAAAGTACGGCCTCATAAGGGCCAAAATGGGTACTGATAATACTTTTCACTGGAATATCTTGTTGTTTTTTCAGTGCCCATTCAATAATGGTTAACGGTGACTGATTTTGCAATTTTTGGTTAACTTTAGTTAAATCTAGCATGGCTTTTCCCTTTATTGATTTATGGATGATTAACTATTTAGCTGATTACTGATTTACCCATTGATATAACTCAGCAACGACTTCTGGCCGACTAAATGTTTCTGGTATCGGCTCTTTGGCTTGTAAACGTCGTCTGACCTCTGTGCCTGAAATAAGAACGCGATCAGCACTACCGTGTGGACAAGTTTTCGTTGATGCCATACCGTCACATTTATGGCAATAAAATGTCCAGTCAATCTTAATTGGCTTAATGAGTAAATCGTCATCCTGCAAATGGCTAAAGATCTCTTGTGCAGCAAACGGTGAGTAAAAATCCCCAACCCCAGCATGATCGCGGCCGACGATAAGATGACTACAACCATAATTTTGTCTAAAAAGGGCATGCAGTAACGCCTCTTTCGGCCCAGCGTAGCGCATATCTAAAGGGTAACCGGAATGAATAACGGAATCTGGCACAAAGTAATTGTGAATTAAACTATTAATTGCTTTAAGACGAATGTTGGTCGGTACATCGCCGGGTTTTAAGTTACCAAATAATGAATGGATAAGCACACCATCAAAAAGTTCTAACACGGTTTTAACTAAATATTCGTGTGAACGATGCATTGGATTACGAGTTTGAAAGGCTGCTATTTTTTTCCAACCTAATTGATTAAAGCGTTCCCGTGTCTGTTGTGGCGTTAAAGCATATTGACCAAACTGTGCTTTAAAGCCATTATCGTGCAGAACCCGGACTTTACCACCTAAATTAATCGGTGGTTGAGCCATCAGCATTGCAACACCAGGATGACTTGGATCTGTCGTTGTAAACACCTGATTAGCTTCATATTGTTTATCTGGACGATAAATACTATCCACATTCAAAATACCGATTATCTGCCCATCTGGTGTTTTTAAAGCGATTTCATCACCTAATTTTAGGGTATTAGCTTGAGCATCGGTCACCGATACGGTTATGGGAATTGGCCAAAAAACCCCGTTCGCTAAATGCATATTATCGCACACGCTACGCCAGTCCTCTTCTCGCATAAAGCCATACAGAGGTGTAAAACCCCCGACGCCTAACATCACTAAATCCCCTGTTTCACGACTGGATAAGGTGATGGCTGGTAAATTTTTTGCATATTGTTGCAGGGCTAGCCGTTCATCGTCATTAACCTGTAAAGGTTGTAAACTGTCACTAGCATGAGGCGCGATCAATCCCATAATGATTCCTTACCTATCTCGTTATTTTTATTATGTCTAATTAAAAGCGATTATCGATAAATAAGGAAATATCAATTTTATATACCATTATGCGATTTGTGTATATTCAAAGTTGATGCAAGATGTTATCACTACAATAAGATAAAAGTTATCGGAAGCCCAAAGCTAAAGTGTTATAATTAATTCGCATACATCAAGTTGAACGTATTTAGTAAAATAGAAATATTATTAAATTTCTATATATAATTTTTAATCTCTTTTCAGATAACGAATTGTGATGTTGATAGCTTTGTGCTAGTTTTATTATTCATTATTGGTCATACATTCCTCTACCCAAGGTTTACTTATGTCAAATTCATCTGCAAAAAAAGTGGCTTTTGCTGCTTTTATTGGTACTACTATTGAATGGTATGATTTTTATATCTATGCGTTAGCATCGGTATTGATTTTTGGTCAGCTTTTTTTCCCTTCAGATAACGAGTTTGTGCAAATTTTAGGGGCGTTTGCTACCTTTGCAGTAGGTTTTTTATCACGTCCTTTAGGTGCTATGTTATTTGGGCATATTGGTGACCGTTTAGGGCGTAAAAAATCACTTATTATCACTTTGCTTTTAATGGGGACGGCGACCACTTTTGTTGGGTTATTACCGTCTTATCAACAAGCAGGTATTTTGGCACCAACGTTATTGGTTGCATTGCGAATTTTACAAGGTGTTGCCGTTGGTGGTGAGTGGGGTGGTGCCGTGTTGATGACGAATGAACATGCGCCGAAAGGGTTGAAAAACTTCTTTTCATCCTTTGCTCAGTGGGGAAGCCCAGCAGGCAATATTTTAGCATTACTGGTTTTTTCTTATATTATTCGTTTACCTGTTAATGAACTGATTGATAGTGGTTATTGGCGTATTCCTTTTTTAGCCAGTGCTATTTTGTTAATTATTGGCATTATTGCTAGAGTGACGTTAACCGAATCGCCGGTTTTTGTTGAAGCATCTAAAAAACAAGCAGACTTAAAGCAAGAGTCAGCACCGATTATCGAAGTATTTAAAAAAGCATTGCCATTATTAATATTAGCGATTGGTGCTAATGTGCTGTCATTTAGCGGTATCTTTTCCAATACCTTAATGATTGGTTATACTACTTTGGTACTTGGTGTCGAAAAATCAGTGATAGTTGATGCACTGTTTTGGATCGCTATTGTCCATTTTGTTGCTCAACCGTTTATCTCTTATTGGTCAGAAAAATTCTCGGCAACACGCTTTTTGATTTGTACAGCAATGTTGGCAATGGCATCGGTATTCTTGTTATTCCCGATTATAAATACAGGCACAAAAGCCAGTTTTATTATTGGGATTTCGTTAAATGTGATTTGCTACAGCGGCTTTTATGGTGTAATAGCTGGGTATTTGAGTCGCATTTTCCCTGCCAGAATGCGCTATACTGGGTTATCAATGAGTTATCAAGGGTGTGCGGCTATTTTTGGTAGCTTAATTCCAATGATAGGTGGTTATGTTATTTATACCTTCAAAAGTTTTTGGTTACCCTTAGCCTTATTTTATTGCGGTTTAGCACTGATATCCATTATCTGCATCTACTTGTTAAGCAAATATCGTTATTATGATGAATAATAAGGCCTATATATGAAAACTGTTTTATCAATTCAGTCCAATGTTGTTTATGGTTATGCCGGTAATAAAGTGGCGACACTAGCGATGCAATTGCAAGGTGTCGAAGTGATGCCAATACACACCGTTCAGTTATCGAGTAATACGGTTTATCCACATTATGACGGCATTGTGCTGGGCGCTCAGCAAATCACTCGAATCGTCAATAGTTTAGAAAAAATTGGTGTATTGTCATCCATTGACGCCATTATTTCGGGCTATATTGGACTTGCCGAACAAGGTGAAGAAATCCTTGAAGCCGTAAAAAAGATTAAATTTTATAATCCTAATGCGATTTATGTTTGCGATCCGGTTATGGGGGGCGACATCAATAAAGGCAGTTCCCTGCCACAAAATATTATTGATTTCTTCACTAAGCAAGCAATCAAATACGCTGACTATATCACACCAAATTTATTGGAGTTACAGATATTATCGAATCTGGAAATTAAAACCTTTAACGATGTGCTTAACGCGATAAAAACACTGCAAAATAAGCGGATTCAAGCCATATTGGTTAAAAATCTGCTGCATGCCGGTAAAACGACGGAATTATTTGAAATGATTTTAGCCACACCATCGCAAAGCTATCATCTGGCTCGACCATTATATGATTTTCCACACCGTCCATTGGGCGTGGGCGATTTAATTTGTAGTCTGTTTACTGCCCATTTAGTGAATGGACAATCCCAATTAACCGCCTTTGAACTCGCTGCGAATGCCGCCAATCACGTTCTCGACATCACCAAACAACAAAATGCCCGAGAGCTGGCGATTATTGATGCTCAGCAGTGGATCAAACAGCCGGATTTGAAGTATCGGGGGACACAGCTTGCATTATAAGGCAATTCAGAACGGTATTATCGCCATTGGTCATAATCATTTTAGCTGCAAAATTTAAATAGTTTATTCTTGGCATAGAAAATGCATTCCTCAAAATGTTACAGTTAACAATTGAGGAACTTCTAAAATGAGGAAAAGATACCCAATATTATTAAGTTTATTGCTTATTAATCCTTTATCTGGTGCTGCTGATATACCGCTATCAGAGACAGGAAAGTACTGTGATACCCCTTCCCGTTGTCTTAACCCGATAACGACCAATGTTATGGTAACGTCCCCCAATTATTTAGCGACTCAAGCTGGAATTGATGTATTACGCAAAGGAGGCAATGCGGTTGATGCAGCGATTGCCGTAGCCTCAACGCTTGCTGTTGTTTATCCTCAAATGAATACCATTGGTGGCGATAACTTTTGGTTAATCTACAACGCTAAAACCAAAGAACTAAAAGGGCTAAATGCCAGCGGTCGTTCTGGTAGTTTGGCCACGATAGACTATTATAAAAATCAAGGTTTCCATAAAATTCCGTCGCGAGGTTATCTGGCAGCCAATACCGTTCCAGGGGTGGTTTCCGGTTGGGATGAAGCGTACCAATATGCCTCTAAAAATATGAAAAATGCACTACCGTGGAACACGTTATTTGCATCAGCAATTGATTATGCCGAAAATGGATTTTCGGTTTCACCTAGCCTAAATTATTGGTCTACAATTAATATTGATCCAAAAGACAAAGAGTTTCGGGAGTTACAGCGTTTTTCGGAATTTAAAAAAGTATTCTTAAAAGACGATGGGCAAGCTTACCAAATTGGCGAAATCCTTAAACAACCCGATTTAGCTAACACATTAAAAATTATTGCAAATAAAGGCGCTAAGGAATTTTATCAGGGTGATATTGCTAAAAATATTGTCAACGATCTGCAAAGCCATGGTGGTGTATTGACTTTAGATGATTTTGCTAAGCATCGTGCTACATGGGTAGCCCCGATCCATGTTAATTATCGAGAATATAGCGCCTATAATCTACCACCCAATACACAAGGTATGGCATCGTTAGAGATTCTAAATATACTCAATAATTTTGATATAAAATCCTTGGGTGAAGGTAGCGTTGATTATTACCATTTAATTATTGAAGCAACAAAACAAGCATTTGCTGATCGAGATAAATACCTTACTGATCCCGATTTTAATCAGATTCCGCTTGATCTCTTATTATCTACCCAACATGGTCAGCAACAAGCAAAACAGATTGATATGCAAAAGGCACGTGTTGAAATAAAGCCATTAGATCCTAAAGGCGATACCGTTTGGTTTGGTGTTGTTGATGCAGAAGGAAATGCGGTTTCTATTATTCAAAGTATTTATCATGATTTTGGTTCTGGCATTGTTGCTAAAGATACAGGAATTTTATTGCAAAATCGTGGTAGTTTTTTCTCGTTAGAGCCTAACCATATTAATCGTTTAGAGCCAAATAAACGCACCTTTCATACGTTAAATCCAGCCATGCTTTTAAAAGATAATAAACCTTATTTGGTTTATGGCACCATGGGCGGAGAAGGACAACCACAAACGCAAGCGGCAATTGTGACACGAATTGTTGATTTTGGCATGACACCTCAAGATGCCATTAATGCACCAAGATGGTTACATGGCCGCACATGGGGTGCATCTTCCAATAATCTTAAAGTTGAAGGGCGCATACCTAACGATGTAATTCATTCCCTCAAATTACGTGGGCATGATGTGCAAATTGTTAATGATTACACCGATACCATGGGTCATGCCGGTGCCATTCTTATCGATACCAATCATCATCGACTAATGGGCGCAACCGACCCGAGAGGGGATGGTTTAGCGGCTGGGTATTGATACTATTTGGGTATAGCTATTAAATAAAGTTGCTCAATGCAGAAAAATCCCTTTTAAACTATATATAATCTTGTTAAGGTTTCCACCGTTAAATGTTGGAAACCTTAAACCGGATAACGGTATAGACTCCTCAATAATTTTTATAGAATTTAATTTTAATAAGCAACAACTATTAGCTTGATATTATTTGCTATAAATAAGTTGTTGAGAGTGTTTTTGCTGATTTAGCCGATGCTTGTGCAAACAAAGTAATTTTTAAAACCGCATCAAGCCAAGTCAATGCGGTTGTTGTATAAAAATTACACCTTAAACGTAATCCACGGTTTAAGTTTAACCACTGTTTGAATCAAACCGGCGTTTTGTTGTGCTTCAATCACTGGTGTGATCGGTTTGTAGGCTGTGGGCGCCTCTTCACGTAGCCGTTCTTCTTTTAAGGTAATACATTGCCATGGCAAATTAACCTTATCATATTCGACTTTTTTGCTACGCATAGCTTGTCGTCTTTCTGCTCGACCTGCACCGTGTGAGCAAGACCATAACCAATCTGCATTACCTTTACCTACTGCCACATAAGAGTGATCACCCATCGAACCTGGGATTAAAGCTATCTGACCAGCATAAGCAGGCGTTGCCCCTTTACGATGAATATTCATCTCTTGTTCAGGCAAAATGATATTGTGCGAAATATCGACCACAAGTTGACTATTATCTTGATGAAAAATAATTGCAAGTGATTTACGTATCAATTCGGTAATCACAATTCGATTAATCCAAGCATAACGCGCAGCAACGCCCATAGCGTGTAAATAGGCTTGTGCGTGACTATCTGTTAAACCGAATAATCCGAATTTTGGTTGTTTTTCATTAATCGGCCATAAAGCTTTTGCTCTATCTTGCCAACGCTGACCAATGTAAAAACCAACATCACGCGATCCGGTATGAATCATGACGACGACACTACTTTTTTCAAGACCTAATTGATAAGCTAAATGTCGATCGATAATATCATCAACAATTTGTAACTCGACAAAATGATTACCAGATCCGACAGTACCTAAACTCGCTGGGCGGACAATATCGCGCTTTTCAAAAAAAGCTTCAGGTGCATACTGACTATCTGCCTTAATTAAATGATTACCCGATATTTTATTAAGCTCTGCGTGTAATCGTTCATAATTAACTGAATTCCACAAACCTTGCTGCGGTAACGCCGATAACCATGCTGCAAGACCTTGATCGAATAATGCCTGAAAAGATTGCGGCGTAACAGGTACATCACGTTCATCTTGCAATAACACACGTTTTAATTGGGCAATAATTGTCGATTTTTGTTCACACACCTGATCAAAGCTCAAACCGGTAGTAAAAAGCCGCATACCGCAATTAATATCGGTACCAATTGCTGCCGGGATAATTAAATCCTGAGTAGTTGCAACAATACTACCAACAGGCGCAACCGCACCTGGATGAAAATCAGGAGTAGCACGAGCCATGCAAACTTTTCCTAAACTATTAGGAACGTTCACTGATGCAAAGTTCAGAAACTGTTCTACCGCTTTTTGCTCTAAAGGCAATGGACTCGGTAACAAAATCTGAGCAGATGTACTTTCTTTATTTAAAGTATAAATATCATTATTAAAATGACTTTCAATCCCAAGACGGGACAAACGTTTTTGTAAACGGGAAAATGTAGACATAATAGCCACCTAGAAAACAATAAAAAAGCGTCTCCTCAAATTGAGAAGATAATTACTGTTTTCCTGCAGCAGCACTATTCAGGAAAGCGGGTGAATTTTATACCAAGTTTATGGGGTTGTGAAGTACTATATATATTAAACAACACTATACCAATATTTTGGTATGTGGTTCAAAAAGTCGATAGTCATAGGGCCATAATTCATCTTTTTTATGGATATAAAGCAATTGCCGATAACGAACAAGATCAATGGCTTCATCTAACGAAATATTATCTTCATGTAATTTGGTTAATAATTGTTGATCTGGATGGTTTAGACTATCCTTGCCTGTGAAATTATAAAAAAGACCTTTTTCAGTTCTAAAATCAAATCGAAAGCTGGTACGCCATTGAGAGTTATGTCCCCATCCGTGTGACAAATCATGGGCTTCACGATTGTTTCTGGTATAGGCCCAATAGATTGGTGCTGTTTTTATCTCTTGAATCGGATACTGCTCATCGGGCAAGGTGATCGTTGCACCCCCTCGATTGATTAATAAGTTACCCAAAAATAAAGCTGGGTAATGCACAGCGTGTAACAAAAAAGGATCCGTTCCTACTTTAACATCCGTAATTTCATAAAAAAATGGATGAAACTCTTTAGGTTGCTCACAGCTTAAGCCAATACTTTGGGCAAAGGCTATATACTCATCCAATGAAATATGTGGGTAATGAGAAGAGTGTTGTAAGGAGCATGTTAATATATCTAATACACGGGATAGAGCATAAAGCTCCCAATTAGCAGCATCAGTAATATAAAGTGCATCCTCAGGTTCGATGATGTTTTCCACAATATGTTGTAAATAACGATGATAATTTTGCTTATTTGACCAGAATGAAATGACATCAGAATAAAATGTATTTCCTTGGTATTCGTCCATAGCAAAAAAAAGTTCTCTAATGCTATTCATTTAGTTATACCTGTTTAATCTCATCCCAACTCAGCCCAAATTTTGCCAAATATTTTTTTAGCCTGTCGGCATCATTACTCTTCTGTTTTTTGGTTCTCGAAATCGCAAAAAGCTGTATTTTACAAGGACTGGTCAATGAATACAATTTCTGCTCCTGTTCACATTGTGTAGTGAGTGATAAGCCCAAGGTGATTGATGAAATCCCAACGGCATACAAAGATATTGATGCCGTTATGACTGCGCAAAAATAAATTTACATAGTTTAAGTGAATTTGATTAATTCATTAGCAATTTTCGTATAAAATTAAATAAATTATTGAGGTTAATACTATATAATATAGTGACATTCATGACTATCTTTGGTTAATTTTTATCGAGGTTAAAAAATGGAGCAAAAGGTCAAAAATAAAATTAAAGAAGCATTTGATTCATTGTTAAGAGCTGATTATTTATCTCTTGATAAAGTGAATGAGTTGGAGGAGTTGAATGATTATTATGTAGATATTTTTAATACCACTGCTAGTATTCTTCAAAAACAAGATAGCTATATATCTGGTAGGAGAGGGACAGGAAAGACTACAGCTCTTTTAAAAGGATATTACGAATGTTTAAAATCACTTAAAAGTAATTCTAATTTATTAGAAAGAAAAATTTTACCTATATACATTGACCTTAGTAGCTGTAGTGATTTATTTGATGGTGACAATATTGAATTGTTTGAAGTTCATTTTGTAAGGCAAATTATTGATTCTTTAAAAAGACAACTTGAATCTTTTTATGACGAAAAAAAACTTTTAGTTTTCAAAAAGGATAATCCAGCATTAGATGACCTTGAGTATATCGAAAAAATGCTTATAAGTGGAAATTTGTTGTCACGTTCAAGAGATGAAAATATTACCTCTAAAAGTGCAACATCTGACAAAAAATCAGTTGAAGCATGCCTATCTTCAAAAAACCTAAATTTTTCTGGTAAGGCAGACCAGAGCACGTTGAATGAGCATAGTAAAACTTATACTCAAACTAGAGGTGTTAATGTTCAAGAATTTTTAAATAAAATTAATGATATTTTGAGAAAATCTAAAATAGATCAAACATATTTATTTCTTGATGAATTTTCAGATTTAAATTCAGAGTATCAAGCTAAGTTTTCGAAACTCTTAAAAAGTTTTCTTGGTTCAAAAACTAATTTGTTTATAAAAATAGGTGTCATTACAGATAGATTTGATTTTGGTGATAGGATCATAATTGGACGAGATATTTTCCCTATTCCACTTGACTTAAATGAACATGTTGAACGTTTAGGAGGATTGTCAATTGCATTAAAAAAATTGGAAGAAACAATCTCACTTTTGATTCAAAAACGATTAATTGCTTATAGTCCCGAAATTACGTTTGATAGTCTTTTAAAGGGTAATAAAACAGAAATTATTGCTCGTATTGCCAGAGAGTCATTAGGAGTAACAAGAACTGTAGGAATGATTCTTCAAAATGCTTGGAAACAAGCTGAGAGTAATGATTGTAAAATAGGGCTTAATGAAATTAATTATGGTATACGTTCAGCTAGAAAAACATATCAAAAACAATATGAAGGTGCTCTTAAAATAAAATTGATACCAGGATTTTACAACGACTTATGGAATGCCCTAATAGCCAAAGCTATTGAGGAAAAAGGAAAAAACTCGACCAGACCTGCAAGCCATATTTTAATCGCTCCCAATAGAAAAGAATATTTTAATGTATTTAAAGAAAATTTTTTAATTCACTTATTAGAAGAAGGGCGTTCTTCAAAGTATGGTGGTAATTATAATTTATATGCTTTTGATTTTGATATCTGTTTAGACCTTAATATCAAATATGCAGAAAATAAAGATGAATATACGGCAAGAAGATTCGTTTATGATACAGTTTTAGCAAACTATGATAGCTATTTCACCAGTTCAAAACTAAAAAGTTATAAATGTCCAACGTGTAATTATATATATGAAGAACAAGAAGTAGCTAAAGCAAAAGTAAAGCGATGTTTTGCAGATGACAGTGTATTAGACGAAATTGTTCATCAATCGTTTGAAATTGCTCAAGGTAATTTCGCGGAAGTAGAGGTTAAAATTTTAGGATTAATAGCTACTTTAAAACCAGATGAAGCAATGACAGCTGTAGAAATTGCTGATTCAGTTGGTTGTACAAGACAGAAAGTATCTGCATGGTGCTCACGAGTTTTAGCTCCCAAAAAACAAATATTTATTAGAAAAGGTGATAAAAATTATTATTATGGCGAAGAATAATAATTAAGTCTCATAAATAGAGAGCTCAAGAACTTTTAATTAGCTCTCTTTCCGCTATATTTGATTAACTTTTCTTTCAGATATATCCAGAATTTTCGCGATATCTTCGATTGATAAACCTTTGCCACGTAAAGCTATTGCTGTTGCCAGTTCTAGTTTTTCACGAGGTTCCTTTTCCGCTTTTGCTTTTTGTTGAGCTGTTTTTGTCTTATCCTTTTCAACCGCCAACTTCTCTTTAGCGATCTTTTTTTCTTCCTTACGGATCATATCAATCACTTGATAAGTCGGTACGTATTTTAGACTTTGTTCTAACTCGTCCATAAGCTTAGTTTTGCGGAAGCTAATATAGGATTTAGGGTTGATGATTAGGTGGTCAATTGGGTCGATATTTAGAATACGGCCGACTTGAATTAATCTATCGGTGATATCTTTATCCGCCTCGAACGGCGTCAGCGATCCTGATGAAGGGTTGTAAACTAATACCCTCCGTGAGGCGTTTTTCATTATCGCAACACGAATTACATTCATCGGCTCAATGTCGGCCGATTTATAACTGCCAAGCGCAATCAGTTCGATATATAGGATTTAACCAGCTTGATTCATGCCAATCATCCAAAGATGTTCTTTTTCTTTGTCGAACTGATTATCACGCAATAATACACGTTGCATTAAACTGTAGAGATCATCCGTCCCATCAATATAGTGTTTGTCATGCTTGATTAGTTTTATATCCATCTTACCGTCATGTAAAATCACTTAAAAATAATATAGCATATTTTTCTTATACTTAGCAGTAGTAAATTAGTCTGGGACATACCTATGATAACTATTTTAAGTTTGCCTGATAGGTTCATCGTAAACTGCAGTAAAAATCATTTAGCATTTTAGTTTGGATTATAATTCTACTAATCTTTATTATAATAACGCCTAAAATAACAGTAGATAATTCAATATCACAATCCAATCTAAGGAGTTATACAGTATTAAATAGTTGGGGGATTTTTTGGCTAGTTCGGACAATTGATTATTGCTTCAACACAATCTTACTTAATATTTTTTGTATCCCACCAATAGAATAATGACAGCATAATAAAATTGCCGGGTAGATTATAAAATTAAGGGTTATCATTGATGTGATACCTAACATCCCCATAATAAACTCTAGATTAAAAATCGATTTATAATCATCTTCCATAATTAATATGAAGAAAATTGGTGACATTACGGTAACGATAAGACCTATAGGCACGCCGAAAATCACTAAAGTCATCGGTCTTTTTATTTTATTTAAAAGAAAGATTGAAATCAGAATAAAACAGAAATAACACAAACCATAACATATCAAATAATATAATTCTGGTGGTAAACGATGATGTTTTCTTATAATTATTGAATAACACCATTGGTAACTTAGATAGGCACCGATAAAATTAAATAAAACGATAATTACTAAATTAATTATTTTCACTAACTTGTCCTTTTTTATCTTCAATCTCTTTTACCGCTTCTTCTAAAGAGCCAGGCATATAATAAAGTCCTTGTAGACCATATTCATCTAAAAGAGATGAAATGGCATATGCACCATATGGGAAATAAAAAGGAGCAATTGCATGATTACGATTAATCATTCTTTTTTCAATATTCAGCGCTTGATCTTGTGTTAATGTGATTTCTCGTTGAGAAACATAATCAACATCTTGTGCGTGGTATTTTACACATTGTTCTATTGAATAGGATGTGTCCATCATCATAAAAAAATTCTCCTTGTCCTCGATATTGTCGCATATACTTTCTATTAAGATCAAAAATTATGGTTTGATGGCTAGAGTGGATTTTATTTTAAATACAACACTTTAATGCTAAAAAAAGTTACAGCCCGTTTTTGGTTAAAATGATTTCAGATTTGAAGCTTTTTATCATAAATAGTCATGGTTAATTAATTGATTATCAATGATAATGAATAAAGTGTGTCAAAATTAAGGAATAGTTAAAATGGAACGGCGAATAAAACAGAAAATTACTGAATTAGAACAACAATATCATATCCATATTTTATACGCTTGTGAGTCGGGTAGTCGGGCGTGGGGATTTCCCTCGCCAAATAGTGATTATGATGTGCGTTTTATTTACGTTCATCCGTTGGATAAGTATTTAGCTATTGATAATCCTTCATCACATTTAACTTTTCCTGTAGATGATGAATTGGATTTACAAGGTTGGGATCTGAAAAAGACGTTACAGTTAATACGTAAGTCCAACACCACACCATTTGAATGGCTACAATCTCCAATTATTTATCATCAAAATGAAGCCATTGCAGGCCAACTGTGGCAACTGTGTGCCCACTTTTTTAATGCGCGTGGTAATATTTATCACTATTCAGGTATTGCCAAAAGTGCCTTACAAAACCGTGATGGGCAGCAGATTGGCATAAAAAAACTGTTTTATGTGCTAAGACCACTATTGTGTGCTAAATGGTGCCTAGAAAAACGGCAAATTGCGCCGATGTCAATCATTCCGTTATTAACGTTGTTACCGGACAGTTTGCGCCAGCAAATTAATGATATTATTACATTAAAAGCAACCATGGTGGAATCAGCGCCAATTACCATTGCGCCAGAAATCTTATTGTTTATTGAACAATCAATGATTGATATCTCTGAACAAGTTCAATCTATCTGCGAACAACATTTTAATGCAGATAAATTAGATCAATTTTTTAGGCAAACATTAATGACTTTAAAATAGCGTTGAGGAAGACTTAATGACAATTGATGATTTAAAAGCGCAAAATCTTATTCTGTTTGAAGTGATTAGTGGTAGTCGTTCATTCGGATTAGCTACCGAAACATCGGATACGGATATCAAAGGGGTATTTTATCTACCTAAAGATAAATTTTATGGACTGGAGTATATTCCGCAAATTAGTAATGAAACCAATGATATTGTCTATTATGAATTAGGACGCTTTGTCGAGTTATTACTAAAAAATAATCCGAATATTTTAGAAGTATTGGCTTCTGCACCAGACTGTATTTTATATCAACATCCGATAATGCAGCAGTTAACCCTTGATCTATTTCTATCTCAGCAAACTAAACAAACCTTTGCTCACTATGCCATGTCACAAATTAAAAAAGCCAAAGGATTGAATAAAAAAATTAATAATCCCGTTGAGGTGAAACGTAAAACAGTCCTTGACTTTTGTTATATCATTCAAGGTCAGCATGCTTATCCTCTCACCAATTGGTTAAATGAAAAGCATCTTGATCAACACTTATGTGGTTTAGTGAATGTGCCACATAGTCTAGATTTATATGCACTTTTTTATGATGCATCGGGAGACTGCGGTTATCATGGTATTATTCAGCATGATGATTCGACTGAACTGTGCTTGTCGTCGGTGAAAGAAGGCACCCCAGTAAATGCTTACTTAAGTTTTAATCGTGATGGTTTTTCATCGCATTGTCGTGATTATAAGGCTTACTGGCAATGGGTTGCCGAACGTAATGAGCAGCGTTATCGTAGCAATATTGAAAATGGTAATGATTTTGATGCTAAAAATATGATGCATACCATTCGCTTATTACAAGTTGCTCACGAAATAATGACCAAAGGCACTATTACCAATAAATGCGCTAATCGTGATGAACTGCTCGCCATTAAAAATGGTCAATTAAGCTATGATGAGATTATAAATATGGCCGAATCATTACTGGCTGACATTGAAACCGCATCACTAATATCATCACTATCTGAACAACCTGATTCAGCTAAGGTATTACAGATTTTGGTTAACATGCGAGAGTCGTTGTATCAATATTAGTCGGTATGATGAGATTAAACAGCGTAATCTTTATTGATTACGCTGTTACAGACTTTTATTAAAAGCCAATAGTTAAAATCATTAATCTTCGTTCAATAGAAAATACATCGCTTCGTAAGGTTGCAATGTTAATTCCGATTTTAACGTTGTTTCATTTTGGTAATTACTCAATAACTTTTGCCAAGAACTATTTTCTAATGCTTTAGACAATTGCCATTTAACCCTATTTTCGGTCAGATTGGCTATCACAAGTAACGTTTGATTATTCCAATGTCTGATATAGCACCAACAATTAGCATTATCAGGCGTTAGATCTTGATAGTCACCGAAAATAAAGATCGGGTATGTTTTGCGTAATTTGATTAAAGTTTGATAGCAATAAAAAATGGAATTGGGATCATCAAGCGCAGCCTTAACATTGATTTTTGAATAATTGTTTGCCACCTCAATCCAAGGTTTACTTTGGCTAAATCCGGCATTGGCGGTGTTATCCCACTGCATTGGCGTTCGGCTATTGTCCCGTGATTTACTGGCAAGAATCGCTAACATATCAGACTCTGACACACCTTCGGCAATTTTTTCTTGATAGATGTTAAGACTTTCCACATCTTTATATTGCGAAATATCGGTAAAATGGGGATTGGTCATCCCAATTTCTTCACCTTGATAAAGATACGGCGTGCCTTGTAGTCCATAAAGAATCATTGCCAGCATTTTGGCCGATTCGCTGTGGTATTGGTCTTCATTACCTAAACGTGACACAATGCGAGGTTGATCGTGATTACACCAGAAAATCGCATTCCACGCCTGACCGTGCATACCCACTTGCCAATAGCCAAGTATCTTTTTGAGTTCAAGTAAATCAGGTTTAGCCAGCGTCCATTTTTCCCCATTTGGATAATCAATTTTTAAATGATGAAAATTAAACGTCATGGTCAACTCTTTGCCATCCAATGCGGCATATTTTTGACAGTTTTCAAGCGTAGTAGACGACATTTCACCCACTGTTTTTAAACCATTAGGTTGAAAAACATCTCGGCTTATCTCTTGCAAAAATTCGTGTATTTTCGGACCGTCCGTATAATATCTTCGTCCGTCACCTTGCACGTCATCCGGAAAGTCTTGCTGTTTAGAGACTAAATTAATCACATCAAGCCTTAATGCATCGACGCCTTTATCCGCCCAAAATTGACAGACATTTTTAATCTCTTGGCGAACGGTTGGATTTTCCCAATTGAGATCGGCTTGCTGTTTTGCAAACAGGTGTAAATAGTATTGTCCTGATTGCTCATGCCACTGCCAAGCTTTGCCGCCAAATTTTGACCGCCAATTATTAGGTTCTGAGCCGTCAGCTTTGGCGTCTTTCCAAATATAAAACGATCGAAATGGACTGTTTTTATCTAAAGCCGATTTAAACCAAGGATGCTGTGTTGAAGTATGGTTAAATACCATATCCATCATAATCCGGATATCACGTTCATGCGCCTGCTTCACCAATAATTCAAAGTCATGCATCGTGCCATAAGCCGGATCGATATCATAATAATCTGATACATCATAACCATTATCAACTTGCGGAGAAGGATAAATTGGCGTTAACCAAATCGCACTAATTCCCAGATTTTTGAGATAATCTAATCGACTTATAATGCCTAATAAATCCCCCGTTGAACTCGCACCACTGGCTTGAAAACTTTTGGGATAGATTTGATAAATAGTACCATTTTGCCACCAAGGGATTTCGTTCGTATTCATTGTTTGCTCTTAATTTTTAATCTGACATGAATTAACCATTCAGTAATCGAATGGTTAACGGTTATTAAATCGTGTTTAGCGAATCTCTAATGTCCCTTTTTTCAATTTCAATTTATAAACAGCTGCTGTTAAAATAATTGGCACAACTATTGCCACCAACATAGATAAGGCATAAATTCCCCAATAAACGGGTTGAATCGATAAGATGCCTGGTAATCCGCCGACACCAATACCATTTGATAACACACCATATAAACCACAGATTAACCCAGCACTAGCTGCTCCAATCATGGCGCAGAACATTGGGAATTTATAGCGTAAATTGATACCGTACATAGCTGGCTCAGTTACACCTAGGTAACCTGATATTGCCGCAGGTATGGAAACTTCGCGCTCATTATGTTTTTTACTGATTAGAATGATGCCAACAACGGCTGAGGCTTGAGCAATATTAGATAAGGCAATGATTGGCCAAATCGGTGTACCGCCCATACTTTCTGTCATCTGCATATCGATAGCTAATGTAGTATGGTGAATTCCAGTAATAACCAACGGAGCATAAAAGAATCCAAAAATTGCCGAGCCAATGAAGGCATAATCACCAGTCATTAAATATTTAACCACATAAGCAATACCATTGCCTAACATTCGTCCGATTGGTCCTAAAAGAAAATGTGCAAGGACGACGGCTAATAGTAGTGATACGATTGGGACAATCACTAAAGTTAGGTAATTAGGGACAATTCTACGTAATCGAGTTTCAATCCATCCTAACGCTAAACCGGCAAAAATTGACGGTATAACTTGTGCCTGATAACCAACTTTAGCAATAGTAAACCAACCAAAATCCCACACTTCGGGAACGATTTTCCCTAGATTATAAGCAGTCATCAGTTGTGGGGAAACCAATGTTATCCCTAAAACGATCCCTAACACAGGGGAACCGCCCATTTTTTTGACTATAGACCAACATATGGCTACCGGTAGAAAATTGAAAATCGCTTCACACGGTAACCAAAGAAAACTATGAATAGGTACCAACCAAGTATAAGTGTCAGTAAGCGGTTTATCGTTGATAGTTGGCATGTCACCAATCACATTACGCAAGCCAAGTAATAAGCCACCAGCAATCAGTGCGGGTAATAATGGGACAAAAATTTCAGCTAAATTTGAGATTAACCGTTCAAACCATGACATATTTTGCTTAGCTGCAGCCTTTGTTTGCTCTTTGTTGGTTTCATCTAAATTTAATTGCTCAATAAGCACTTTGTAATAGCTATCAACATTTGTGCCGATAATGACTTGAAATTGTCCGGCATTACTAAAACAGCCTTTCACAAAAGGCAGCTCTTCAATTGCTTCGATATTGGCTAATTTAGGATCTGCTAAAGCAAATCTGAGCCGAGTTAAACAATGGCTAACACTGGCAACATTATGTTTCCCACCAACAAATTCAATTAACTGCATAATTGATTCTGTTGTGATATTGGAATCTTTAGCCATAGCAGGCCTCCTTTTCTTTTGTACTTGTACATTTTTAATGTGATCAATAATGTGGCTATTTTATGATAGGGTTTTAGCATAAAATGAATTTGAAAACTAATAAATGGGAACGTTCCCTTTTTGTGATTCAATTCACATTTTTATTAAAATTTGGGGGAGATAAGTCTATTTTGACGTGTTAAATAAACAAGATGTCACAGTAATTGTTTTATATTCAACTTTACCTTTTAACATAGCCAGTAATTCTTGCGCAGCATAAGTGCCTGCTTTATCAAACCCTAGCTCAACCACTAAAGTATTAGCAAATAAGAATTGAAGTAGTTCACTATTACCAACACTCGCAACGACAATATGTTTTAACTGATTTTCGGCTAAATATTTGTTTAAACCTAAAGCAATACTGTCTGTCGCACAAATGATAGCGCACGGTGATTTTTTTAACACGGATGCGGCAAGATCATAACCGGAGCGGTAACTCAATTTGCTTAAAGCGGCATTAGGTAAAAGTTGCTGTTTATGGCAAAAATCAAGATAAGCTTGGTAACGTAATGCGCCTGTAGTTTGATCTTGTTGCTCAACACCAATAAAAGCAATGTCTTTAAATTTCTTTTCAAAATATAAATGGTTAAGTAGCTTAATTACTGCACCCGTATCATCATAACAAATACAATTATAGTTAGAAAAAGATCTTGCTATGATGACACATTTGCGTTGCCAAAATGATAATAATGAGTGTTCAAGCCCGTTGAAAGCAAAAATGATTACTCCGTCAGCTTGCTTCTCTTTTAACATGGAAAGATGTTCTGATACCTTTGTAACACAAAATTGGCTTTCAATGATTATCGGGTCATAGCCAGATTGGTAAAAAATAGGTAGCATACTTCGAACAGCTTGATTTTCTGACATTGAATCGAGCCGAGTGACAATAATACCAATCACTTTATTACCATAACCTCGCATTGCTCTAGCTGATTTGGAGGGCGTAAATTGATATTGTTCAATAATGGCATTGACTTTATTACGTGTTGCCTCTTTCACCATAGGATCATGGTTAATTACTCTTGAAACCGTTGATTTGCTTACACCACTAAGTTTAGCAATATCTTTAATGGTTAAATGGCTCAATGACTTGCTCATAATAAATTTACTGAATAAAGATCAATTAAATTATAGTAATATAGTTTTAACAAAATTGCGATATGGTGGCAGGTTGGTTGATATTTAAATATATGCAATATTGCTTATATTTTATTTAAATTCAGTGGTAGAATTAGATTAAAGTTTGACAAGTTCTTGGTAATACAATTTAACTCAATCTGTAACTTTACTAAAAGCCATTAGACATGAAAAAATTACATTTACTTTTGACTTACACTTCCGCTCTGTTTTTGTTGAGTTTATCTGGATATGCCTCTAGTGATGACACGAAGAATACAACCATAACAGAACAATTTAGATCAGCTTTATTATGTCAGTCAAAGCCTTTTGCCATAGAAGATAAAAAGATTATCGCTGAACTTGAAAAACAAAAAATTACTATAAAAAACAAAAAACAAGATAGTATAACTGAAATCGAATACCATTTTGAGCAACCTATCAAAGTCAAGAATGTATGGGTGAATATGATTCGTTATGAAAGCGATAATTTCATCACCTCTTTTTATGCTAAAGCCAAAGGTGATATGCACAAGTTCGCTAAATTGATTGAGGTTAACCCTATATTACGCAGCTGTGAAGAACCTATTCCTTTGAATGATACAGACATATTCCGAAAGGAAATTACCCCTATGACTGACAATAATCTTTACCCAGATACAATCGTTATTGGTCAGGATAAAGACTCAAAACCGGATGAATTTTATTTCATTTGTTCTAAATTTGATGCTAATTAGCCATCATTTTTTGCTTAATGAAAATCATGCTATCAATTTGCTAACATTACTTATGCATAGATAGAAAAAACTTTTTATCACTAAAACCTACTTTTTACCCTGTTTTAATTGATAAGCACTTCCCCACGCCAACATAGCGTCATGCACTTGTTTTAAGCTTTGTCCGACATCGGTCAATGTGTATTCAACTTTAGGTGGTACTTGGGCATAGACTTTGCGGCTGACTAAGCCGTTTTTTTCCATTGTTCTTAGATGTTGAGTTAATACTTTCTGTGACACGCCATTAAGTGATTTTTTTAATTCACCAAAGCGTTTTGTACCTGTTAATAAATCACGAACAATTAAAACTTTCCATTTATCGCCCATTAGCATTAATGTGGTTTCAACCGGGCAGGGTGGTAAATTTTCATTACTTAACACGCTGATAATTTCCTTAAAATTCAACAATAGTTACTAAATAGATACTATATTACTATATGGTACCTACTTTACAATGGAAACTTTGAATATTAATCTAAATATATTCGTTTTTTGATCAACATGTTAAGTCAAAAAGTGTTAACAAAAATTTTATTTTGATAATATTAAAGGAGTAGACCATGAAAATTGCGGTCATTGGTGCGAGTGGTAAATCAGGTAGTTTAATCGTTAAAGAAGCAATTGCGCGTGGGCATGATGTGACGGCGATTGTTCGTAATCCAAATTCGCATGTCGATCCTAATGCAAAAGTTCTCGTTAAAGATCTGTTCGAACTTACTTATGAAGATTTGAAACCTTTTGATGTGATTGTTGATGCATTTGCCACATGGAGTCTTGAATCACTGCCTCAACATCAAACCAGTTTAAAACATCTTACTGATATTTTAAGCGGTAAACCTAATCGTTTATTAGTTGTTGGCGGTGCCGGTAGTTTATATGTTAATCCACAACACACTATTCGTTTAGTTGATACCCCAGAATTTCCAGAAGAATTTAAACCGTTAGCCAATAATATGGCCAAAGCACTAGATGAGCTTAAAAAATGTCAGGATGTAAACTGGACTTACTTAAGCCCTGCGATTGAGTTTATTGCCGACGGAGCAAGAACAGGTCACTATAAAGCCGGTAATGAGCAGGTCTTGTTCAATTCGCAAGGACAAAGCCGAATCAGTTATGCCGATTATGCTATTGCCATGATCGATGAAGCTGAAAATGCCAAACATATTAAGCAACGTTTTACGGTAGTGGCTGAGTAATATATAGGGTAAACCTTACATTCAATATTGTTTCATTTTATGTAAGGTTTTAACAGATAATTTATTAACTATCATCCCCAATTTGCGTTGTCATTTTAATCTCTCTATTATCCGTAATTTCTAAATTTGATAATACCGCTAGCTGTGGAAAGCTTGGTCTTAAAAATTGCGATAGCATTGGTCTTAATGTGTGATTAACTAATAATACCGGCGGAGCACCTATTGCTTCTTGTTGATTAATTGCTTGCTGAACTTGTTGAATAATATGTTCGGCTAATCCCGGTTCAACGTTGTTAGTGTTTTGCATTGCTTGCAGTAACAGACGTTCTAAATTGACATTCAGTCCAATGACATTAATTGGATCTGTACCGGGAAACCATTGTTGAGTAATAACTCTTCCTAATGCGATTCTAACAATGCTCAGTAACTGATAAGCATCATTTTGGTTTGGTGCATGTTCACTTATTGTTTCAATAATTGTTCGCATGTCACGAATTGATACTTTTTCCGCTATTAGATTTTGTAGAACTTTGTGAAATATCGTTAAAGACACCACGCCCGGAATAAAGTCTTCGATAAGTTTGGGCACTTCTTGTTTTATGCGTTCAAGTAATTCTTGAGTTTCTAAACGCCCGAGTAGTTCACTGGCAAATTGTTGTAATAAATGATTGAAATGGGTTGCAATCATGGTGCTGGTATCCACTACGGTATAACCTAAAATTTGGGCATTTTCTTTATTGTTTTCATCTATCCAAATTGCCGGTAATCCAAAAGCAGGTTCAGTGGTTGCGATACCTTCGATGCTATCTGTAACATTACCGGGATTGATCGCAAGCCATTTATTATTCATTATCTCCCCTTTACCGATTTCTCCGCCTTTGATAAATATTTTATATTGATAAGGAGCTAAAGAAAGATTGTCACGGATATGGACTTGTGGCGGCAAAAAGCCAAATGTTTGGGCAAACTTTTTGCGTAGGCTACGGATTCGTCCTAATAATTCACCATTTTGTGTTTGATCAACCATTGGAATCAGCCCATAACCGACTTCCATTGCCAATGTATCCTCAATATTGACATCAGACCAACTTGCTTCGTTATTTGCTGGCGTTGTAGCTGGTGCATCAGTGTTTAAGGTGGTGCTTTTCGGTTTTGCCTTTTGCTGTTTAGTTAACCACCATGCAATAAGTGATAAAAATGCAGTGAAGATTAAAAAAACCATATTTGGCATGCCGGGAATTAATCCAAGTAAACCAATCACAACCGCTGTTAAGATTAAAACTTGCGGATTATTAAATAGCTGATTGAGCATCTGTTCACTGATATTTTCTTGTGATGAAACACGTGTAACAATCACACCCGCTGCGGTTGAAATAATCAGCGACGGTATTTGGGCAACCAGACCATCACCAATGGTTAATAATACATAAGTTTTACTGGCGTCAGATAGCGTCATATCGTGTTGCATAACACCAACGAGTAGGCCACCAATAATGGTGATTGCCATGATGAGTAGGCCTGCAATCGCATCACCACGGACAAATTTACTTGCCCCATCCATTGAGCCATAAAAATCGGCTTCTTGAGTTACCTCAGCTCGTCGGGATTTGGCTTCGTCTTCGTTAATTAAGCCGGCATTGAGATCGGCATCTATCGCCATTTGTTTACCCGGCATACCGTCTAAGGCAAAACGAGCCCCAACCTCTGCTATACGACCAGCGCCTTTGGTAATAACCATAAAGTTAATTATGACTAAAATAATAAAGACAACAATACCGATTGCAAAATTACCGCCTACTAAAAAATGCCCGAATGCCTCAATGACCCGCCCAGCAGCTGCACTACCGGTATGTCCTTTTAATAATACAACACGAGTTGAGGCAACGTTTAAAGATAAACGTAATAAAGTGGCAAATAATAAAACAGTGGGGAACGCCGCAAAATCAAGAACACGCTTAGTAAATAGCGCCACAATTAAAATAATAATGGATAAAGCGATATTAAAGGTAAAAAATAGATCCAAAATAAAGGCTGGTAAAGGCAGTACCATCATCGACAGGATCAATAAAATAAGCATCGGCCCGGCTAATATTTGATAGTGGCCATTTTTTAGAGTATTAATTGATAATAAATTCTGTAGTTTTGATTTCAACATAACAAAGATGATTGCCTTATTTATTCACGGTGAATGATTCAGGTATTGGTAGATTATTCGGTGCTATAGGTTTATTACCGCCATATTTATACCAATGTTTTAATTGATAGACCCATGCCAAAATTTGAGCAACGGCGGTATATAACTCAGCAGGTATGGTTTCTCCAATTTCGCCGTGTCGGTATAGCGCACGTGCCAGTGGTGGCGCTTCTAATTGTGGGATGTTATGCTCGTTTGCAATTTCTTTAATCCGCAAAGCAATTTTATTCGTGCCTTTAGCCAATAATTTAGGTGCAGCCATGGTTTTTTCGTCGTATTGTAATGCGACAGCATAATGGGTTGGGTTAGTAACAATGACATTTGCTTTCGCCACATCTTTCATCATTCGTCGTCTTGCTACTGCCTGTTGCATTTGGCGAATACGCCCCTTGATTTGTGGATTGCCCTCTTGCTCTTTAAATTCGTCTTTGATCTCTTGTTTAGACATTTTCAATTTTTTCAGATTGCTCCAGATCTGATAAAAAATGTCAAAACTAACCATTGGAATTAAAGATAAAACCGCCAATATCCCACAAATTATTAAAAGTTGTACTACCTTTGCTAAGGCATTATTTAGATACATATTGGGCAGTGCCAACATGTCAGGAAAGTGGTGTAATAAAAACAGCGCAGAAGTGATAGAAATTAAAATAACTTTCAAGACACTTTTAAGTAATTCAGAGAAAATTCTGCCACTAAATAATCGTTTAAATCCGGCAATGGGATTCAATTTTTTAAAATTAGGTTTAATAGATTGCAGACTAAACAGTAAACCACCAACTCCAGTTGGAGCAATGATTGCAACGATAACTAAAGCACAAAAAATAGGTAAAATAGCCCAAAAACCGGCGGTCAATAGATTGACTAAATTAAATATCATTAGCTTATCGTCGTCGACACGATAAGATATCTTCATTGCCGTTTGGATAATGGTTATTAAGTTTCTGACTAAATTTGTCCCCATACTCCAAAATAACATAATGCCAACGAGTAGTATTATTAACGATGTTAATTCACGAGAACGAGGAATCTGTCCCTTTTCTTTAGCTTTTTTTATTTTGCTATCGGTGGGTTGTTCACTCTTATCTAAGTCACTATCGTCAGCCATTTTGGAATTAAATACCGATTTATGGTCTATTTAGGGTTTTTGGTCGTAATAGTATGAACGCAACTTGGAAAAGTTGTTGGCTTGAAAAGACCATAATTTACAGGGTATTTATCTCGTTTACAGATTAACTATTCAAAGGTGAACTAAACTTTAGCTCGTTTTGATGAAATCGTTTCGTTTTGTTGGTAACCATGATTGGTATAAACAACGGGATTATTTAAGCTTCTTAAATGATTTATGGTTTGCTCTGTGATATTTAAGCGATTTTGAATAATCATGCCATTATCACGATTGATTTGAGCAAGCTGTTTGGTTGTCTCAGTGATTTTTTGCCACTTTTTAGCGAGCTCAGGAACTTGGCTATAGGGTGTTTGAATCTCAAATTGTTTGCTTACTTTGATGCGTTGCTCATCGAGTAATTTTAGCTCGATAAGGAGTTTGCTTTTTTGATTGATTATTTCATTTAGCTGATTAATTGAACTTTTATTAGTCAATATTTGTTGTTCAGTTTGTAGGATATCTGAAAGTGTGTGTAACATGGCTGTTACTTTAGTTAAGATGTTATCTAATTCTAACATTTTTATTTTCCTTCAAACCTAAATTAGCATTTCATATCTTCAATTGTTTGTTTAATCAGCTCGTCGGCAATTTTGTCGGGGTTTATCACTAAGCTTCCATTTGTTATCGCTTGTTTGATGTTGTTAACTTTTTCCATATCAATGTCACTTTGGGTAGATTGTAAAAGTGTCATTGTATTTTTGCTTAAACTTACGTTAGTACTTTGTGATGCGTTGTCTTTGGTTTGCACCGATGCATTTTTATTTTTATGCTGTTCAACTGATACATCTCGGCTAAGTACCCCAGATATTGTTGTCACTAATTTAGTCGCCTCTATACTCATAAAAATTCCTTTGATTTATGTTGAGGTTTAAATAATCTGTTTAGTTCAATTATCGGCAAAAATCAGAAAATCATTAATTTTATTTGTTAAGAATTGTTATACCTTGCTCGGTAACCAGACCTTCAACAATATTACCTGATTGAAGTTTAATGTTAATAAGATCATCTAAAGCCCCATTACTTAATGCTTTACCATTAGTTGCAATTAAATATCCATCACCATTGATCATCACTTTTACTATCTGTCCAGCTTTAATGCGCCAATTTTTTTGTAGCATTGCCGATTTGAGTGGCTCTTCATTATTGATATTGCGTATGGCTATTTTATTTATAATTTCGGCTTTATCGATAATAACACTAGCCGGTAACTGATCTAACCGACCAGATCGCATTTTAATGTGATCTTCCGTAATTTGTGTACCGGCGCTTATTGGTTGATTAGCTACAAAATATTTGCCTATCACAGATACATATATTTGAATGTATTGTGTCGTTTTGTTGCATTTAGCGCTCAAGGTCATATTTCCCCAATATTTACTTTTATTGAGTAATGTTAATACCGGAAAATCGCATTTAAAAATGGGTTTAGTTGAAAGGTACTTAATATCCAAGCTATCAATTTCTTTGATGCTCAATTGTTGTAATACGACATCTTTAATTTGTTTTTTCATTAAGTCAGCAAAACAAATATTACTGCTAAGTAGCAATAAAGCGAATAATGTAAATCTCATCATTATCGTCATAGTGATTGGCTTTTAAAAATTCCATAACTGAATTCTACTTCATCAAAACCGGATTGAATGTAGAAATAAGGACAATTTTTATCTTTATTTGTACGATGAGTTTTTTTTTATTCACTTAAAATTCTTTTCATCAAGAAAGATGAGATGATTTTATGTTAAATAAATTAGATACTTTTGTTAATTTTCATCAACAAGCATTAAATATTCGCAACCAGCGTCAAGAGATATTAGCGGCAAATATTGCCAATAGTGATACGCCTAACTATCAGGCTCGAGATATTGATTTTAATCGTGAATTAAAAAAGGCTATTAATCATCAGCATAATATTAATCATGTCACACTCAATATTACTGCCAAAAATCATATTCAAGTCAATTCATCAAATCAGTTTAATTATGATCTTCTTTATCGAGTTCCTTATCAAGTGTCTGCTGACGGTAATACGGTTGAAATGGATCATGAACGAACAGCTTTTATGGATAACGCTATCCATTATCAAAGTAATTTAACCTTTTTAGGTGAGCAGTTTAAAAATGTAATGGCAGTATTGCAGCAAGGATAACGATAATGAGTTTTTCAATTTTTTCGATTTCGGGTTCAGCTTTAATGGCACAGTCGCAACGAATGAATGTGAGTGCCAGTAATTTAGCCAATGCCGATAGTGTCACCAGTACTTCCGGTCAAGCATATCGAGCTAAACAAGTCATTTTTCAGGTTGATAATTATGGGGATCCCAATCGTGTTTCTGGTGTAAAAGTTGCTCAAGTGATTGATGACCCAACACCAATGAACTTAGTTTATCAGCCCAATCATCCATTAGCCGATGAGCAAGGTTATATTCAAAAACCGAATGTCGATCCGGTTGCCGAAATGGTAAATACTATTTCAGCCTCTCGCAGTTATCAAGCTAATGTTGAAGTGATTAATACGGCAAAAAGTTTAATGCTAAAAACACTGACTTTAGGACAATAATAGGGAGTGGCTTATGGGGATTTCTAATGTGTCTGTTTCTGAATCATCTGCGACAAAAAGTCCACAATCACTGCAAAAAAGCTCATCAGACGGTAATTCCAGTAAAGAGCTACAAGATAATTTCTTAACTTTGCTCATTGCACAAATGAAGAATCAAGACCCAACCAATCCAATGGATAATAGCCAACTAACATCACAATTGGCGCAAATTAATACGTTAGCCGGTATTGAAAGGCTTAATACGACACTGGGTATGGTTTCCGGTCAAATTGATGACAGCTTGTCGGTTAATGCCAGTAATATGATTGGTAAAGGCGTTATGGTGCCCGGCAATAAAATATTGGTTGCTACTTCTGATATTGAAGGTTCTAAAACTGAAAAAGAAACCATTACAACACCATTTGGGTTTGAGCTTGTTCGTGATGCTGACTCAGTCATTATTACCATTCAAGATGAAAATGGCAATGTGGTACGAGAAGTTGATTTGGGCGCAATCCCTGCTGGGGTAAGCTCATTTACTTGGGATGGTGAATTAAATGACGGCACAACAGCACCCGACGGGAGTTACACATTTACCGTTAAGGCAACCAGCGAAGGGCAAAAAGTGTCATCAACTGCATTATCTTATTCAGTTGTCTATGGCGTTATTAATAGCAAGGTTAACAATAAAGTATTACTTGATTTAGGAATACTCGGTTCAATTAGTATTGACGAAGTTCGTCAAATTCTTTAAAGGAGATAAAGTTCACATGGGATTTTCTCAGGCAATTAGTGGTATGAATGCTGCTTCAAAGCAATTAGATGTAATTGGTAATAATATTGCCAATTCGGCAACAGTCGGTTTTAAAAGCGCCAGTATCTCATTTGCTGATATCTATGCTGGCTCAAAAGTCGGTATGGGCGTAAAAGTTGCAGCAGTTGTGCAAAATTTCAATGACGGCACTACCACAGCGACCAATAACAGTTTAGATGTCGCTATTTCGGGTAATGGATTTTTCCGTTTGGTTGATAGCAGTGGTCAAGTTTACTATACCCGTAATGGGCAATTTCAATTAGATGCTGAAAGAAACATTATCTCTGCTGACGGTTTACAATTAACCGGTTACCTTGCCACCGGCACACCACCTAAAATTCAACAAGGTGCAACCCCAGAGCCTTTAAAAGTGTCACAAGAGATGTTAAATGCTTCGGCAACGACTAAAGCTTCACTACAAACGAATTTAAATTCGAACAGTAAAGTTCCTGAAAAGCAGCCATTAAATGCACTTGATGCTGATACTTTCAATTACTCAACGACAATAACCACTTATGATTCATTAGGTAATCAACGTAATGTTCAGCTGTTTTATGTTAAAACGGCAGATAATCAATGGGATGTGCATTACCTTGACGGTAGTGATCCAACGGCGAGCTTGCAAAAATTAGGTCAAATGGAGTTTGACTCGACCGGTAAATTAATTAGCGATCCGGATATGACCGTTAACCTAAACGGCATTAATGGCTCTGCCGATAACAGTTTTACTTTATCATTTACGAACAGTTCTCAGCAAAATATGGGCAAAGAAGTCGGTAGCATTAAAACCCCGGTTGTTGACGGATACGCCGCAGGCGATTTGGTCGGTTACAGTATCGCTAATGATGGTTCGCTCTTTGGTATTTATTCTAACCAACAAACCATGTTATTAGGTCAAATTGCTATGGCTGATTTTGCTAACGTTAATGGACTTGAGCCAGCAGGCAATAACAATTGGCGTGCAACACTTAATTCGGGTGCTGAAGTTTTAGGTATGGCAAACTCAGGTACGTTAGGTTCACTAATGAGTGGTGCTGTTGAATCGTCAAATGTGGATATGAGCCAAGAGCTGGTTAATATGATTGTTGCACAGCGTAATTATCAATCCAACTCACAAACCATAAAAACGCAAGATCAAATTCTCAACACACTAGTTAACTTGCGTTAATTGAAGGATTAATTATGGATCGCGTTATATATACAGCAATGACAGCTGCCAGCCAGACGCTTAATCAGCAGGCGATTACAACCAATAATCTTGCTAATGTGTCAACGGTTGGTTTTCGTGCTCAATTAGCGGCGATGAAGGCGGTGCCGATTGTGGAAAATGCATTGCCGACCAGAACTATGGTTACCACAACCACGCCAACTTTCGATTCGACTATGGGCGCATTTAACTATACCGGACGTAATTTAGATGTTGCACTTTCTCAAGACCATTGGTTGGCGGTGCAGTTGACTGACGGCAGTGAAGCTTATACCCGTAATGGGGCGATCGAAATTGACGAAAATGGCACGCTCAATATCCAAGGCTACCCATTACTGGGTGATAATGGCGTATTAACTGTGCCTCAACGTTCACAAGTTAGTGTAAGTTCTGACGGCACATTATCAGCATTAGGAGCAGGCGATAAACGTACCACCATTGCTCAGGTAGGCAAGATAAAAAAAGTTCGCCTTGAACCTAGTGAAATAATCCGTGGTGATGACGGTTTCTTTCATGCAACCGAACAAACACGTAATGCGCTTGGCGCTGTTTTGCCGGATAACCCCAATGCAAAACTGATGTCGGGTGTTTTAGAAGGTAGTAATGTCAACCCTGTTACTGCAATGGTGAATTTGATTAGCCATTCACGTCAATTTGAAATGCAAATTAAACAAATTATGACCGCTGATCAAAATGCACAAAGCGCTAATCAAATTTTATCGTTAACTTAATTAAGGAAGGAAAAAAATGATTAAATCATTATGGATAGCTAAAACCGGATTAACCGCTCAGCAAATGAATATGGATATTATTTCTAACAATCTAGCTAACGTTAGCACAGGTGGATTTAAACGGCAAAGAGCGGTCTTTGAAGATTTACTTTATCAAACGCTCCGTCAGCCGGGTGCTCAATCATCTGAGCAAACCACACTACCGTCAGGCTTACAAATTGGTACTGGTGTAAGACCTGTTGCTACCGAACGAATTCACAGCCAAGGTAACTTAGAGTTGACCGATAACAGTAGTGATATTGCAATTAATGGGCAGGGATTTTTTCAAGTTTTAATGCCCGACGGTACGCAAGCCTATACTCGTAGCGGTGCGTTTCAAGTTAATCAAAATGGTCAATTAGTCACGGCTGCTGGTTACGAAATTCAACCGACAATCAATATTCCTTCTAATGCTATAAAAATGACCGTTGGGCGAGACGGTGTTGTGAGTGTAACTTTAGCTAATCAATCAACCCAAGTGCAAGTCGGGCAGTTGACTTTACACACTTTTATTAATGACACTGGACTTGAAAGTGTTGGCGAAAATCTTTATCTGGAAACGGAAAGTTCGGGGGCGCCGACTGAAAATACGCCCGGATTAAATGGTGCTGGGTTGTTATACCAAGGTTATATCGAAACATCAAATGTCAATGTGGCCGAAGAGTTGGTGAATATGATTCAAGTGCAACGTGCTTATGAGATTAACAGCAAAGCGATTTCGGCATCAGACCAAATGTTGCAACGTTTAAATCAACTATAAATGAAGAATATGATCAACGTAATGAAATATTTTTGTATTGTTGTGACATTTTTTTTATTTAGCTGTGCTCAGTTACCTAAAAAGCCGTTAGTTAAAGGCGAAACAAGTATTGTTCCTAAAATGCCAGAAATTGTGAATTCAACCGGTTCAATTTATCAGTCGGCGCAACCAAGCAGTTATGGTTATCAACCGATGTTTGAAGATCGCCGTCCTCGTCATATCGGTGATGTGTTAACGATCGTATTACAAGAAAATGTCAGTGCCAGCAAAAGTTCATCAATTAATGCCGGGCGCAATAGTTCGGTTGCTTTAGGTGTAAAAGCGATACCGCCATTTTTAGATGGACTAATTGGGCGTGGTAAAGTTGATACCGATCTATCCGGTGCTAATGATTTTAAAGGTTCAGGCGGTGCCAATGCGAAAAACACATTTAGTGGCACCATTACCGTTACGGTGCAAGATGTGATGATCAACGGTAATTTAAAAGTCATTGGTGAAAAACAGATAGCAATCAATCAAGGTACAGAGTTTATTCGCTTTTCCGGCGTAGTTAACCCAAGAACAATAAGTGGAAATAACACCGTAATTTCGACGCAAGTTGCCGATGCTCGTATTGAGTATGTAGGTAATGGTTATATTGACGAAGCCCAAACAATGGGCTGGTTACAGCGTCTGTTTTTTAATCTTTCACCATTTTAAAAGGTATCATTATGTTTAACAATTTGCGTATTTTTATCTCTATTGTTTTGATGATGCTATGTTTTGTACCTAACAGCTATGCTGAGCGCATACGGGATTTGGTTACTATTCAAGGTGTCAGAGAAAATGCCTTAGTCGGTTATGGTATTGTGGTCGGATTAGACGGCACTGGCGACCAAACTTCACAAACCCCTTTTACGATTCAAAGCATTACCAATATGCTCTCCCAGTTGGGCATCACTGTACCGTCTGGCAGTAATATGCAACTAAAAAACGTTGCTGCTGTAATGGTGACAGCGAAATTACCTTCCTACTCTCGAGTAGGGCAGCAAATTGATGTGGTGGTCTCATCACTTGGCAACGCCAAAAGTTTGCGTGGCGGGACATTAATTATGACGCCGCTAAAAGGGGCAGATAATCAGGTATATGCTATTGCGCAAGGCAATCTCTTTGTTGGTGGAATGGGGGCGAGTAGTAAAAGTAGTAGTGTGAGTATCAATCAAATGGTTGGTGCGACAATTCCCAATGGCGCGACAATTGAACGAGAACTAGCAATTCGATTAGACGAGCAAAGTGTTATTCATTTGCACCTTAATCAATTTGATTTCACCCGAGCATTAAAAATCGCTGATGCCATAAACAAGGTTCAAAAAAACAGTGCTGTAGCTTTAGACGGCATAACAGTTAGCCTAACCATGCCAAAAGAGAGCGCAGCCCGAGTGAAATTTTTATCGCGAGTTCAGAATTTAGAAGTTGGATCGACGCCGGTTTCGGCTAAAGTGGTTATCAATACTCGCACCGGTGTTGTTGTCATGAATCAAAAAGTACAGTTAGATAATTGCGCTGTGGCACATGGTAATTTATCTGTTGTGGTCAATAATAAATTAAAAGTAAGCCAACCCGACACACCATTAGCTGGCGGAGAAACGGTGGTAACACCGGATGATCAGGTCAGTGTTATGCAAGAAGGCGGCGCTTTACATAACGTTGCATCAGGCACTGATTTAAATCGTGTCATTAATTCACTTAACCTTTTAGGTGCCAATCCGACCGAATTGATGTCGATACTTGAAGCATTAAAAACAGCAGGGTGTTTACATGCATCATTGGAAACTATTTAATCAAGAAACGATACAATGAAACATTTAATTAGTCAGCCTATCAACCGGTTTGCTTATGATTTTTCGGGACTTAATCAATTAAAACGAAATGCAGCGACCGGAGCAACAGATAGCGTTAAACAAGTTGCGCAGCAATTTGAATCACTATTCATTAATATGATGATGCAATCGATGCGTAAAGCGGTACCGGAAGGTGGTCTTTTTGACCGTTCTACCAGTCAGTTGTTTACCTCAATGTTTGATCAACAAATAGCGCAGCAAGCAGCAGGTAAAGGATTTGGTTTGGCTAATGTTATCGCTAAGCAATTAACCCAATCCCAACCAACTTCAGGGAACATAAAACCGCAGTTTAATGGCAATAATTCGCAGCCTAATTTGCAATTAGCTAAATCATTATTTAGTGACAACAAAGCAGCGGTATCTGCTCAAGCGATTGGGCAGATGCTCTATCATAACCACAAAGCAAATAGTGCTGCGAAAGCAACAACTAATGCGTTAGTTTTCAAAAATGAACAAACTAATAGTGAAAAAGATTACGTCACAGAGTTTATCATTGAGTGGCTAGAGCCAGCAAAACAGGCATCAAAGGCATCGGGTATTCCTTATGAAGTAATTATTGCACAAGCAGCATTAGAAACGGGTTGGGGTCAAAAACAGATCAAAACGACAGATAACAATGTGAGTCATAATTATTTTGGTATCAAAGCGACGGCCTCATGGCAAGGGGAGTCTACCCGATTAACCACACAAGAGTTTGTGAACAATAAGATGATCAAAATTCAAGATGATTTTAAAGTTTACCAAAGTAAGCAACATGCTTTAACTGATTATCTTAATCTTTTAACTAAAAGCCCACGCTATCGTGCTGTAGCTATTGCTCCGGATGCGAGAGCGGCCGCTAAAGCGCTACAAGCGGCACAATATGCAACCGATCCTAATTATAGTGATAAGCTGATTCAAATTATTAGTCGAGTCGAACAAATAGCCAAAGATAACCCGTCTACTAATGTTGCCGGTTTTAGGCAAATTGCCTTTAATTAAACTATTTAATTGGGGATAACCCAAAACATTTTGCAGTCATAAAAAAGGAGGTGTAAACCTCCTGAAAGTGTTGTTAGATTAATCAATTATTTCATTTGAAATAGTGACATGTTTTGCATGTTCATAAAAGTATATTGCGCTGCTTGTAAATTCGCTTGTAACATGACATAGTCTGAAATAGCATCATACCAGTCAACATCTTCAATTTCGCTAATTTGCGTTTGAAAATCAATATCGAGGGTTTTGCCGAGTGCTGATAACCTTTCAACTTCAGCTAAAACCGTACCGCCTGCGGCACGAAGGGTTGATATGTTATCAAACGAATTATCGATACCGGCACTTGCTTTTGATAACCCGTCTCTGAATTGTTCAATGGCCTTTTCATCATTACCGTCTAACTCGATATTAAGTGCGGCAATGGCATAATCAAGACTAGCAAAAATATCGCTTTCAGCAGGTGTGCCGTCTGGCTGAGTAATGTTTGCGCCTGTCATAAAGGCTTGTAATCCGGTAAAGCTCAGTGATACTTCACGGGTATCATCAATAAAAATATTAATTGGCGTTGTGCCACCGACATAGTTAACTTTGCCTGATTCATCAACCACAAATGGTGGCGTATCGTTTTTATTTCCGGCAAATAGATAATTACCATTGGTATCTTTTGCATTCGCTAATGAAAGCAATTGATCTTTAAGTCCTTGTAACTTATTTGCTAAATCTTGTCGGTTTTCATCGTTTAGTGTTTCGTTACCGGCATAAACTAATGTTTCTTGAATTGATTGGATAACCGTGTTGGCTTCTTTCAATATGGTGTCTTGACGACTTAATGATTTATCAGCACTTTCACGAGCAGCTTGAAACTGATCATTTCTTGATTGTGCTTGTTTAAGTATCAATGCTTGCGAAGCGCCCATAGGGTCATCAGAAGGGGATAAGATCTTTTTGCCCGTTGCTAAATGTAAGCCCGATTTTTGCCATTTATTGTTGGTATTTAAAATACTATTTAGATTTTTTTGATACATTGAATTAGTGCTGAGGCGCATTTTTAAATCCTTTCATTATTTGGCTAAACCTAATATCGTGTCGAATATTGTTGTTGCAGCATCAATCACTTTAGCATTAGCTTGGTAATACTGCATATATACCTGCATAGAGATATATTCTTCTTCAATATTAACCCCGGATATTGATTGGTTTTGTTCGTAAATTTGTTGCGTAATATTTTGGCTCGATTGTGCCGAAATTTTTGCTGTATGCGTTTCACTACCAATGTAACTGACTAATGAAGTATAAGCGCTATTTAACGTTTTTGTACCGTTAATTAATTTTTCATTTTGTATTTCTAAAAATTTAGCTACATTACGGTTATCCCCTGAACCATTTTCATCATCAGCAATACCGGTAGCTAATTTATTCACATCTTTAACTAATAACTGTAATGAAGACGCTATGTCGGCAACGGGTTTAAGCATAAATGAGTCGCCGCTAATAGCATTACCGGTTATTTCAATCGATAATCCATCAAAGATTAATTTGCCTTCTTCAAGTTGCGGTGTGATTTGCGTGTTGTCTGATAATCTGGTTACTACCCAATCGGAACCGTTATATTCAATCTTATAATCTGACGCTTTTACATCATTAACCGATTGATAATCGATGTTAACTGAGGCATTGCCTTGATTTTTGGTGTTAGCTATCAAACTTGGTTTCTGGTAGTCCAACAGTTTTTCACCTTGGTCACCATTGATATCGACACCTGACATCTGTACTTGATTAAAACGTTCCGACAAATTTAATGCAATCAATCCTAATTGATTGCGAGATTCGGAGAGTGGTCCATCACGAAAAGCTAATAATCCATTAATTCTGCCTGATGCGATATTTTGACTGCTCAGTTCTTGAGTCGCACCAGAATTATGCGTGTAAACAATTGCATTCAAAGACGGGTCATCTTTAGACGGTTGCACTGATAAGGTGTTAACCGTTGATCCTTGTACTAAATTTAACCCGTTCGCTAATGAAATGTTATATTGTCCGTTTTGTTCTGTAACATTGATACCAACAATTTCACTTAATTCGTTGACAAGCTGATCACGTTCATCAAGCAAGGCATTGGGTTCGTTCCCGCCACTGACTGCTTGAAGCTTTGATATTTTTTGATTAAGTTCAGCAATTTGTTTGGTATAAGCGTTGATTTGATCAACATTATTACTTAATTCAGTATTAATATTGGCGATCTGATTTTTCAAGCTCATTTCAGTTTTATTAAACTGGCTAACTAATGAAGTCAGATTGCTTATCACAGTTTGTTTGGATGATGCATCACCGGCATTGGTGGTGAGTTTATTTAAACTGGCAAATAAATTATTAAGTTGGGATGAAATACTGTTATCGTTTTCTGCCAATAAATTATCCACTTTCGACAATTCATTGTAATAAGCCTTAATCGATCCATTTTGTGATT
Source organism: Gilliamella sp. ESL0405 (assembly GCF_019469205.1). Lineage (NCBI taxonomy): Bacteria > Pseudomonadati > Pseudomonadota > Gammaproteobacteria > Orbales > Orbaceae > Gilliamella > Gilliamella sp. ESL0405. Next base: position 2,657,507 of record NZ_CP048265.1, on the reverse strand, counting down.
GAGATTGCCTAAGCTGACCCACAACAAACTGATTAAAAGCTCGATTAACCGAATTAACCGACACACCATTTCCGACAAAACCAAAATTATATTTAGAGCTATTTGCTTGCTGTAAAATTTGTTGTTGACGATTATAACCAGTGGTATGCGCATTACTTATATTATTGCTAATAACATTAAGCATATTTTGTGCTGCATTTAATCCACTAATACCGGTATTCATCAATGAATTTGACATAAAAGCTCCTAAATAAATTTTCAGTTTATAATCTTATTATTAAACTAAAGTGTTATTTTCTATATCGGCTGAAATTGCTAAAACTTTAATTATTTTTTTATAAAATCTTTCTAGAAATGGTATTTCTATTAATCACCAACTTTACTTATTTTTGCTAAATTATTCTGATTGAACAGGTTGTTGTGCTTGTTTTAAAAAATCGAAGCCAGTCATATTGTTTTCATCTTCAATATATTGTTGTGCGGCTTTATTTAAAATTAAAATACTAATTCGGCGGTTGGCATCTTTGCTGTAGTTCGGCTTATTTAAACCGACGGTATCGGCTAATCCAATAATACGTATAATTTTATTCGAATCTAACCCTCCGGCAATAAGCTCTCTTCTTGATGCATTGGCTCTGTCTGCTGATAACTCCCAGTTGCTATAACCACGATCACCTGTAATATATTGGCGTTCATCGGTATGACCTGACAGGGTAATTTTATTGGGTAGTGAGTTTATAATTGGTGCTAATGCATGTAAGATTTCTTGCATATTGGGGTGGATAACTGCACTGCCTACATCAAACATTGGTTTATCATTTGACGCTAAAATTTGAATTCTTAAACCCATTTCGGTTATTTCGACAATTAAGTTAGCAGATAAATTTTTTAGCCTTGGATCTAATTCAAATACTTCGTATATTTTACGAGCAGCCTCGATTAACTGTATTTTTTCGAGTTGTTTTGCACTTAAATCGGCATCAGGCGTCTTTTTTTCTTCGCCTAATGTTTTAGTAATATCATCACCGCCACCAGGAATCGGGCTTTCACTGTCACTGAGATTTTTTCCGCCGTTTTGGCCTAAAATAAGTGGTGTTCTGAAATATTCGGCAATACCTTGTAATTCTTGTGGCGTAGATTTAGCAATTAACCACATCACTAAAAATAGAGCCATCATGGCTGTCATAAAGTCAGCATAAGCGATTTTCCATGAACCGCCGTGATGTCCTCCCCCATGCCCCGATTTTTTAGCAATAATTATTCTTACTGACTTATCTTTCATTATTCTTTACTTTCTGTTTGGTTAGTATTTTGATCTTTCACTTCTTGAATATATTTTTCTAACTCAAAGAAAGATGGGCGTTCATGTGAGAAAATGGTTTTGCGACCAAATTCGATACATATTTGTGGGGCATAATCATGCATGCTGGCAATCAGTATCACTTTTGTACACTCTAATATTTTTAGATTATCAGCATTTTTTTGTTTTAAAAGCGCAGCTAATGGTGATACAAACCCATAAGCAAGCAATATTCCTAAAAATGTTCCAACCATTGCATGAGCAATGAGCTCACCTAATTCACTAGCCGGTCTATCCGCTTGAGCTAAAGTATTAATTACCCCCATGACAGCGGCAACAATACCAAAGGCTGGCAATCCATCACCGACGCTTGAAATGGCATCGACCGGTTTTTCCAGCTCATGTTGATAGGTTTCGATCTCTTCATTCATTAATGCTTCGATTTCGTACACTTCCATATTACCGCTAATCATTAAACGCAAATAATCAGTGATAAAATCGCAGATCTGTGGATTGGCTAAAATTAGTGGGTATTTTTTAAATAACTCACTCTCTTTTGGATTATCTATATCGGCTTCAATGGATAAACCGCCATTTTGGCGAATTTTCGTTAAAACGGTGTACATTAAATTAATTAATGTTAAATAAAGCGTTTTATTATATTTGGAGGTTTTAAATAATTGCCCTAACGACTTGAGCGTAGCTTTTATTGCTTTTTTTTCATTACTGACAATAAATGCCCCTACAGCAGTTCCACCAATGATAAGAAATTCTAATGGTTGAAAAAGTACTGCTAAATACCCTCCACTTAGCACATAGCCCGCTAAGGCCGAAGCTATAACCACAATATATCCTATAATTATTAGCATTATTTTTCCTTTTTCTCCATTAGACAGTCGTTAATAAGTTTGATTTTTTTTATTGATTTAAACGGTTATATATTTTGCAATCGCTGAATCAAAACTCTTAGGTACTGATAGCACTTGCAGGCATTTGGCATGGTTATCTTTGTGAGTTTTGTTGTTCTTTTCTGCTCTTGAAGGTGGTTGACATAAACTACAAATAAACGTGTTACTCGGCTGGTAAGCATGAGTAATAAATCGACCTTTGCACTCTTTACAACATGATTGTTGCATAACATTGCTTTCAACAAATTTGACTAAAATCCAAGCTCTGGTCAACCCTAAAACAGGCTCTTCATCATGAGATGAAGGACATTGTTCTAAGTAAAGTTGATAGGCTTTTAAAATTGATTGAATACCCGGCTTGCAACCATGTTTTACTAAAAAGTGATAAGCATTATAAAAAATGCTTGAATGAATATTCGGTTCCCAAGTCATAAACCATGTAGTTGAAAAAGGTAATAATCCCTTAGGCGGGGGGCATCCTTGAATTTCTTTGTATAATTTAATCAGTTTTCCACGGCTTAAATTTGTTTCACTTTCTAACATTTGAATTCTGGCGCCAAGCGAAATTAAACGAATAGCTAACTGAACTTCTTTGTATTTTTGAACAATACTTGTGCTGCTCATCTTAATCCCTACCTATTTATTGATTGAGTCTAAGAGTAAGCTCGATAAAAGAATTCCAGTATGCATCTGTTTAATATCACCAACACGAGACTCTTGTGTTAATGTTTCCATCATTTCAGAATTTTCGAAGCGTAGCTGAAAAGCCAATTGATTTGTTTCTGATAAAACCAGCATTTGTGACGCACTTAAATTACTTAAAATGTCTGCTGTTTTTTCATCTATTCCTAATCGATACATTGCCATTATTTTATCTTTTTCAAGCATTCGCTGACTTAACAACAGTGTTGAAAGATTTAAATGATGTATACATTTAAGAATATCGTCATCTAGTATGTTTCCCAATTTAATCACCAATCCATATCTGCTTGCGTTCGCAGTAAAAAACGCAAAATTAATAAAAAAACGCTTAATTTCTTTTTTTATCGTCAAAATTACATTTTTAAACGCAAAACGTCAATAAAAAAATGATTTCAATTTATTTTCGATTAATTTCGCTTGGTATTACTTTTTTTATGCTTATTTTTTATATATTGACTTTACTTTGTATTCTTTTTATTGCCTGACTATGCAATTGACTCACCCTTGATTCACTAATATCGAGCACTTTACCTATCTCTTTTAAATTTAGTTCTTCTTGGTAATAAAGTGCTAAAACCATTTTTTCCTTTTCGGGTAAGTTTTCAATTTGTTGAATAACAATATGGCGAATTTCTTCATCTATAATAGATAAAAAAGGGTTATTATCTTCATTTTGCTCAATAATAAAATCGACGTTATCGCCCAATTTTTTTTGAATTTCATCATACGAGCATATTTGACTATAATTTGAATCTAATAATATTTTTCGGTATTCGGTTAAAGATAGCTGTAAATATTCGGCAATTTGTTGATCATTAGGTGCAACACCTAGGCGCTGTTCTAATTCATTTATTGCACTTGTCACATCTTTAATTTTTTTTCGAGTTTGTCTTGGTAACCAGTCTCGGTTACGTAACTCATCAAGCATAGCCCCTTTTATTCTTGGGATTGCAAAAGTGGTAAAGGTATTGCCTTGTGAGGCATCATAACGTTTTATCGTGTCTAACAAACCGATATAACCAACTTGTAACAAATCATCAAGCTCTATTGTTGCCGGTAATCGAACCGCTAATTTAAGTGCTTCATTTCGGACTAAATAGATATATTGTTGCCAATCAATTTGATTCACTACACCTTGTGAGTTATACAGGCAATCACTCATATTTTGAACCAATGTTAAAAAATGCAAAATAGTATTATGACGACAATTAGATTATTTAATGGCAAGAATAAGATATTAAAAAATAGGTAATTACCATAATTAGCAATAATGATATTAAGAAATATCATTATTGCTAAGGTACAAAATTAGAGTGGGCAATTAATTCTAATGATGTGTGATTATTGTAATAAAGAAAGTACAGATTGTGGTACTTGGTTAGCTTGTGCTAAAACAGATGTACCGGCTTGTTGTAAAATTTGACCACGAGTCATATTTGATACTTCAGTTGCGTAGTCAGCATCTTCAATTCGGCTACGAGCAGAACTTAAGTTATTAACGGTATTGTTGATGTTGTTAACAGTTGATTCAAAACGGTTTTGTACCGCACCTAGCTCACCACGTAATCCGTCAATTTTTGATAAAGCTGCATCAAGTGTTTTTAAAGGATCAGCTGTTGGGCTTGAAGAAACGTTGAATGAAGCCAGACCAAGTTCAGTACTGTCGATTTTTTTCAAATTGATTTCAATAGTTTCGCCGTCATTTGCACCTACTTGAATTTTAAGTGTTTTATCTGCTGATAATACTTTAGAACCATTGAAATCAGTTTGTTTAGATACACGGTCAATCTCTTCTAAACGTTGATCGATTTCGTTTTGGATTGACTCTAAATCGCTTTGAGAGTTAGTGCCGTTTGCTGCTTGAACAGTTAGTTCACGGATACGTTGAACGTTGTTGTTAATTTCGTTTAATGCACCTTCAGTTGTTTGCGCTAAAGAGATACCGTCGTTAGCATTACGAGCTGCTTGAGTTAATCCTTTGATGTTTGAAGAAAAACGGTTAGCAATAGCTTGACCTGCCGCATCATCTTTAGCACTGTTAATACGCATGCCTGAAGAAAGACGCTCAATAGCTGTACCAAGAACGCTTTGAGAATTATTAAGATTATTTTTTGCCATTAAAGACATAGTATTAGTATTAATTACTTGAGCCATTTTTATCTCCTTAAATATGATTAGTAAAATCAACGATATATTGAAATAATCTTCAATATCCTTGCTGATAGTTAATGTATCGGTAGTAAAAAAAGAAACTTTAATTTTTTTAATTATTAAGTTGTCGAAGTGAGCAAGTTAATTAGAATGTTCGATTTATATGTTGATATTAATCATAATGTTATGATTGGTTTTCTAATTTTATTTAATTAAAAATAATAATGTCCTTATGTGCCTATAATAAAGATCATTGTAAATCGTTAAACTTTTTGCTCAATTGGCCGATATACAAAATATTGAATAAAGACAAAAGATGGGTTTAGTTATGTCAATGAGTATTTTGGGAATAGGTTCAGGCATTGACCTTAATGAAGTTTTAAATCAGTTAGAAGCAGTTGAAAAAGCACGTTTAACCCCTATTGCTGCTCAACAAAAGGCGATTAATGCCAAAATTAGTGGTTTTGGTAAATTAAAAAGTGCATTAACAACTTTTAATACTGCCACTCAAAAGCTTCAAAATAAAGAACTCTTTAATAGCCGAACAGCAACCGGTAATGACAATTTCTTTACCACTAATGTAAATAGCAAAGCTATCTTAGGCAACTATGCAGTTAGTGTTGACCAATTAGCCACCGCTCATAGTGTGTCAACAACGGCAGTTAATGATAAAAATAGTGCTTTAGGTAACGGCAATCAAACACGAACAGTTACCATTGAACAAGCAAATGGCAAAAGCCTGAGTGTTACTTTAAATAATGATGAAACATCGCTTGAGTCAATTGCTAATGCCATTAATCAAGCCAAAGTAACTAATGAGGACGGTAGCCAAACTGACTCAACCATGAATGCTTCAGTGGTACGTTCGGGAACAGGTAGCTATCAATTGGTTATTACCTCAAAAGAGACAGGTGAACAGCAGACAATTACCTCGATTTCATCTGATGATGAAGTATTAAATAATACTATTGGATTTGACATTAATCAGCCTGAAGCGTCAAGCATGACACAAGTTGCAAAGGCGCAAGATGCGAAATTTACCTTTAATGGTGTTGCCATTACCAGTGCTTCAAATACGGTTAAAGAAGTTGTTGCTGGTGTGGATATCACGTTAAAGGCGACCACAACAACCAGTCAAACGTTAGCTATCACCGCCGATAATGAAAAAGCGCAAGAGGCAATTAAACAATGGGTTGAGGCATTTAACCAATTACAATCCACCATTTCAACTTTGACGCAGTTTACGGCTAAAGACGGAAATTCAAGCGAATTAAACAATACAAATGGCCCACTTATTGGTGACTCGACATTGCGTAATATTGATCAAAGTATCCGCTCAATATTTGCAAAAGGACAATCGGGCGAATTTTCTGTTTTAGCTCAAATTGGCATTAATATGGATAATAGTGGCACTTTAACCATTAATCAAAATCAACTACAGAAAGTACTCAATGAAAATAGTGACGCAGTGGCGGGCTTATTTATTGGTGATGGTGAAACAACCGGTATTGCCAATGAAGTTTTCGCTAAAGTAAGTAGTTTTATTGATAGTGATGGGATGATTGATTCTGCCACTAATGGTTTAAATTCAACATTAAAATCATTGGATAAACGCTATGAACAGGTCAATAATTCAATAGAACAAACAGTTGAGCGTTATCGAGTTCAATTTACAAAATTAGATGTATTAATCAGCTCTTTAGATAGCATGAGTAACTATTTGACCACACAATTTGAAATGATGGCAAATTTGAAAAAATAAAGTAAGGAATAAAGATGTATAAAGTTGGCTCTCAAGCATATCAGCAAGTTAATTTAGAAACCTGTGTTAGTCAAGCCTCACCTCATCAACTAATCGTTTTATTATTTGATGGGGCACTTAATGCCATAAAGTTAGCTAACTTATATATCCAAAAAGGCGACATTGCCGGTAAAGGTAAAGCGATATCCAAAGCGATTAATATTGTCGATAATGGTCTTAAAAGCGCTTTAGATCTTGAACAAGGTGGTGAAATTGCCGAAAACTTAGATCGTTTATATCACTATATCAGTCAACAATTAGTTTTAGCCAATCTACATAATAGCCAAGATAAGCTACAAACTTGTTATGATTTGTTAAACAACATTGCTGATGCTTGGCGTGAGATTGCAAAATAAAAAGGAATTTATTGTGAACACTACTGCATTATTAGAAAAATATGAACAGTTTAATTATGTCATTGAACAGATGTTAATTAATGCGCGTAATAATGATTGGGAATTATTATTAAGTTGGCAACCAAAATATGTTCAACTAGCCAAACGTATTATGTTCAACGAAGATTTAACTGAAATTGATAAAATACCGCAACAACATCAAGATATGGTGAAAATGTACGTTAAAAATATATTTAGCTATCAACAACAATTAACTCAACTGGTTATCACTCGCCATACTCAGCTCAAAGAGTTGATTGGTGAACAGGTTGATTATCAAAATAAAATAAGTCGTTATCAAGAAATTGCCAGCTTAATGTAAGTCGGGCAATAGCGTTGATAAAATCCTACCACTAAACTGTTGAAGCTGATTTTTGCTTATTAGCTGCTGCGATTAGCAATAAATTGGCTTTTACATCAAATCAGCAAATACCTAAAAAACAAAAAGTTAATTATTGATAATAAACATCAATAATTAAACATTCATATTCATTATCTCTTGATATGCCGAAACCAGTTTATTACGAACTTGAATACCAAATTGTAACGATACTGAGGATTTTTGGAGATTGACCATAACTTCATTCAATGAAATATTGGGCTCTCCCATTTCGAAAGCTTTGGCTTGATTATTTGCCAAAATTTGTGCATCACTAATTTTGTTTAAAGCTAAATTTAAATGCGCAGCAAAACTTTGATTATCTGACAAAGGTTGTTTCGAGAAGGTATTGGTTGCTGGTGATAATGCTATTAGCTGAGGAGGATTAAATGTATTGATTGTATTCATTGATAGGCAAAGTACTTTTGTTGAGCTTAATTGACGTGGTAATGAAATTATCATATTGCTAAAAATTTAAAAGGGATAACTAAGGGGAAAAGGGTCGGCTTTTTTAGCTATTGAATTTTCTAAATAGACTGATAATAGAGCATAGAATTAATCTGATCAGTTTAGAATTAGGATATTTATGGATAGCCAGACTGTTGGTAATAAAGGCAAGTCTTTATTTAATAAGTTACCTTTTATCAATCAATTCAAACAAAATCGTAAAATGCTATTGCTTATCATTGGGGTAGTGATAGTGGCAATAAGTAGTATCGCCTATTTATGGCTTAAAGATGATAATTATGGGGTTTTGTTTAGCAATCTAAATGATAAAGATGGCGGTGAAATCATTAGCCAACTTGATAAAATGAATATCCCTTATCAATTTTCATCATCTGGCTCAACCATATTAATACCTGAAGATAAAATTTATCAGACCCGTTTACGTATTGCTCAGCAAGGACTGCCAAAAGGTGGGGCAGTTGGATTTGAATTGCTCGACAAAGAAAGTTTTGGGATGAGCCAATTTAATGAGCAGATTAATTATCAACGAGCGTTAGAAGGCGAGCTATCAAGAACGATTTCAATTATCAGCAGTGTTGATGATGCTAGAGTCCATTTAGCTATGCCTAAACCTTCATTATTTGTCAGAGAACGAAAATTCCCGTCAGCATCGGTTGCTCTCACTTTATTACCCGGACGAAGTTTATCACAAGGTCAAATTGATGCCATTATTCATTTAATTTCAAGTAGTGTACCTGAATTACAAGCGGATAAAGTCACGATTATTGATCAGCGTGGTCATTTATTAACGGGTGAAAAATACCGTGACAGTAATGTTAATGTTGCACAGTTGGAATTTAGTGAACGAATCGAAACCGGTATTCGTGAGCGGGTAGAAAAAATTATTATTCCTATCTTAGGTAAATCAAATGTCATGGTACAGGTTAATGCGGAAGTCGATTTTAGTCGTCAAGAATCCACATCAGAAACCTTTGACCCTAATAGTGATATGGCTAATCAAACTGTTCGCAGTAAGCAACAAGTAGAAAATCGGCAATTAGCTGCTAACAGTGGTATTGGTGGTGTGCCGGGTGCTTTATCTAATCAGCCGGTACCTAATTCAAGCGCCCCTATTGATGAACAAAGTGATAAAGAAGATAAAAACAATAAACAACAAAACTACAACTTACAAACCAATAATACATTGAACTTTGAAGTTAATCGTCAAGTTGTTCACAGCAAAATACCGGAAGGACGCATTAAACGTTTATCGGTTGCTGTTTTGGTCAATTATAAGTTTGTCAATACAGAGCAAATTGAAAAAACGGATGACAAGCAAGATGACAGCGCAAAAGAAGCGACAGAGCAGTGGGTAAAGCTAGATAAAGATGAACTTGCCAATATAGAAGCATTAGCTCGTCAAGCTATGGGCTTTTCTGATCTACGAGGCGATAGTCTGACCGTGGCCAATCTAAAATTTACCGATCAGGTTGATGATGATAATCAAACCTTTGCTTTTTTAAATTCGTATGAATTTTATGATTTGCTCAAAATGGGCATTAAATATCTGATTTATATTTTAATTGCATGGTTTGCGTGGAAGAAAATGTTACGTTCATTATGGATAAAATTACAGCGACAGTTATTGCATTCGACTAATCAATCTTCTGATGCTTCATCAAGTGGAGAAGAGAAATTAGATTACAAAGCACACAGTAAACAACAACAGAAAATCTTTGAAGATAACATGCAGCAGCAACAATATATTCGTAAGATTGTCGAGAAAGATCCTCGTGTAATGGCGTTAATTATACGTGGTTGGTTAAATAATGAGGGCTCCGAATAATGACCTTAAGTCAATCCCAAAAAGCAGCGACAGTTTTAATGGTGTTGGGTGAGGATCTTGCCTCTCAGGTTATGCAGTACCTCAGCCCAAAAGAAGTACAACAAATTAGTAGCGCAATGATGTCTTTGCCACAATTTTCGCAAGATCAATTAAAAGGCATACTTAATGAGTGTCAAGTCACACTTGAAGAGTGTGCGGTATTAAATACCGATACCAACGGCTATTTGCGTTCAATACTCGAAAAATCGATTGGTAGTGAAAAAGCCGGCCGATTACTTGATGAATTGTTGAAAACAGACCGTGAGGAAGCAACAGACGGGCTTGAAATGCTTAATTTTGTTGATGCAGCACGGGCAGTTGATTTGGTGAAAAAAGAGCACCCACAAATTATTGCAACCATATTAGTTCATCTCAATCGTGATTTAGCCGCTGAAATATTAAATCTATTTGATGATGAGTTGCGTAATGATGTGATGTTACGTATTGCAACCTTTGGTGGTGTTGAACCTTCAGCATTACAAGTCCTGTCTACTTCGTTATCAACCTTACTACACGGACAAAATATTAAATTGAACAATCTTGGTGGTATCCGCACTGCGGCTGAAATCATTAACTTGATGAAATCACAGCAAGAAGAGCTGGTTATCAACGCATTGCGTGATTATGACGGTGAGCTTGCACAGAAAATTATTGACGAAATGTTCTTATTTGAAAATCTGGTTGAAGTTGATGATAGAAGTATCCAACGTTTACTCAAAGAAGTTGATAACGAGACATTAATTATTGCATTAAAAGGCGCATCACTCTCATTACGTGAAAAATTATTAAGTAATATGTCGCAACGTGCTGCATCTATCTTGCGTGAAGATTTAGAAAATCGACCGCCTGTTAGATTGTCACAAGTTGAAACTGAACAGAAGAAAATTTTGGTTATTGCACGTAGGTTAGCTGAAACCGGTGAAATGATCTTAAGTAGTGGTGATGATGAATATGTCTAATCATTCAAATGCGATAAGTTGGCAACCGCTAAATTTTCAAGATTTATCCGCATCAGAATTATCACAATTAACAAAACCAATACACGAGTTAGACATTGTCGAACTGGACTCGCTTGCAGAAGTTGAAGCTGAGCCGGCTGTTATGCAAGTCGATCCGCTGGAAATTGAGCGAGAGTTGGAAAATATTAGGCAGCAAACCAAAGAACAAGCTTATCAAGAAGGATTTAATTTAGGCAAACAAGAGGGGATTAACGTTGGTCATCAAGCCGGTTATGAGCAAGGTTATCAACTTGGTCAACAAGAAGGGCGAGCCCAAATTGAGGAGCAGCTTAATGATGAAAAATTAAATGCTGTTAAATCAATTAGCAATTTAGTAACCAATTTTCAGCAAGCTATCGATGATATTGATGCACTAATCGTACCTAAATTATTTGATTTGGCCTTAGTTGCTGCCGAAAAAACAGTTGGCTCTATCACCAAAGTGCGGCAAAAACAATTAATGCAGACAATTAAAGCGCTAGTTCAAGAGTGTTCAATGTTATCCAAACCGCTGTCATTGCATCTTAATCCGAGTGATTTGCAATGGCTAGAGCCTCTGTTGAATGAGCAAATTAATCAAAATGAATGGCAAATTGTTCCAGATGCCAGCATTGAGCCGGGTGGGTGCAAGGTATTTACTGATACCAATGAAATTGATGCATGTATTGCCGAACAATGGCAAATAATGTCTGAATGTATACATGGGGATAAGCAATAGCGTGGCGTTTGGTTCTCAATGGATGGCTAAGATTGATCGGGCAACAACGCAACTGCAATCTTTATCTTTGATTCGGCAATATGGGCGATTAGTTAAAGCATCCGGATTAGTCTTAGAAGCGGTCGGATTAAAACTACCGTTAGGCTCAAACTGCTTTGTAGAGCGACAAACGCATGGAAAAATTGAAGCGGTTGAGTGTGAGGTTGTTGGTTTCAATGAGCAAACACTATATTTAATGCCTTTTGAATCAACTGACGGTATTTTGCTTGGTGCCAGAGTATATACCTCCCAATACGATTTAGCCCATTTTAGTCATAAAGTTTTGCCAATTGGTATGGGCTTATTAGGGCGAGTGGTTGATGCAATGGGTAAACCACTTGACGGAAAACCGTTGTCAGAACATATCGAATATGAAGGATTAGCCAGTAAATCACTCAATCCACTACAACGCACGCCTATTAGTCAGGTGTTAGATGTTGGCATTAGAGCTATTAATGCTTTACTTACTGTTGGTCAAGGACAACGGATGGGATTATTTGCCGGTTCCGGTGTGGGTAAAAGTGTATTACTGGGCATGATGGCTCGTTATACAAAGGCCGATATTATTGTTGTAGGATTAATTGGCGAACGTGGACGAGAAGTTAAAGATTTTATTGAAAATATCCTTGGTGAAGAAGGACTTACCCGATCAGTTGTGGTCGCCGCTCCTGCTGATGTTTCGCCTTTACTGCGCTTACAAGGTGCAACCTACGCCACCAAAATTGCCGAAAACTTTCGAGAACAAGGATTCAATGTGTTACTCATCATGGATTCTTTAACCCGTTATGCCATGGCGCAACGAGAAATCGCTTTGGCAATTGGTGAACCGCCTGCTACTAAAGGGTATCCACCGTCCGTCTTTGCCAAACTACCGGCCTTAGTTGAGCGAGCGGGTAATGATGCGCAAGGTAAAGGTGCAATTACCGCTTTTTATACGGTATTAACAGAAGGCGATGATCAGCAAGACCCAATTGCCGATTCGGCAAGAGCAATTTTAGATGGTCATATTGTATTGTCACGCCAGCTTGCAGAATCAGGGCATTACCCTGCTATTGACATAGAAGCGTCGATCAGCCGTGTAATGACCGATTTGACTGCACCGGAAGATGAACGAAAATCACGTTTATTTAAACAACTTTTTTCCAGCTTTCAGCGTAATCGTGATTTGATTAATGTGGGGGCTTATGTATCGGGCACCGATCGATTATTAGATCAAGCAATCAAGTTGTTTCCGGCGATGCAGCATTTTTTACAACAAGGGATTGATGAGCATTGTAGTTATCAAGAAGCTTATCAGCAGTTGTTAAGTATAGTTGGTTCTTAAGTTGTCAGTTAGGAAATAATAATGAATAAGCAAAATCCGGGACAATTTGCATTTTTAACGTTAAAAAAATTAGCCCAAAAATCGGTTGATAACACATTAATAAAATTGAAACATGCTCATGATAATCAACGTAATGCGCAGTCGCAGCTTAATGTATTAAATGATTATTATACCGAATATCAACAACGATTAAATGATGCACTATCAAACGGCATTAAAGGGTGTGAGTTAAGTAATTTTAATGCATTTATTTCAGCAATTGAACATGGTATTGAACAACAAAAAAAGTTGTTATTAACGTTGGATATCAAACAAAAAAAGATCACCAATGAACTTAATCAATCGCAAAAAAATTTAAATACTTTTACAACGCTGCTCAATAAACAACATCAAAAATATATGCAACAGCAAAGTCGTTTACAGCAAAAAATGACCGATGAATTTGCCCAACAGCAATTAGCAAGGAGAGCATTGAATGAATATTAATCTCACCAGTGATATATCATTAAACACATCTCAACAACTAGAATTTAATCAAACCGATCCGTCGTTTGCTGACGGTGAGTTATTTCAGCAACTTTTAGCGCAAAACCAAAAGCAAATAGTTGCCACCGAAAATGGTCTAACGGCTGAATCTGATATTGCCGATAAATATGATGAAGGTGATGTCAGTGATATCTTAATCGCAATGGCTAATCCATTAGATACGTTTAACTTACAACAAACGAGCTTAACAATTGATTGCTCATTCAATCAAGGTGAAATGGGTGAAGATCACATCTCGACAATCAATACTAAATTGACTGATTCGTTGATGTTAGATAGGGTAGTTGAAGATAGTGGCGAGCAATATGCGGCGATTGACATTCGATCAGCTCAACGATTACTTATTTCAATTAATGAAAGCGAGCAATTTTATAGTAAAACTTCGGTGAAAGATCAGGTGACATACTTATCAAATTCAAACAGCGACGAGCAAACTATCGAGCATGCCAACGTTGATAAAGTACAAAGTTATCTCTCACCTTTGCAAACTAGTATCAATACTCAAAATACGACACCGAGTTTTAACTCTATTGTTGAGCAAATGGAACAGCTCAATAATATTGAAAACATAAGCCCAATTAATTTAGAGCAATCACCCTCTTTTTTTAATGTGGTTGACGGGCAAAATTTTCTGACTACTTTACTGCCGTCTACGATGTCTAATTCGGAAGTTTTTGCCATGAAACTTCCGATGCCGATTGATGTCTCAAAATGGCAAACATCATTAACTGAAAAAATCACTATGATCTGTCGTCAAGGTGTACAAAATGCTGAAATTAAACTACATCCGGAAACATTAGGATCGTTACATATCAAACTTGCTATGATTGATGATAAGCTTAATCTTCAAATGCTGGCTGCACATAATGCCGTTAAAGGCGTATTGGAGTCCGCATTACCCTATCTTAAAACTTCGCTTGAAGAGCAAGGGATGACATTACAGCATACCGATATCAGAGAGTTTTCAATGAAGAATGATTCAGAACCATCATCCAGTGATTCCCAACATAAAGAATTTATGGATGAATTACTACCAGATGATTTTGATGAATCAATCGAGCAATCTCATCAAGAAAAGATATCGACTTATTCCGGGCTCAGTATCTTTGCTTAAATAGTGATGATGTTAATAATCTAATGTCTGTTATCAATAAAAGCTGAAAAGGTCGAATAGGTGGTATTTTTATTGCCTATTCTTCAAATTAATTCTTTTTGCATGATTTATTATTTTTATAATTTTTTGCTATTTATTTAGCTATAAATTTTCTTTATTTTTATTGAGATAATAATAATTATGCCAACTACACAAAAAAAAATAAGTGTTTTTAACTTAATACTTATTCTCATTACTTTGTTAGCCTTAGGTGCTGCTGCTTATTTGTGGTTACAAAATAAATCCAAAAATACCGTCCAGGCTCAAGAAGAGGTGGAAATTGTGTCACCGGTTTTTTTAACATTAAAACCTTTCACTATATCACTACCAACCTCAGAAGAGAGTGTTGATATTAATAAAATTCTCTATGTTGGTATGGTATTACGCGTTGCTAATGAAGAGCAAAAAACGGTGTTATTAGAATATCTACCGGAAGTAAGAAGCGATGTATTACTTTTAACTTCTAAGCAGTATGTCAGTGATCTTAAAAAAGAAGCCGGCAAAATCGATTTACAAGAACAAATTAAGACAGCTTTATCACGCCAATATGATGCAAAACATAAGGTAAAAATTGATGAAGTATTATTTACTGATTTTATTATACGGTGATTTCTATGTCCGATAAGTTCAAATCTACTGTCAATAATAGTGAGCCTTCCGATACCGAGTTATTGGATAGTTCATCAATGAAAAAAAATGATAACGGATTTGATACTCAAACCCTACAAGGTAAAAAAACCGAAGTAAAACCTTATGATTTATCGGTTAAACATAGTTTTATTCCTGAGCGTTTAACGGCATTAGAAATTATTAATGAACGTTTTGCCCGGCAATTTAGGATTGGTTTATTCAATTTATTGCGCCGTAATACTGACGTGATTGCTTCGCCAATTGAAACACAAACGTTTAAAGAATTTTCAGAAGTTTCATCTACCTATCATTTAAATTTAGTTCACCTTAATCCTTTACGGGGCACAAGTTTATTTTCATTTTCACCTGAAATTGTTTTTATTGTCGTCGATACGCTATTTGGTGGTGATGGGCATGCCGCCAAAGTGGAAACCGAAGGGCGAGAATTTACCCATACTGAGCAACAGATTATTAAACGGGTATTAGAGCTTGCATTAACGATTTATCAAAATGCTTGGACAGATATTTACACTATTGAAACAGAATATATTCGATCAGAAGTACAAAGCAAATTTACTAATATCACCAGCTCACCTGACGATGTGGTTTTAGCCACAACGTTCAAAGTGGAGATTGGAAACAGTAAAGCTACGTTTTGTATCTGCATTCCTTATGCAATGGTTGAACCTATCAAAGAGTTATTAATTAAACCACCGATTGAGCAACAAACTTATCAAGATGACAATGTTTGGATGAGCTCTTTAACCAGTGGTATTAAACAATCAACCGTTGAATTAGTCGCCAACTTCACTCAAATTCAAACGACTGTCGCAAAACTATTGGCATTAAAAGTCAATGATATTTTAGATATAGAAAAGCCTGATAGCCTTGATGTCACAATTGGCGGTGTGCCGGTATTAAAAGGGCATTATGGTCGAGTGAATAAACAATATGCAATTCAAGTAGAACAGGTAAGTAATCCTGTATTAGAACAATTGAATGAAGGAGTGTTCAATGACTGATATCAAACAAAATAGCGATGATACTCAATCTCAAAATGAAACAAATGATAAGCCAACCACACAAGATGTGATCTTTGAAACATTATCACCACAACAATCCGAAGTGAAAAAACAAGATATAAATCTTATTTTGGATATTCCGGTTAACTTAAGTGTCGAGCTTGGCAGAACTAAAATGGCAATTAAAGATCTATTAAATCTAACACAAGGTTCAGTGATTGCTTTAGACGGATTAGCCGGTGAGCCATTAGATATATTAATTAATGGTTATTTAATTGCTCAAGGTGAAATTGTGGTGGTCGGTGATAATTATGGCGTACGCATAACCGATATTATTACGCCTTCAGAACGTGTACGCCGATTGAGTCGCTAATGAATAACATAACAGCGCCAACTATGGCAAGTACCAGTTCAACAACAATGCCCTCTGATATGAATTTTTATTCACAAGTCGGCTCATCGTTCGCAATTTCATTAATCGGTGTGATAGCAATGATTGTGTTGTTAGCTTGGTTGGTTAAACGTATTAACTGGAAAAAGCGTGGCGGACAACTTATGGAAGTTAAAGCTACTTTCAACATTAGTCCTAAAGAACGGGTTGTTCTCATTTATGTCGATCATAAACTCCTTGTTGTGGGTATCACGCCACATCAAATGACACTACTGCATACGATCAATGAGCAGCGAACCGAAATGCTGTTAGCCAAACCACCCGAAACGAATGAAAGTGAAAAAGATAGCTTGTTTCACCAACTATTACAGTCAGCGTTAAAATCTAAAAAGGAGTAACAAATAGTGTGGTCAAAATGGGTTATTTTGCTCAGCTTATTGTTATTTAGTTTCTATAGTTCTGCTGATGTCACGCCGCTGTCGATTATGACTCAGACATCATCTAATGGTGTACAAAGTTGGTCACTACCTGTTGAAACTTTAGTGTTTCTGACTTTACTGACATTCATACCGGCTATTTTGTTATTGATGACGAGTTTTACACGCATCATCATTGTTTTAGGTTTATTACGTAATGCGCTGGGCACTCAGTCAGCCCCGCCTAATCAGGTTATTTTAGGTATTGCACTGTTTATGACTTTTTTTATTATGTCGCCAGTGACCGATAAAATCTATCACGATGCGTATCTTCCTTATTCACAAAATCAAATTACCATGCAAGAGGGGTTAGCCAGCGCCAGCAAACCACTACGTGAATTTATGTTAAGCCAGACACGTGAAAACGATTTAGCACTGTTTGTTAATATGTCGCATGCTGGTGATATTCAAACTCGTGACGATATTCCATTAACTGTGCTTGTACCGGCTTTTGTGGTCAGTGAATTAAAAACCGCATTTCAGATCGGATTTACCTTGTTTATTCCTTTTTTAGTCATAGATCTAGTGGTTGCCAGCACCTTAATGGCGCTAGGGATGATGATGGTTCCTCCGGCAACGGTTTCCCTACCATTTAAAATAATGTTATTTGTGTTAGCAGATGGTTGGCACCTGTTATTAGGCTCTTTAGCACAAAGTTTTTTTAGCTAATAGCGATTTGATTAAGGAACGATATGCCCTCTGAATATATTAGCACGTTAGCCATGCAAGCGATTAAAGTTGCCGCTTCATTGGCTGGTCCAATACTGTTAGCTGCTTTAATTACCGGTTTAATTATCAGTTTATTGCAGGCAGCAACCCAAATTAACGAAATGACGTTATCATTCATTCCTAAAATTATAGCGGTTATTGTGGTGTTAATCATTTTAGGCCCAACAATGCTTTCGACAATGATTGACTATATTCGGATTGTTATTACTGATATTCCTAATTTAACCAGTTAAGCGTTATGGATATTCAGACGCTTTTCAATATCGATTTCTTCTCTTGGATTAAAGGTTGCTTCTTTCCCTTTGTGCGTATTTTGGCTTTGATTATGGTTGCGCCCATTACTGGTGAAAAAGAGGTGCCTAACCGTGTAAAAATAGCATTAGCCTTAATCATTGCGATGCTGTTGCCGTCTCCACCGCTTAGTGATGACTTATCGATATACTCTTTAACTGCGATTTGGGTGATTGCTCAGCAAATTATGATTGGTGTGATGATTGGTTTTGCTATGCAGTTAGCGTTTATCTCTATGCGGTTTTCCGGCGAATTGATTTCTATGCAAATGGGATTAGGCATGGCAACTTTTTTTGATCCCATAGGAGGGCCTTCCACATCTGTGTTATCAAGATTAATTAATGTAATCGCCTTACTGATTTTTTTAAATCTCGACGGCCATTTATGGTTGTTGTATGGCTTATCAAATAGCTTTAATATTATTCCAATAGCCGCCGATCCTTTAAATCACAATGGTTATTTAACCGTCATCGAGATCAGTGGTTTGCTCTTTATCAATGGTTTAATGCTAGCATTACCATTACTGACATTACTATTGATAGTCAACTTAGCTTTAGGGCTATTAAACCGAATCACACCGCAACTCTCCATTTTTGTAGTCGGTTATCCGATGACCCTATTATTAGGCTTAGCAATGTTAACCTATTTAATTTCCACGCTACCACATTTTTCAGAGCTTATTTTTGAACAGATGTTTGAGCATATTTCAGCTATGTTATGGTTTTTTGTTAATTAAAAAATAGAAAAATGAAAACAGATGTTTAAAGTTTAAAGAGATTTTTTGTCAAGAACTTTCAGATTTTATAGGTGTTTAAGTAAAAAATTAATTCAATCACACCGCAACTCTCCATTTTTGTAGTCGGTTATCCGATGACCCTATTATTAGGCTTAGCAATGTTAACCTATTTAATTTCCACACTACCACATTTTTCAGAGCTTATTTTTGAACAGATGTTTGAGCATATTTCAGCTATGTTATGGTTTTTTGTTAATTAAAAAACAGAAAAATGAAACAGATGTTTAAAGTTTAAAGAGATTTTTTGTCAAGAACTTTCAGATTTTATAGGTGTTTAAGTAAAAAGTTGATTCAATCACACCGCAACTCTCCATTTTTGTAATCGGTTATCCGATAACCCTATTATTAGGCTTAGCAATGTTAACCTATTTAATTTCCACACTACCACATTTTTCAGAGCTTATTTTTGAACAGATGTTTGAGCATATTTCAGCTATGTTATGGTTTTTTGTTAATTAAAAAACAGAAAAATGAAACAGATGTTTAAAGTTTAAAGAGATTTTTTGTCAAGAACTTTCAGATTTTGTAGGTGTTTAAGTATAAAATTGGCTTAAGATGTTATTTAAAGAGAAAAACAGAGATGACAGTTAATGAAAACGTATGCATAACAGCAGTGATACTTAATGCTGGTAAAACCAGCATTAAACAGCGGTGGGATTAAGCTTTTTTTACAAAACAAGCTTTTAACATGATTTTCATGCCATCGATTTTACAATCAATTTCATGATCACCGTCAACTAAACGAATACCTTTCGCTTTGGCACCTTTTTTAAGTACAGTAGATGAACCTTTTAATTTAAGATCCTTAATTAAAATAATATCATCACCGTCAGCAAGTAAATTACCATTACTGTCTTTTACTTGTCGTTCGTCTTCAGATGAGGCTGTTTGATTCGGATCCCACTCATGAGCACACTCAGGGCAAACGTAAAAGGTGCCATCGTGATAGGTGTGTTCAGATTGGCAAACTGGGCAATTAGGAATAGTTTCCATGGGTTATGATTAATCCAAGTTAAATAAAATGGTGTTCACTATAGCAAAAAAATGCTATGAAGTCATGATATTCCCCGTCAACTTGCTTGCCTATTGCTGAGTGATTAGGGATTTTATCGTTTTGGGTTTTGGCAGATAAAAAAATAGGGTTATGGCATTAACCATAACCCCAAGTTCCAAAGGACTATTGTTGGAAATAAACATGTATCTCAATTAACTTGTTGATTAAGCTTTAGTGCTACAAACTGCAATATAATTAAGTTGGTCATGATGATGTTTAAACGTCTTAAACATTTTAAAAAATTGTGCGCGATTTTGTTTGCGCAAGGCGTTGCGAATGATTTTTAGTGTGCCAAACAGACCTTCGTCGTATAACATCCCTTTTGGCGACATCAATGTCATTGCATTATGCTCGGATTTAATATCAACAAATCCGGCATCGTTAAATAATTGATACCATGATTCAATGCTGGTTGGTTGAGCATTAACATTGATTGCATGACGAATATGCTTGATAATTTGCTCAGACTGTTTTGGGTTAACCAGCATAATATCATGGGTAAGTAATTTCCCACCTGGCTTTAATACACGATAATACTCTTTTAATAGATGATTTTTGGCTTTATCGGCATACATTGTAAGCATCGCCTCATTAATCACTATATCAAAGCTGTTATCCGCAAACGGCAGTTTTGATGCATCAGCTTGCTGGATGTGGATTAAGTGGTCTAATTTATTTTTTCGAATATTTTCCTCTGCTTTTGCTAAAGCCAACTTATCCATATCAATACCTGTAATATGGCAGCCAAAACGCTTAGCAATCTCCATAGAGGTTGTGCCCATATTGCAAGCAATCTCAAGTACCTGCATTTGTGGCGTAAAGAGCGCTTGCTTAAATAACCACTCGGTGGCTTTTTTACCTCCCGGGCGTAATCGGGTTTTCCCTAATTTAGCAAGGAATTTATGCCCGGCTTCTTTATTGCTGTTCATCTTTATTCCTTAATTGTCGTTTAATTGATTTCTCTTAGCATGACTAAAAGCATTTTCGCCGCTTGTGGCGCTTCAACGGCATGAGGAATATTGGCTGGCATTCTGACAATAGTGCCGGGTTTTGCTGTAACAGGTTGTCCATCAATCGTTAATGTCAATTCGCCTTCGATCACCATAACAATTGCATCGAAAGGGGCGCTATGCTCAGATAACCCTTGTCCTTTATCGAAAGCAAATAACGTTAAATTACCGCCTGTTGTTTTTGCTAAAACACGGCTTGCAATGCCTTGTTCAGTTGGCGTAATTAATGAATTGAGTTCAAGTGCTTGAGCGGGGGTAATCGTGTTGTGTGACATTGTATACTCCTATCGAAAGTCGAACCTTGTACTTTAAATTGTTAGTGATTATTTTTAATAAACCCATATATTTCATGGGGTTATTAAAAAGTTAAGTGTTGAAATAAGAATTGTTATCAACTATATTAAATTTATTTTAAAAGTATCTTTAGGTAAAACCTATGACATTTGTCAAAAATAGACCCACCGAACAACAAATTTTTGATTGGTTAAGCCAAGTTAAATTATTTAATGGATTAACCCATGGCGCTTTGTTGCCAATCATTGAAACTGCACAGTATATGGAACTTGATATCGGTGATATGTTTGGGCATGAAGGGATGCCTTTATCGGGATGTGCTCTGGTGATTAGGGGGCAAGTTGAAGTATATCGAAATACTTATCTCGGTGAAGAAAAAATTTTCGGTATATTCTCAAGTTATCAATTGGTCGCCATTGCCGCAATTTTTATGCCACATAACCGTTTTCCAATGACGATTCGAGCTAAAACCGACTGTTCTTTACTCTTGATTGATAAGAGCAGTTTACTTAAAGTTTGTCATGATCACCCAATTATTATGCAGCGCTTACTGGTTAATTTTAGTGCTAAATTATATGAACAGATTAATAATATTGATTGGTTAACATCAAGCTCAGCAGAGCAAAGATTAGCGGCTTATTTTTTATCGTTATGTACTAACCCAACAAATACCTATCAATTTGTATTACCAATATCACGCAGTCAGTTGGCAACTAAGTTGGGTATGCGTTATGAGACATTAAGCCGTCTTATCTCTAGTTGGCGAAAAGATCAGATCATCAAAGTTGAGAATCATTCTATTAAAGTATTAAAGCCGGCCTACCTGAAGGGGTTAACGCTACCTTCCAAGCGTTCATTTTAATTGTTATCTCATCTGACAACGACACCATAGTTATCCTGTCAGATGATAATATGTAGGTAGCGATTAAAAGTGATAAACAATCCCACCATTAAGATTAAAGCCCATTGCACTAAATAACGTCATGTCATTTTTTGATGCAACTACGTGATTAGCAACTGATGCACTTGCATAACGTTTGTTGGTTAGATTATCGGCAATTATGTAACCTGACCAGCCTTTAGGGTTTTGATAATTTATCTTAAATCCAAAAACAGCATATTGATCACGGTACTGAATATGCATATTGTTAGCGTGATCAACCGGCGTGTTAGTCGGTGACCAGTGTAAATTAGGGCCAAACGTCCAGTTATCTATTTTATAGAGTAATTCAGCATTGATGATATTTCTCGGAATGCCTGCAATATAATGATGATTATATTGCCCGCCTTGAAAACGAAAATCGCTATAAGTCCAAGATAAACGATATTCGATATCCCCCCTGTTTAAGACTGAAGGTAACAAGCCTTTTATACCCGCTTCAATGCCTTGATGACGGGTTTTACTGCCATAATTGGATATGCCTACGGTATTGCCATTAGCATCATAAGCAGAAATATATTCATCTTTAATAATGCTGCGATATAAAGCTACATCCCAATTTACATTCTCAATAATTTTACCGCTACCGCCAATTTCAGCGGTGATACCTTTTTGGCGATCAAGCTTATTTAGTTGTGCTTTTCTTCCATTGCTGGTAATAATTTCACGAAATGATGCCGGCTCGTTACTGGTACTTAAGTTGCCATAAAAGCGGTTATCACTTGTCGGCGTCCAAATTATCCCAATTTTGGGTGACCAAAATGTCCATGACTGATTGAGCTTATTATTGCTATGGCGAGTATCGACATTTCGTTTGGCGTGCGTAACTTTGGTATCTAGGTTTAACTGCCAAGCGTCATTAATATTCCAAGATGTGCCGATTGCACCATTCATGTTTTCTGCAACGGCTGTATAGTTACCAAGCAGACGTTTAAACATTGGTGTATTACGTCGATTCATCAATAACTTGCGATCCAAATTTGTTTTATCCCAAGCAAGAGCGCTATGAAACGTAATGTCGTTAAATTTGGATTGATAAGCCAGCTCAGTACCGGTGGTGCGACTATGACTTAATGTGTAATCGGCTGGTGTAATAAAATTATCATGAGTTTGCTGGTGCCAGACACCGAGTTCAAGAGATTGATCGCCAAAAGTCCAATTAGTCCGATTAGCTATACGGGCTTGCTCGGTATGGCGATGCGGGTCGGTTAGCGTGATAATGTTTTCAATTGCCCTAGGAGAGTGTTTTGATTTACTTTGCGAAAGTGGTCCAGGAATATTAAAGCGTACATCTGTCCAACTCAGCCATGTGCGGTTTTCAACATTATCAGAAGTAAAGCCAAAATTCGCTCGAGCTGTTTTACGCTGTGAGGTTGAATGATGACGGTAACCGTCGAAATGGTCATAAGATAAACTCAATCGGCCGTCAATACCATATGACTCACTACTATTGCCTATAGCAATTTGAGTGGCTTGTCGACCATATGCTCCATATTCATAGCGAGCAGTACCATTATCATCTTTTCCTGTGAACGAGATAAAATTCAGCTCTCCCCCTAAACTATTACTTTGTGGATGACTACTGTTGGCACCGCGATAAATAGAAATCAATCGGGCATCTCGCATATCGAGCGTACTGATATTGAAATCGCCGTCAGCATCATTAATAGGCAAACCGTCTTGCAATAGTAAAACACCCCGTGAAAGAGGCGTACTTTGAACGCCAGAACCGCGAATATTCAATCGTGGTTGATCTATCCCACCAAAAAAATTCTGAATAATAATACCGGGTTGATAATCCAATGCATCTTGCAGAGTCGATAGCCTATTTTCTTGATCGGGAACAACAAGATTCGTTGCGCCAGCAGTTTGATTTAATTTGTTCTGTTCCTGCTGGTAACTGGGTGACAATGCACTATGTTTAGATAATTCATTATTTGGTGTGACTAATATCACATCAGGCCTATTGTCTGCTAACGAGTATTGACTCAATACCATGGTTGAACAAAGTGAAGTCAGTATTGTTTGTTGAGCGATTTTCTTGAACTTACACATAATATCTTCTTTCCCAAAAAAATAAATGATAATGATTATTATTTGCGAAATAGCGGTATTATCCTATGACATTTATCAAAATTTGGTAAAAAATAGCGTTAATTTAAAATTCTATTATTGCCAACCTAAAGTAATAATTAATTAAATAAAAATAAATAACGCTTTGATGCTGTTTAGGCGTGGAATGATGCTCTTTTTTTTATAAATTTAACTAAATAACTGACAATATCAATTGTGATGAATATTTTTTGTTTAACTGTGGCGTAAAGCTAGCAATTGCTGATTTCTTGGATGTAAAAGTATTGGCAGCGGCGAGTAGAGAAGCTGAGATTGCATTTTGCAATGGTGTTACTTTGAATTTGGCAAATGATAGCCATTTATCTCAGTAAAAAGGTTTAAATTTAAATTACATGTTAAACAGCTGTATTAACGTTATAGAAAATAAAAAAGGCGCAAATATATGCGCCTTTTTTGCTGAGATAAAGCGCATTACGATGCGCTTTATAGTTAGCTATAATTATTTGATAACTTTAGCAACCACACCAGCACCAACAGTACGACCACCTTCACGAATCGCAAAACGTAAACCTTCTGCCATTGCGATTGGGTGAATTAATGATACTGTCATTTTGATGTTATCACCTGGCATTACCATTTCTACGCCTTCTGGTAATTCAATAGTACCCGTTACGTCAGTTGTACGGAAGTAGAACTGTGGACGGTAGCCTTTGAAGAATGGAGTATGACGACCACCTTCATCTTTGCTTAGGATATACACTTCTGATTCAAAATCTGTATGTGGAGTGATTGAACCTGGTTTTGCTAATACTTGACCACGTTCGATTTCTTCACGTTTTGTACCACGAAGTAATACACCTACGTTCTCACCAGCACGACCTTCGTCTAGTAATTTACGGAACATTTCAACGCCAGTACAAGTTGTTTTTGTAGTTGGTTTGATACCAACGATTTCAACTTCTTCACCAACTTTGATTACACCACGCTCTACACGACCTGTTACCACTGTACCACGTCCTGAGATTGAGAACACGTCTTCAATTGGAAGTAGGAATGGTTTATCGATATCACGCTCTGGTTCCGGAATGTAGCTGTCTAAAGCTTCAGCTAATTCAACAATTTTATCTTCCCATGCTGCATCGCCTTCTAACGCTTTTAACGCTGAACCACGAATTACTGGAGTGTCATCACCCGGGAAGTCGTATTGAGATAGAAGTTCACGTACTTCCATTTCAACTAATTCTAATAACTCTTCATCATCAACCATATCACATTTGTTTAAAAATACGATGATGTAAGGAACACCTACTTGACGTCCTAAAAGGATGTGCTCACGAGTTTGTGGCATTGGGCCGTCAGTTGCTGCTACTACTAGGATAGCGCCGTCCATTTGAGCCGCACCAGTGATCATGTTTTTAACATAGTCAGCATGTCCCGGACAGTCAACGTGTGCATAGTGACGAGTTGGTGTGTCGTATTCAACGTGTGAAGTGTTGATGGTGATACCACGTGCTTTTTCTTCAGGTGCGTTATCGATTTGATCGAATGCACGAGCTTGACCGCCGAATTTTTTAGCAAGTACAGAAGTAATTGCAGCAGTTAAAGTTGTTTTACCGTGGTCAACGTGGCCGATTGTACCAACGTTAACGTGGGGTTTTGTACGTTCAAATTTTTCTTTAGACATCTTAATGTTCCTTTATTAAATCACTTCCCTTTATCTTAAAAGGGAAGTGTTACTTTATTTATGTAAAAATTATTTCGCTTTACGAGCTTCAATAATTGCTGTTGCAATATTTGTTGGTGCTTCATTGTACTTCAAGAACTCCATTGAGTAAGAAGCACGACCTTGTGTTTGAGAACGTAGGTCTGTTGCATAGCCAAACATTTCAGAAAGTGGAACTTGTGCTTTAACTGTTTTACCAGTTGCAGTATCTTCCATACCTTCGATCATACCGCGACGACGGTTTAAGTCACCGATAACATCACCCATATAATCTTCAGGGGTTTCAACTTCTACTTTCATAATCGGTTCTAAAAGCACAGGTTTAGCTTTCATAAAGCCTTCTTTAAATGCCATTGAACCGGCAATTTTAAATGCCATTTCTGATGAGTCAACATCATGGTAAGAACCATCAAAGATAGTGACTTCAACATCAACAATTGGGTAACCAGCAAGAACACCGTTTTTCATTTGTTCTTGACAGCCTTTATCAACTGCCGGGATGTATTCTTTAGGAACTACACCACCAACAATTTCATTGTTGAATTTGTAACCTTCGCCACCAGCTTCCAATGGTTTGATTTTTAACCATACATGACCATATTGACCACGACCACCAGACTGACGAACAAATTTACCTTCTTGTTCAACTTCGTTGCGAATTGTTTCACGGTATGCTACTTGTGGTTTACCAACATTTGCTTCTACTTTAAATTCACGTTTCATACGGTCAACGATGATTTCTAAGTGAAGCTCACCCATACCAGAAATAATAGTTTGTCCAGATTCTTCATCAGTGTGAACACGGAATGAAGGATCTTCTTGTGCTAAACGACCTAAAGCAAGCCCCATTTTTTCTTGGTCAGCTTTAGTTTTAGGTTCAACTGCAACAGAGATAACTGGTTCAGGGAACTCCATTCTTTCAAGAATGATTGGTGCGCTTTCAGCACAAAGTGTATCACCAGTTGTGACATCTTTAAGACCGATTGCAGCAGCGATGTCGCCGGCACGAACTTCTTTAATTTCTTCACGTTTATTAGCATGCATCTGAACGATACGACCAAAACGCTCTTTTTTGTCTTTAACAGAGTTAAGAACAGTATCACCAGAATTAACCACACCCGAGTAAACACGGAAGAAGGTTAAGTTACCAACAAATGGGTCAGTGGCGATTTTAAACGCTAATGATGAGAATGGTTCATCATCACTAGAGTGACGCTCAGCTGGTTCACCGTCTGCTAGTTCACCTTTAATTGCTGGTACATCAGTTGGTGCTGGTAAATATTCAATTACCGCATCAAGCATAAATTGAACACCTTTGTTTTTAAAGGCACTACCACAAGTTACTAAGATGATTTCATTAGCAAGTACACGTTCACGTAATGCTAATTTAACTTCTTCTTCAGTTAACTCTTCACCACCAAGGTATTTTTCCATTAACTCTTCGTTAGCTTCTGCAGCAGCTTCCATTAAGTTTGCACGCCATTCTTCGACTTGCTCAACCATGTCTGCTGGTACATCTTCATAAGTAAATGTTACGCCTTGATCAGCATCATTCCAGTTAATTGCTTTACGTTTAAGTAAATCAACAACACCGGTAAATGCTTCTTCAGCACCGATTGGTAGAACTAAAGGAACTGGCACAGCTGCTAAACGCGTTTTGATTTGATCAACAACACGTAAGAAGTTAGCACCCATACGGTCCATTTTGTTTACAAATGCGATACGTGGAACTTTATATTTGTTTGCTTGACGCCATACTGTTTCTGATTGAGGTTGAACACCACCAACTGCACAGTAAACCATTACTGCACCATCTAAAACACGCATAGAACGTTCAACTTCGATTGTGAAGTCAACGTGTCCCGGGGTGTCGATGATATTGATACGGTGTGGTTCAAATTGTTGTCCCATACCTGACCAGAATGCAGTTGTCGCTGCTGAAGTGATAGTAATACCACGTTCTTGTTCTTGTTCCATCCAGTCCATGGTAGCTGCGCCATCATGAACCTCACCAATTTTGTGACTTACACCAGTATAAAACAAAATACGTTCGGTAGTTGTTGTTTTACCTGCGTCAATATGTGCACTGATACCGATATTACGGTAGCGTGCTATAGGGGTTGTACGAGCCATATTAATCCTCTATTTAGAATCGTTTGCTTAATAAAATATCATTTAGGTTGACTGACAGTAGATATGTGCTGTCAGTCTAATTTCAAGCCACTTAATAGCAGTGGAAAGATTACCAACGATAGTGTGCAAACGCTCTATTAGCTTCAGCCATACGATGAACATCTTCGCGTTTTTTCACAGCGGTACCTTTGTTTTCAAAAGCATCCATAAGTTCATTCGCTAGGCGTAAAGCCATTGATTTATCGCCACGTTTACGTGCTGCATCTACAATCCAACGCATTGCAAGTGCATTACGACGAACTGGACGCACTTCAACAGGAACTTGGTATGTAGAACCACCAACGCGACGCGACTTAACTTCTACAGTTGGTCTTACGTTATCTAGTGCAACTTCGAAAGCTGCTAAGTGGTCTTTTCCACTACGCTCAGCTAATTTATCAAGAGCTGAATATACGATTGATTCTGCGATAGATTTTTTACCATCTATCATTAAAATATTTACAAATTTCGCCAGTAAATCTGAACCGAATTTCGGATCAGGTAAAATTTTTCTTTGACCGACAACATGACGACGTGGCATTGGAATACTCCGTTTATATGTTATAAATTTTCAGGTTTACCCAAAACTCAAATGAGTTAAATGGAATTATTATAGTTTGGCCTTACTTAACGGAGTTCCATTAAGCTTTAGGTCGTTTCACACCGTATTTAGAACGGCTTTGTTTGCGATCTTTAACACCTGCGCAGTCTAATGCACCACGAACAGTGTGATAACGAACACCAGGTAAATCTTTAACACGACCACCGCGGATTAAAATCACGCTATGTTCTTGTAAGTTATGACCTTCACCACCGATATAAGAAGTTACTTCAAAACCGTTGGTTAAACGTACACGGCATACTTTACGTAATGCTGAGTTTGGTTTTTTCGGTGTAGTAGTGTAAACACGTGTACAAACACCGCGTTTTTGCGGGCATGCTTCAAGGGCAGGAACGTTACTTTTCGCTTCCTTTAGCGCTCTTGGTTTGCGTACCAGCTGATTAATTGTTGCCATTAATAAGCTCCTGATTAATTAAAATAAATTTAAAAATTGCTTTTTAGATACGTAATTAATAACTGTAGCCCAAAGCCTATGGATATAAGTTTTGGGTCGCAAGATTCTAGACCTCAACAGGCATAATGTCAAGTATTACCACAAGTTCATTATGTTATTTAATTAAACTATTTTTGGTTATCAAGCATCATCTTATTAAACAAAGTTTATCTTTTATTGATAAGTTATTGCTGAGGTTTTATGTATCACTTTTATCCCAATGATTATCCAATGCCGTAGATTGCCTAAGCAAATATTGAGTAACAATGTAGCTTAGGCATAGGGTAATGGTCATTAAGATAGGAGGAGACAAACGTTAGAAATTTAAGCTAAATTTTTATCAAAAAAAACGGTAATATGATACTGGTTATTGGATAAATGTTGTGCGTAATTGTGATGAATGTAAAAAATGAACCTTATAAAGTTGTATTGTTATTTAATGCTAATAATATTTACGATCGTCAAATCTTAAAAGGTATTGGTGATTTTTTAAAGTCACATCATATTCATTGGAATATTTATATCTCTGAAACGCTGCGTTATGACACGACCACCTCTTTTCGTTTTGACTGCGATGGGATTATTGCTAATTTTGATGATCCGGATATTGCCGATTTGCTTAAACATGTTCAAATTCCAATAATTGGGGTGGGTAGCTCTTATCATGGTACATCGAGCTATCCTAATGTGCCTTATGTTGCTGCTGATAATTTTGCCATTATTGAAAGTGCATTTAATCACTTGTGCGCTAAGGGGATTAGTCAATTTGCCTTTTACGGTTTGCCTTCTAACCGATATTGTCGTTGGGCTGGGGTGCGAGAAGACATTTTTAAGCAAATTTTAGCCCAAAAGGGGTATGAAGGGTTTATTTATCAAGGCATGTCTACTTCGCTTGATAATTGGCAAGAAGGCTTAGATAAGCTCTCTAAATGGTTGCTCTCTTTGCCGATTAATACCGGTATTATTGCCGTCAATGATGCCAGAGCACACCATATTTTACAGGCGTGTGATAGAGCAGGCATAAAAATACCGGAAGAGTTATGTCTAATTGGTATTGATAATGAGGAAGTCATCAATGATTTATCAATGGTATCGTTATCGACCGTTAAGCAAGGTACGGAAGAGATGGGATTTAATGCGGCAAACTTGCTCCAAAAACGCTTTATGAAAGGTAACGTGCCGGTTTGTCCTTTACTTATAGCTCCTAAAAAAGTGATTGCCAGACGTTCGACAGATTATCGATCGATTCAAGATCCCTATGTTATCCAAGCCATTCACTATATTCGTGATCATGCCTGTAAAGGAATTAAAGTGGAGCAAGTAATTTCACAAATGCAGATATCACGCTCTAATTTGGAAATTCGATTTAAATCGTCATTAGGTAAAACCATTCATGCCGTTATTCATGAAGAAAAATTTAATCAGGCTAAATACCTTCTGCTTGAGTCATCCTTATCCATTCAAACCATTTCTCAGCAATGTGGTTATCCGTCAGTTCAGTATTTCTATTTTCTGTTTAAGAAACGTTATGGTATGACCCCTAAAGATTTTAGACGGCAATTTACCACACTTAAGTCGGCGCCACTTTAACGTCATGAATAATAGGTAACATAAACAAAAAGGAAAAAGCTTAAATAATATTTTTCCTTTTCCTTTTTGATGCGTTTATTTGTCAACTGAACGAATTAAAAGTATGGCCGTGCCGCCAATCATGGCAAACACAAAAGAGACAATAAAAATAGCTGAAAAGCCCCAAAAAAGGATCACATATGCGGTAATAATTGGTGCAATTGCTTGAGTTATTGTGTTACCGAGATTATAGAACCCTAAAAAAAAGGCTACTTGATTCTTATTGGGGATGACTTGTAAATTCAATAAATTGTCGAGTGAATTCCATATTCCCATGCCGATTCCTGCGGAAAATGCATAAATTAACACGCCTATTTGATTTGGGCATAGCAATAAGCTTAATGCACCAATGCCTAATAAGAGGGTAGATAACCCAACCGGTAGTTTAAGCACTTTTAATTTATCGCAGATTGGACCGGCAATAAATCCCATTAAAATGCCAAAAATTAACATAATTAAATTAAGGAGCTGGATGGCATTTTCTGTTTCAGATGGATTGCATTGTATAAAATCGGTCAAAATAAACAGTATGCAACCGATGATAGTAAAGTTACTGATGCCTTGAAAAAGTTTCCCAATTAATGCCAAATAATAGTCTCGCCCGATTTCCCATTTGGGAAAGATATCCAATGTATCTTGGAATTTTTTATCGCTTTTGGATAATTTGTTTTCCCTCGTTTGGTTAAGGTTTGAAGGCTCTTTTACAATCAATACCGACAGTAATACGCCAATGAATGTAATAATACCAAAAACGATAAAGCCAAATCGAAAGTTGCCTAGAAACATCGCAGCAAGTATTGTAAAACCGTTGTTACCTAACGCCATACCTAGTCCGCCATAAGCGCTCGAGGCCGTGCCTTTTCTCTCTTCAGCGGCAAAGTCTATCCAGGCTACCATAGGAGCAACAATAAAGTTTAAAGCAACTTGGCCGAGTAACCAACTACACAACAAAAAAGGAATACTATTGGCCATTGAAGCTAATATCATGGATAACATAAAGGCGACAGCGCCGGCTACAATCCAAGGTGAGCGATTACCGAATTTGGAGCGTGTTCGATCCGATAAATAGCCTGCAAGCATATTTGACATCGCCGCAGCTATCATACCACTAGAAGAAAATAGCGCTAATAATTGGAACTTACTGTTTTCATCAATTTGTTGAATTAGCGCCGGTAAAAAGAGACTTGATGCGGCAATATAGGGACCTAACCACGATGCCGGGCCGATAATTAGTCCGGGAATAAGTCGAGTTAATGGAATTGTTGTTTTCATAATACTTTACCTAAAATATTAACCATTGTTGATCACGTAGTAATAATCAAAATCGGCATAAGATTGATGTTGGTAGCTATCGACAGCTGCAATAAAATTAAATAAGCCGGTAAATCCACCTATTTCCCCCGGTTCGCCATTGACGCCTTCATCCGATAAATAAAGGACATCTAGTGCTTGCATAATTGGCATCCATACGTCATCGAGTCGGTAAAGTAGCGCAACTTTGCCATGTTGGTAGGATAATTTTAGTTCCACAACTCCGTTTGGGATAGCAATACGGTGATTGACATATTCGATTCTGGTACCCAGTTTTGCTTGTAGTAGGGTTAAAACCGGGGTCTTGAGATGTTCACTATAAGTTAAATGTAAATAGAGCCAATTATTGGAGTCATAATAAAGACCAACACCGGCGGTTTGTGAGTAGTGTTCCGGGTGGAATTCAACTTTAGTTTGAACGTAATAGTCAAACGAAGTAGCCCGAGTTGCCATAATTGACGGCGTCACTTGAGAAAATAGCGAGTTTTGTCCATAAATTCGCAAATGACTCTGGCGTTCATGGGTATTCACCCATTGGCTGGATTGATGTTGATAAGGCGTCATAAACGCCAATTGATAGCCATGGTCGAACTCGTCAATCACGTCATGACTTATTTCGCCTTCTAGCGGTAACGAAGAATCAAATTCCATTTTGGCTAAATTAGAGCCGTCTGCCATAACTAGCCAACCGTCATCCGTCCACTGCATTTTTTGGATTGAGGTTTCTCGACCAAGCGGATTGAGTAGTGTGTCTTTTATTGGTCTGGACATCAAATGGGCAATATACCAATCGCCGTTTTGACTCTCAACAAGTGAGCCGTGTCCCGCTTTTTGCATCAGTGAATTAGGATTGAACATTTCAAAATGGCCGGCATCGGGATCGCCTAATGAAAATAGATGATTAGGTGAGGAGGTGACAATCGGCTCACCGGACGGGTGGGGCTGATAAGGACCATAAATATCTTTAGCTCGACCGATTTCAATACCGTGCGCATAGCCCGTACCACCGGCGGCTATTATCAAATAATAGTTATCAAGCCTTTTATAAATCTGCGGCGCTTCAGCGCAACCTCGAGTTGTAAAACCTTGCGTTAATCGATGCCACGGGCTGACGAGCTTTCCTTCAGCAAGATCGACTTGAGCAATGACAATATGCCCTGGTGCTTGATAACCTTGTCGGGTTTCCCACTCTAAAATAGTTAAATAATGTTTACCGTCATCATCATGAAACAGCGCCGGATCGAAACCGATAGAGGTAAGATAAATTGGCGCTGACCAAGGCCCGTTAATATCCTCAGCGCAAATGGCATAAGTGTCAGCATTAAACTCTCGCCCGGCCATGTTTTTCATATGCGAGTATATTAGCCAAAATTTTTTATTTATCGAATCATAAGATAAATGCGGTGCCCAGACACCGGCGGGGGTATTTGTTCCGGATAAATTGACTTCACCATGTTTAAATACATAATCAATGAGTTGCCAATTAGCGAGGTCTTTTGATTGAAAAATTTGAATGATTGGATTCCAATGAAAAGTGGATGAGGCGATATAGTAAGTATCGTTAACACGAATGATTGACGGATCAGGAGACATGCCCGGTATCACCGGATTTTTTATTTTAGGCATTTTTATTTTCTCTTAATGTTAGATTACGGATAAAAATACTTATCAAAAAAATAAGTTTTAAGGTTGTTTTGCCCAATATAATTTATCTATGCCGATAATGTTATTATCAAATTTGGTTTCAAATTTATGAAATCTTATTAATGAGATATGTGTCACACTCTGAGTAATAAAATTTTCCGATTCAATTAACATAATTAGAAAAAGAGGGGTTAGCCTAACAAGTCATCTATTGGCTAATGCGCGTTATTTTTAGAATGGCAAAGAGAAATAGTGATAAATTGTTTAATATCGTTAAGAAGGCAAAGAAAGCAAAAAAGCAAAAAGGGCAGGGTAACAGGTGCAGAACACCCTAACAGGGTATTCTGCAAGTCATAATTATGACATCAATGGTTTAAGTTGCTGATAAATATCTCTAAAAGTAGTGCGTTGTTGCTGATAATATTGGTAGAGATTGCGATCGGGCTGATGCGTTTGAACAATTGGCAATGGCGCAAGCAGTTCGCTTATCGCCGTATTGGGATGACAAGCGATTTGCGCCAGTTTTGCTGCCCCTAATGCCGGACCCACTTCGCTACCTTCACAATATTCAATGCGATAACCAGAAACATCGCTCAGCAATTGTCGCCAATAACGGCTGCGGGCTCCGCCACCAATGACCAAAATTTTATCGGGTGTGACGCCAGTTTGATGAACTGCATCGATGCCGTCGGCAAGGGCATAGCTAACCCCCAGTAATACCGCTTTTGCCAGATCGACTTTGTTGTGTTGATAAGTTAAGCCAAAAAATACACCTTTAGCTTCGGGATTATTGTGAGGTGTTCTTTCACCGGATAAATACGGTAAAAAATAGACCGAAGGTTTGTCATCGATCGGTTGCGCTTCAATTAGAGTCAGTAAGGTTGGGACATCTTCAATGTCCAGTAACTGACACGCCCAATCGAGGCAAGAAGCACAGCTCAACATTACCGACATTAGGTGCCAGCGGTTTGGTAAGGCATGGCAAAAACTGTGAATGGCTTGCTCGGGGTTGCTAATAAACTGATCGGTCACGGCAAAATAGACGCCTGAAGTACCCAATGAGAGCATCGCTTGCCCCGATTGATGTAAACCTACCCCAACCGCACCGGCTGCGTTATCACCACCGCCAGCAATCACCGCAATCTGATTAATGCCCCAACGTTTAGCGATTTCATCGGTCACATAACCGGTGATCTGATTGCCTTCAAATAGCGTTGGCATATGGTGTCGTGTTAAGCCACAGGCTTTTAGTAGTTCATCATTCCAATCACGCTTTCTTACATCAAGCCACATGGTGCCGGCTGAATCGGACATATCTGAAGCAAATTGATTGGTTATTTTAAAACGCAAATAATCTTTGGGGAGCAATACTTTATCGATCTGAGCAAAGATGTCCGGTTCATGCTGTTGTACCCATTTAATTTTAGGGGCGGTAAAACCTGCCATCATTAAATTACCGGTAATTTGGCGGGAAGTGGGCACCTGTTGTTCTAGTTGGTGGCACTGAATATCACAGCGTCCGTCATTCCAAAGTATTGCAGGTCTTAATACTTGTGATTGCTGATTGAGTAATACCGCACCATGCATTTGACCACTTAAACCTATGGCTTTTACCGATTGTAAATTATGTTGCTCACTAAGCTCACGCATTGCCGTATCGGTTGCTTGCCACCACTGCTCCGGATCTTGCTCTGACCATAATGGATGTGGGCGGGACACGGTGAGTGGTTTGGTTAATGTTGTGACAATATGTTGTTGTTCATCCATTAAAATCACTTTGACACCCGAAGTGCCTAAATCAATACCAATATACATACTCTTCTCCATTTTACTGCTGACTACCAAGGTTAACGATACCGTTAACCTGATTAGTTTACAACCAACATTTAGCTTAGCCAAAGATTAATCGATTAACTCGATTTTCTAACTTCTCTTGTTCACCACTGCAAGGTTTTGGTTGTAGATTATTGGCTAAACTATACTGGGCAATGTCTTGTAGCGTCATCTTGCCTTGTAGGATTTGTTGACCTAAGTTTTCGTCCCAAGCGGCATATCGTTGCGTGACTTTTTGCTCAAGAACGTTATCTTCAATTAGTTTGGCTGCGCACTTCAATGATAATGCCATGGTATCGATTGCGCCAATATGCCCGTAAAATACATCATATTTATCAACACTTTGACGACGAATTTTGGCATCAAAATTAAGTCCACCGGTTTTAAAACCGCCACTTTTGAGAATTTCGTACATGACAAGGCTATTTTCTTCTACACTATTTGGGAATTGATCGGTATCCCAACCTAGTTGCGGATCGCCTCGGTTAGCATCAAGTGAGCCAAAGATATCAAGTGCGATAGCTGAGGCAACTTCATGTTGGAATGAGTGACCGGCTAATGTTGCATGGTTAGCTTCGATATTAACTTTAATCTCTTTTTCTAAGCCAAATTGTTTTAAAAAGCCATAAATGGTTGTGACATCATAATCATATTGATGTTTGGTTGGCTCTTGCGGTTTTGGCTCAATAAGTAACGCGCCTTTAAAACCGATTTTATATTTGTTTTCAACCACCAGTTGCATAAACTTGCCAAGCTGTTCACGCTCTTTTCTCAGATCAGTATTTAACAGTGTTTCGTATCCTTCACGTCCGCCCCAAAGGACATAATTTTGCCCACCTAATTGATGTGTTGCATTCATGGCGTGGACAACTTGTGTTGCTGCACAGGCAAATACTTGCGGATCGGGATTAGTGGCGGCGCCGGCAGCATATTTAGGATTGGTAAAGCAGTTGGCGGTGCCCCAAAGTAAGTTAACGCCGGTTTGTTGCTGTTTAGCCAGTAAAATATCAGTCATGATTGCTAAATTATTGATATATTCTTGGATTGAATTGCCTTCGGGTGCGACATCGACATCATGAAAAGCATAAAAAGGCACATTCATTTTATAAAAGAACTCAAAGGCTATATCGGCTTTCGCTTTTGCATTAGCTAATGGATCTGAGCCAGTTTGCCATGGATAGTGAAATGCGCCTGAGCCAAACATATCTGTCCCAGCCCAACAAAAAGTGTGCCAATAACAAATTGATAAGCGTAGATGTTCCGCCATGGTTTTACCCAAAATGATTTGGTTGGGATTATAGTGCCTGAATGCAAAAGGATTGTCTGTTTGTGTGCCTTCGTAGTTGATGCGTTCTATTTTGTCGTAATAATGACTCATAATTTACCTCTAAATTTGGTTAATAAGTTGTTGATTAATCGTTATTTCTTTAAATCCATTTTTAGATAGGCTATCAATGGCTTAAGTGCTGTCATCAATATGCATGAATTTTTAACGCAACAACAATTATTAAATTTTGTACTATTTTTATGTTTTTTGGTTTTTGTGATGTAGATCAAACTCTATTGGTGAATTATTGGAATTGGAGATGAGCTGATGAGTGCAGAGCCTTGTTATGGCATGATGAAGAGAATTGAAATAGCGGAAAATAATTGGCAATCAGACAAAACCACCTCTACCGCTGAGCACGGTAGAAGTAGTATTCAGCCATTAATGATGATCAATAAAAATAAATTTCAGTGCAAATAACACGGCAAAAATAATGACACATAGGTTTAACTCTTTAAATTTACCGGTGAAGGTTTTTAATACCACATAAGAGATAAAACCGAGCGCCACACCTTCGGTGATAGCAAAGGCAAACGGCATCATTAAAGCAGTAATAAAAGCCGGTGTCGCATCGGTTAAATCTGACCAGTTAACTTTAACCAAACTTGATACCATTAAAATACCGACAAATATCAGGGCGCCAGAAGTAGCGTAACTTGGTACTAAGTGAGCTAATGGCGATAGGAATGTCATCATTAAAAATAAAATACCCACAACCACAGCGGTTAAACCGGTGCGACCACCCACTGAAATACCCGCCGAGCTTTCAATGTAGGTTAAAACTGAAGAGGTACCAAATAGTCCGCCAAGTGACGAGCTGAAACTATCGATTAATAACGCTTGACGCATTTTAGGAAAACGCCCTTTTTCATCACAAATACCTGCTTTATCGGTGAGTGCCAAAATTGTGCCGGATGAATCAAATAAGCTGACAATCATTATTGAAAAGATAACGCCCATAATGCCCACATTTAGTGAACCGGCCAGATCGACATGACCAACAACACTGGTAACACTAGGTGGTACTGAAGCAATGCCTTGATAGGTGATATTAGGATCAAGCCAAAGTGCCAATAGTGTGACTACAAAGATTGAAATTAGCACGGCAGCATGAAAGTTGCGAGCGGCTAAAATAATAATGATGAAAAAGCCTAATGAACCAAGTAATACTTTTAGCGATAAAATATTACCTAAGGTTAAGAGTGTTGCAGGCGAGCTAACTACAATGCCCATATTTTGAAAGCCCATAAACGCAATAAATAGTCCAATACCTGCACTGATACCGACTCGTAAACATTGCGGAATATGCTCAATTAGCCAATGGCGCACTTTAAATAACGATAATGCAAAAAAGACTAACGATCCCCAAAAGATTGCCCCCATACCAACTTGCCATGAGTAGCCCATTGCGCCACAAATACCATAGGCAAAAAATACATTAAGCCCCATAGCCGGTGCTAATGCGATAGGTAAGTTTGCAAATAAGCCCATTAAAATGGTTGCAAACGCAGTAACAACACAAGTTAACACAAATACGGCTGAGGTATCCATGCCGGTTGCCGATAAAATGGAAGGATTGACAAAGATAATATAGACCATAGTAAGGAAGGTGGTGCATCCAGCAATAATTTCGGTACCAATGGTGGTTTTCTTTTCTTTCAATTGAAATATTTTTTCGAATATTGAATTCATAAGTTAAGGCCCAATTTTGGTTATTAAGAATGATTGTTTATCTAATATGTTGCTGTTATTTTTACCCGCATCAGTGACAGATAAAAATAGAAAAGATGTCGCGAGACAGCGCGACATCTTACAATAAACAGATATCTCACTGCGTTATTATTGCTAGTTATTCAGTTTGGTCAAGCGTTATTCTAAAGGTTTGCGATTAACGATTCGAAGATTAGTAACTATGGGACTATCATTTTCGACCTGCTTTCAATTATTTGAAGGTGATGTTTTGATTCTATTTGAAATGGTGTTTTTGGCGATATTTTTATCTTATGTTTCAATATTGAGTGGTAGCTAAATCGATTTGCTGATGTTGGCTTTCTCGGTTAAGCGCACCTAGAGGGGCTTGTTTGATGAAGTCATCAATAGGGTTTTGCTACTAGCAAACTTTGTATCTTGTTTTGACGAGGTAGGATAAATTTTGCTTTTTAGCTCACCTTAGTGAGCTAAAAAGGCGGTGAAAGTGCTTAACCTAAATCGAGTTTGTTTAAGGTAATTTTCACTTTCAAAATCCGGTGACTTTCGATCTGTGCAATTTCAAAAAGATAATCACCAATTTGCATGGTTTCACCCACTTCGAGTAGATGCTGGGCTTTTTCCATTAATAATCCGGCTAAGGTGTGATATTCACGTTTATCATCAATTGGAATAGGTACAAATCGGACTAGTTCCTCGACCGGGATATAGCCATTGGCAATCCATGTATGGTCTTCAAGGCATTGAATGTCATGTTTGGCATCGATTTCCTCTTCTTCCGTCGGAAAATCACCGGCAATGGTTTCAATGATATCGGTGACCGAGACTACCCCTTGCATTGAACCAAATTCATCGACAACAAAAGCAAAATGGGTTTTCGCCTTTTTAAATTGCTCTAACGCAACCAGTAAAGAGACCGTTTCAGGAAAAATGAGCGGCTGTTTGATCAGTGATGCAATATCAATAGGCTCTTTGTTTTGGATGACGTCTTTTAACAGATCGTTAACTTGTATGATACCCAAAGGTTCATCAATCGAATCGTTATCGGTGACCACCAAACGAGAGTGAGGATTGTCGAAGATCTCTTTTAGTATCACTTCACGGTCATCATTAATGTTGACCATATCGACATTTAATCGTGAGGTCATAATACTACTGACTGAACGTTGAGCTAATCCTAACACACGTTCTACCATGCTAAGCTCTTGATCATTAAAAACCGACTCTTTTTTGTTGTTATCTGAATCATCATCTATCGAGCTGTTATCTGAATCTTCTTCAGTATCACCTTTTAATAAGTGTAAAATCGCTTCGGCAGTCCGTTCCCGCAATGGTTTTTTGTTGAGTGCTTTTTTACGGTTAAAGATTGCCAACTGATTGAAGAACTCTATCATTATTGAGAAGCCAATAGCAGCATATAAATAGCCTTTTGGTATGGCAAAGCCAAATCCTTCTGCCACCAGACTAAAACCAATCATTAATAAAAAGCTTAAACAAAGAATAACAATGGTTGGATGGGAATTAACAAAATAAGCCAGCGGTTTACTGGCAACCATCATGATGCAAATTGCAATACACACCGCAATTATCATAACCGGAATATTTTCAACCATGCCAACGGCGGTAATGACTGAATCGAGCGAGAATACCGCATCAAGTACCACAATTTGAGCCACGACTGTCCAAAAGTGCGAGGTCTTTTTTGGCTTACCGTCTTGATGAGAGGCGCCTTCTAACCGCTCATTAAGCTCCATTGTCGCTTTGAACAGTAAAAATATCCCACCGATAAGCATAATCAATTGACGAGCATTAAAACTGATACCGGAGAGTGAAAACAGTGGGGTCGTTAAGGTGACTAACCAACCGGTAAACATTAATAGCACAATTCGCGTAATTAAAGCGAAAGCAAGGCCTGTGACGCGTGCTTTATCTCGTTGGTTGGGAGGAAGTTTCTCGGCAAGGATGGCAATAAAAACAATGTTATCTATACCAAGGACGATTTCAAGTACAACCAGAGTGGATAAACCAATCCAGATTGTAGGATCCATGATCCATTCCATATGTCAGGTGATTACCTCTAATAAACACAGCACATGCTGCCCGATAATTCTGTCTGTAATTGGCTAAATAATCAATAAAATATTTGTAATTTTTAATTATTTTGACAAGAAGTTTCAGAAAATACCCATGTTTTAGTATAAAAACAGCTTATCTATTATTTAAAAAAGATAGCAAATCCAAAGCTATTGCTCAGCATCAATTACACTAAATCGCTCGCTATTTGTTAGTGATAAAAAATCACTATTAAATGAGTTTTCAACAATGTTGATAATCTTTTGACAAGAAGTTTCAGAAAACACCTATGTTTAAGTATAAAAAGTTTATCTATTATTTTAAAAGATACCAAACCAAATCTATTACTCAGCATCAATTACACTAAATCGCTCGCTATTTGTTAATGATAAAAATCACCATTAAATTAGTTTTCAATAGTATTGATTATCGTTTGACAAGAAGTTTCAGAAAACACCTATGTTTTAGTATAAAATTAACTTCGCCAGAAGGTTGGGGTAAATAACACCAGGAGTGTGAAGATCTCCAGTCGGCCAAATAACATATCCACCACCATTACCCATTTCACAGGATCGCTGACATTGGCAAAATTATCGCTAACGCTACCAAGCCCGACGCCTAAATTATTGAGAGATGAAGCGACAATATAAAATGAGTCCGTTGCATCAATACCGGTTGCCATAATAATAAAAAGGCTGACTAAAAATACCAGCGCATAGGCAGAAAAGAATCCCCAAACTGATTCAATAATGCGTTCGGGTACTACCCGATTATTGAGTTTTAAGGTGTAAATGGCATTAGGGTGAATAAGGCGTTTTAGTTCTCGCGATCCTTGCATAAATAACAGCAGTACCCGTACCACTTTTAAACCACCACCGGTTGAACCGGCACAACCGCCAATAAATGAAGCACAAAGTAAAAATAGCGGTAATGAGGAAGGCCAGGTATTGATATCATCGACAGAAAAGCCAGCGGTTGCGGAGATAGACACCACTTGCAAGACAATTTTATCAATGCTCAGTCGATGTGGCTTATAGAAAAAGATAACAAAAGCGCAGATAGCAATGAGTATCAGCAAAATAAAAAGAAACGTTCTGAACTCCTGATCACGCCAGTAAACCTTGAGTGAAAACCCATTAAAGGCGGCAAAGTGGAGGGCGAAGTTACAGCCGGATAAAATAAGGAAAATAGTAACGATATAGTTAATTGTCGCACTATTAAAGTAAGCAAGGTTATCATCGTGGGTGGAAAATCCGCCCATAGAAATGGTTGAAAAGCTATGGGATATGGCGTCAAAAACATTCATGCCGGCAAACCATAAGCTTACGGCGCATAATGTGGTTAGTAGGATATAAATAGACCACAGCGTTTTGGCTGTTTCGGCAATACGTGGGCGCATTTTACTGTCTTTTTGTGGTCCGGGAATTTCAGCACGATATAGCTGCATGCCACCAACCCCTAATAATGGTAATATGGCAACAGCTAACACGATAATACCCATACCACCGAGCCACTGGAGTAATTGCCGATAAAACAGTAGTGCTTTAGGTAAGTGATCGAGTTTGACAATGGTTGTTGCGCCAGTTGTGGTTAAACCGGAGAACGATTCAAAAAACGCAGTACT
The DNA here is from genome assembly GCF_019469205.1 of Gilliamella sp. ESL0405. Taxonomy (NCBI): domain Bacteria; kingdom Pseudomonadati; phylum Pseudomonadota; class Gammaproteobacteria; order Orbales; family Orbaceae; genus Gilliamella; species Gilliamella sp. ESL0405. The sequence continues at coordinate 2,614,957 of NZ_CP048265.1, read as the reverse complement.
TAAATTGAGATTGATATGATTGTCAAAAATAAAAGGGAAAGCGCCAATCGTCCCTAACACTAACCAAAACAGGACAACAACAAAAAAACCTTCTCGGGTATTGAGCTCATGGCGATGATTACGATTAGGCCACCATAATAGGCAACCGAGTATCAAAGCTGCAAAAAATGAACGAACAAAAATCGCACCAGCGCCGTCACGATAAATTAATGCCACTAGAGCCGGCAGTAACATAAAGACTGACAGTAGTGCAATAAGTAGACCGATAATTCGAATAATTGAGCGCCAATGCATCATTGTTTTAATCTCTATTTAAATCCACGAGATGCTTTTATCAGATCATAAGCAGCTTGAATTTCTTGAGCTCGCTTTTTGGCTGCTTCAAGCATCGCTTTGGGTAAACCTTTTGAGACTAATTTATCCGGGTGATGTTCGTTCATTAATTTACGATACGCTCTTTTAATTACGGCTATTTCGGCATTCGGTTCAATGCCTAACGTTTTATAAGCGTTTTGTAAATCGGACTGCGCCGAACGTCCCTGATAACCACCATAATTATTGCTTTGTTGATATTGATTTTGCTGATCATAATAATTTTCTTGACGAAAATGATAACTGCCCATCATCATTTGAATATACATTGCCATTTGTCGGCGTGGAATGTTGAATTCATCAGCAACAATAAATAAGATTTGTGACTCTTTTTCGTCTAAAGTGCCGTCGTTCAAGGCTGCTTGTATCAGTTGTTCACAAAAGATATTAAGTACATTTCGTCGATAACGGTATTGCGTATATAACTCCCGTAAGCGTGATCTAAGTGGGTAATCACTTGCTTTGCCTCGATTGAATGACTCTTGCGCCAGTTGACGGCTGTTATTATCAAGCTGCAATCTGTCCATAAATTGGCGAGCAAGGTTGATGTCATCTTGGGTGACTACACCTTTAGATTTACTTAAATGACCCAATACTTCAAATACAACTGTCAAGTATAGGGTTGGATTGGCTTGAGTTCTTTGTTCAGTCAATTTATTACAGAATGCTTGATATAGCATTGGGCCAACAAAAAAACCGAACACATAGCCCCAACCTGATTTGAGTATACTGCTTAATATAACACCAGTAATAATAGCCCAAATTAAAGACATATTATTCGTTCACCTCTATTTTATCTATCTTTTGCAGTCCGCGAGGAAGAGACGTCCCTTTACGTGCTCGCTCTGCTCTAAATTTTTCTAAATCAGCCGGATAAAGTGTCAGTTTGCGTTTACCAACATATAGGGTTATCGACGTTTCCGGCGTAATTAACTGCAAATAAGCTAGGCTATCGTCAGCCCCGGACAGGGAGATTATTTTATTTCCTTTGCCTTTCGCCAGTTCCGGCAGATCTTTTACTGGGAATATTAGCATCCGACCAGCTTTAGAAATCGATAACAATAAGCTATCTTCATTGGTGATCTCAACTGGATCAAGCACATTTGCGTTATTTGATAGGTTGATAATCGCTTTACCGTTTCGGTTACGGGTTACTAAATCACTAAACCGACAAATAAACCCATAGCCGGCACTTGAGGCCAGTAAGAATTTCTGATTATCATTGGCTGACATAAGTACTTTTTCAACGGTAGCACCTGCCGGCAATGCCAGTTTACCGGTAAGTGGCTCGCCTTGACCTCGTGCCGATGGCAAGGTGTTTGGCTCTACAGCGTAACTACGGCCGGTTGAGTCAATAAACACAACCGGTTGATTACTCTTACCTTTGGCTGCTGCCTTAAAGCTGTCGCCGGCTTTATAACTTAACCCGACTGGATCGATGTCGTGACCTTTTGCCGCTCTGACCCAACCCATTTCAGATAAGACAATGGTAACCGGTTCAGACGGTATTAATTCTTGTTCGGTAATTGCTTTAGCTTCGCTACGTTCAACAATTGGCGAACGGCGATCATCGCCATATTTTTCCGCATCTTGTTGTAACTCTTTTTTGATAAGGTTACTGAGTTTTCTTGGCGAAGATAACAGTGCTTGCAGTTGATCACGCTCTTTTGCCAGCTCACTTTGCTCACCTTTGATACGCATCTCTTCTAATTTGGCTAAATGGCGAAGTTTTAACTCTAAGATCGCTTCAGACTGGATTTCACTTAAATCGAAACGGCGCATCAGTTCGGCTTTGGGATCATCCTGATAGCGAATAATTTCAATCACTTCATCAATATTTAAAAATGCAATAAGTAGACCGTCTAAAATATGAAGGCGCTTTAACACCTTGTCTAAACGATAGTTTAAACGTCTGGTTACGGTATTGCGACGATAGGCTAACCATTCGGTTAAGATCTCAACTAAACCTTTAACCGACGGGCGATTGTCCAGCCCAATCATGTTCATATTGACCCGATAGCTTTTTTCCAGATCGGTGGTGGCAAATAGGTGGTTCATTACCTGTTCTAAATCAACACGATTTGAACGAGGCACAATGACCAGTCGAGTTGGGTTTTCATGATCCGATTCATCCCGTAAATCTTCAATTAACGGTAATTTTTTGGCTCGCATTTGCGCCGCAATCTGCTCAAGAATTTTGGCACCGGATACTTGATGCGGTAAATCGGTAATGACGATGTCGCCGTCTTCTTTTTTCCACACCGCTCGCATTCGAATGGAGCCACGACCTGTTTTATAGATTTTTTCAATATCTTGTGGTGGGGTAATGATTTCCGCTTCAGTAGGGAAGTCCGGCCCTTGTATGTGAGCCATTACTTCAGTTAAAGTCGCATTTGGATTATCTGCTAACATAATAGCAGCGTTTGCCACTTCACGAATATTATGTGGTGGTATGTCCGTTGCCATACCGACGGCAATACCGGTGGTGCCATTTAATAAGATATTGGGTAATCTTGCCGGTAACATTTTCGGCTCTTGTAACGTTCCGTCAAAGTTAGGCGTATAATCAACAGTACCTTGCCCAAGCTCGCCTAATAGTAATTCAGCATATTTCGATAGGCGTGATTCGGTATACCGCATGGCGGCAAAGGATTTTGGATCGTCCGGCGCCCCCCAGTTACCTTGACCGTCTACTAATGGATAACGGTAGGAAAATGGCTGTGCCATAAGTACCATTGCTTCATAACAGGCGCTATCACCATGTGGGTGATATTTACCTAATACGTCACCGACTGTACGAGCAGATTTTTTAAATTTAGCCTGAGCATTAAGCCCCAATTCAGACATGGCATAAACAATACGGCGTTGCACAGGTTTTAAACCGTCACCGATAAACGGCAGTGCACGATCCATAATGACATACATTGAGTAGTTTAAATATGCGCTCTCTGTAAAAGTACGTAGCGACTGAACTTCTACTCCGTCATGAGTTATCTCACTCATTATTGTTCCTCTAAATCATTCTTTATGTTAGACATCAAGTTGGACTTGATCACCTTTTTCTTGCAACCATTCACGGCGATCTTCTGAACGCTTTTTAGCAAGTAACATATCCATTAACGCCATCGTTTCTTCTGAATTATCCAATGATAACTGTACTAAACGGCGAGTATTGGGATCCATGGTGGTTTCACGTAATTGCAGTGGATTCATTTCACCAAGACCTTTAAAACGTTGGACATTCGGTTTGCCTTTTTTCCGTTTTAGTTGATCTAAAATCCCTTCTTTTTCTTCTTCATCTAAGGCGTAATGCACTTCTTTACCCAGATCGATTCGATATAGTGGTGGCATAGCAACAAAGACATGCCCATGTTCAACCATGGCTTTAAAATGACGCACAAATAGCGCACAAAGAAGTGTAGCGATATGTAAACCGTCAGAATCGGCATCGGCTAATATACAAATTTTACCATATCGTAATTGGCTTAAATCATCACTATCCGGGTCAATGCCTATGGCAACAGAGATATCGTGGATCTCTTGTGAGCCTAATACTTCGTCTGATGAGACTTCCCAAGTATTTAAAATTTTACCTTTTAACGGCATTATTGCTTGATATTCCCGATCGCGTGCTTGTTTAGCTGAACCGCCCGCAGAATCTCCTTCCACTAAAAACAGTTCTGTTCGGCTCAAATCTTGTGATGAGCAGTCGGCAAGTTTGCCCGGAAGCGCCGGACCACTGGTCAATTTTTTACGGATAACTTTTTTTGAGGCTCTAAGCCGTTTTTGTGCGCTTGAAATCACCATTTCAGCCAGTAATTCAGCGACTTGTACATGTTGATTTAGCCAAAGGCTAAAGGCATCTTTAACAATGGCTGAAACAAAAGCCGCACTTTGTCGTGATGATAAACGTTCTTTGGTTTGTCCGGCAAACTGGGGCTCTTGCATTTTTACTGATAATACATAAGCACAACGTTCCCAAATATCATCGGCAGTGAGTTTTAAGCCTCGTGGTAACAAGTTGCGAAATTCACAAAATTCTCGCATTGCATCAAGTAGTCCTTGACGTAGACCATTAACATGGGTACCACCTTGCACCGTTGGGATTAAGTTAACATAGCTTTCCGTTAACAGCTCGCCTCCTTCCGGTAACCAAAGTAGTGCCCATTCAACTGCTTCGGTGTCGCCAGTATGGCTTCCGGTGAACGGCTCTTGAGGTAGTAGTGTGTAACCACTCACGGACTCCATGAGATAATCTTTTAAGCCATCTTGATAACACCAGCGTTGTTCGGTGTTGTTGATTTTATCTTTAAAGATAATCTCCAGTCCCGGGCAAAGCACCGCTTTAGCTTTAAGCAGATGAGATAAACGAGGCACCGAAAATCTTGGCGAATCAAAATATTTTTCGTCTGGCCAAAAATGGACTTTAGTACCGGTATTACGGCGACCACAAGTACCAATGACGTGCAAATCTTCCACTTTATCGCCATTTTCAAAAGCGATTTGGTACACTTGTCCGTCACGGTTAACCGTTACTTCAACGCGTTTTGATAAGGCATTAACCACCGAGATACCCACACCGTGAAGTCCACCGGAAAATTGGTAATTTTTATTCGAAAATTTACCACCAGCGTGCAAACGGCAGAGTAATAACTCAATTGCCGGCACACCCTCTTCGGGGTGAATATCAACCGGCATGCCTCGTCCATCATCAATCACTTCCAATGAATTATCTTCATAAAGCGTGACTTTAACTTGACGAGCATGACCTGCTATCGCTTCATCGACACTGTTATCAATAACTTCTTGCCCTAAATGATTTGGGCGAGCTGTGTCAGTATACATACCCGGACGATGACGAACGGGATCGAGTCCTTTAAGGACTTCAATATCAACGGCGTTATAAGTGGATTGTGACATAATTTTTCTAATTATTCGATTAAATGGGCTTATTATACCAATGTTTCATTAAGATGTATGAATTTAAATTTATAATGAATGACAAATCAGCTGTAATGATCATCCATTAATTGATAATAATTCTTATTTCATTAATTTATTTTAAGTTAATGGCAATTTTTATGGTTTTTTAAGTTTAATTATTGTAACGATAGTATTATCATAACCCTATCCCAATAAGAAATAAGGGAACCAAATGAGCAAGTCAGAACATAAGATAACACGTCGTGATTTTTTACAAAAATCAATCGCTATTGGTAGCGTAGCTGCACTAACTAATACGATTCAATCGCCTTTCGCTTATGCCGAACCAAAGTTGGATGATAACAGTAACACGCCTAATCCCACCAATAAAGAAAAAATTTTTTACAGCGCCTGTTTAGTCAATTGTGGTAGCCGCTGCCCACTAAAAGTCCATGTTAAAAACGATATTATTACTAAAATCTCATCCGAAGACGGTATTAATGATCCTATCTTCGGTCAACATCAAATTCGCCCATGTTTGCGAGGGCGAGCGGTACGCTGGCGAACTTACGATCCGGAGCGTTTAAAATACCCTATGGTGCGAATAGGTAAGCGTGGTGAAGGTAAATTTAAACGTATTAGCTGGGATGAAGCAATAAATTTATTGGCGGATAAACTTAAATACACCATTAATCGTTATGGCAATGAAGCTATCTATTGTCAATATGGAACAGGTACCACCGGCGCAAATATCGCCGGGCGCAGTGCTTGTAGACGGTTTTTAAGTACTATCGGTGGTTATCTAAATTATCATGGCGATTACTCAAGTGGACAGATAACTGCTATTCAGCCTTATATTTATGGCAATGCTAAAGAGTCACTTATCGATCAAATTAAACATTCAGATTTGGTTGTTATGTTTGGACATAATGTTGCAGAAACGCGAATGTCAGGCGGTGGGCAAGTAACGGAACTGTTTCATGCTTTAGCGCAAAGTAAAGCCAGAGTGATTATTATCGATCCTCGGCGTAGCGAAAGTGTAGTTGGCTATAATGCCGAGTGGATCCCGATTATTCCCGGTACCGATGCGGCGTTAGTTGCCGCAATTGGCTATGCTTTACTGGAAGAAGATAAAATTGATGAGGCAATGCTTAATCAATATTGTGTGGGTTGGAATGCTGATTCATTGCCGGATAGCGCACCCCCTTTTAGTGATTATAAATCTTATATTTTAGGTTTAGGTGATGATAGAACACCGAAAACGCCGGAGTGGGCTGCAAAAAAAACCGGTATTCCCGCTAAACAAATTCGTAAACTTGCCTTAGATATTGTCAACGCTAAAGCAGCATGGATTTCGCAAGGCTGGGGAGCACAACGTTGGCAAAATGGTGAGCATACTACAAGAGCAATTATGATATTGCCTATTATCACTGGTCAATTTGGTAAACCGGGCACCAATATTGGTACTTGGGGCGGAAGCGTGACTTATCCGGTTCCGGGTCTGAATTTATTAAATCCGATTAAAACCAGTATTCCATTTTTTTTATGGACTAAAGCGATCGAATCACCGCAGAGCATGACCGCGAAGAATGCTTATATACTCGGTAAAGATAAATTGGATGTCGGTATCAAGTTTATCTGGAGTTACGCCAGTAATGTAATTGGTAATCAGCATGCTGATCTCAATCGAACACACCAAATTTTACAAGATGAATCTCAATGCGAATTTATCTTAGTGTGGGATACTCATATGACCGCATCAGCACGCTATGCTGATCTGTTATTACCGGATGTGTCATCAGTGGAAAGTAACGATTTAATTAATAATTCTTATGCATCCGGCGCTTACCATTATGTTATTCGTATGCAACGGGCTATTAAGCCGCTTTGGGAAAATCGATCGTCTTATGATGTGTTAACTGAGTTATCAGAAAAAATGGGCGTGAAAGATAAATTTACTGAAGGGCGGACGCAAGATGAATGGATAGCGTATAGCTATGAAAGAATGCGCAAGCAAAATCCTGATTTACCGCCTTTTGCTGACACTGACGGTAAAGGTATTGTCGATCGTAAGTTAGCGGATAGTGATGCGCAAATTGCCTTAAAAGCATTCCGGGATGATCCGATTAATCAGCCATTAAATACCCCGTCCGGCAAAATTGAAATTTATTCAGAAGCGCTGGCAAAAATAGCGGGTGAATGGGAGATTGAGCCGGACGATAAACTCTACCCAATTCCTGCTTATTTGCCAGCTATTGAAGGGAGTGAGGATCAACAAAAACGCGATAAATATCCGCTGCAAATGATTGGATTTCATATTAAAGGGCATTGTCACTCCTCTTATAGTAATCTTCCCCAACTACGAGAAGCTGTTGCCAGTAGCGTTTGGATTAACCCAATTGATGCTGAACAAAGACAAATAAAGCATGGGCAATTAGTTGAAGTATTTAATGATCGTGGTCGGCTTTATATTCCGGCTAAAGTCACGCCTCGTATATTACCGGGCGTGATCGCTATACCTCAAGGGCTATGGGCAAAAACTAATGCTGCTGGTGTGGATATTGGTGGTTGTATTAATCGTTTAACCTCATTGCGCCCGTCAGTGTTAGCGAAGTCAAATTCGCAGCATACTAATTTGGTTGAAATCAAACCATTATCAACTATGCCAGCGGCATCATAATTAAAAAGGGAGATGATTAAAATGCAATATGGATTCTTTATTGATTCTTCCAAATGTACCGGGTGTAAAACCTGTCAGTTGAGCTGTAAAGACGAAAAAGATAATGCGCTGGGCGTGCATTTTCGCCGAGTTTATGAGTATGGTGGTGGATCGTGGCAACAAGTGGACGGGATTTGGCAAAATGATACTTTTACTTATTATTTGTCAATCTCATGTAATCATTGTGAGCAACCAACTTGCGTGCAAGGTTGTCCAACTGGTGCGATGCATAAACGCCAACAAGACGGCTTAGTGGTTGTTAATCAAGATGTGTGTATTGGTTGCCGCTATTGCGAAATGCGCTGTCCATATGGTGCGCCACAGTTTGATCATCAAAAGCGGGTTATGTCAAAATGCGATGGTTGTTATGAGCGTGTAGCCGAAGGCTTAAAGCCTGTGTGCGTCGAATCTTGCCCACAGCGTGCTTTAGACTTTGACGAGATAGGGAAATTACGTGAGCGTCATGGTGATGAACGTAATATTGCCCCTTTGCCTAATGCAGAGTTGACTAAACCGAATATTGTTATCAAACCACATGCTTTGGCTAAAAGCTCAGGCGATACACAAGGAAAAGTGCTCAATCCGGAGGAGGTATAATATGCATGAATTACCATTGGTTTTTTTTACGGTATTTGGGCAATTATCTGCCGGAATGGTGCTGTTAAGCAGCTTATCTTGCTTAATGAATTGTTCACAAGCTAATCCCATTATTCGTCAAAAAATTAATCTGTTAGCACTGGTTTTTATGGCTATTGGTATGCTGCTTGCCTCATTCCATTTAGGGCATCCTTTGCGGGCGTTAAATGTGATCTATGGGATTGGACGTTCGCCGATGAGTAATGAGATTTTCACTTTTGGTGTGGTATTTGGTGTTACATTCGCCTCAGTATTAATCCACTACTTTTCTCTCAATCCGGATAGCCAAAAACTGAAATTGATTAAACCGCTTTGTTTAAAGATTAATCGCCTTCCCTATATCAACCAGCTGATAGCCATCATCTTAATCCTACTGAGTTTAGTTTTTGTGTGGACGATTGTTCTAACTTACATGCTACCAACAGTGAAAACATGGGATACCAACTACACTGCAATTCAAATGTATACAGCGATGCTGGCGTTGGGTGGAATTGCTAGCGCAATGCTTGGGTTATATCGTTTAGGCAATGCAGCTTTTCTTATTGGTAGTCTATTGATTATATTATTAAAAATTCCCTATTATAATTTAATGACGACCATAAGCCCGGAGCTGGCTTGTGCGCAAGCAAGTTGGATGATTGCCGAGTGCATGTTAATCATAGTGGCACTACTATTGGTTGCTTTTAACATTTACCGAGCCAAACATAATGCAATAATTTATCTTACTGCTTTTGCTTGTGTGTTTATTGCTGAAGTTTGTGGCCGTATTGCCTTTTATAATTTATGGATGATACCGCTATAATTAACAATATAACTGATCGACAACAAGTAACGTCAATGAATAAAGAGAAAAGATTCGATAATCTCACTTGTGCGACCCTGGCAAAAGTACTGGGTGCTTTTTTTTATTATCCACCTAATAGCCAAACCGTTGAGCCGCTGCTTGAGGCTCTATTGCATATTGACCAACTGGCGGATTGGCAAAATCCTGAACTTATTAGCCAGCAATGCCAGATATTGGCAACCCAAATCAGCCATGTCGATCTGGATTATCAATTCTCGTTATTGTTTGAAGGGCAAGGCAAAATGCCCGCCCCGCCATGGGGGTCAGTCTATTTGGATCAAGAAAAACTATTAATGGGGGAATCGCAAGAGCGCTATCGTCAATTTTTACAGCAGCATGGTTTAACGCTTAATACCGGTATGAATGAGCCGGAAGATCAGTTTGGTTTAATGTTAATCGCTTATGCGATATTGCTGGAAAAACAAAAAACGCAAGCGGCGAATCAACTGATAGATGAACATTTAATGACTTGGTCATCAGCTTATCTGGATCAATTAAAACATAATCAAGTTAGCCAATTTTATCGGGCGTTAGCCGTGGTGGCAGAGCAGTATTTACTTTTGTTGTAACGCTTTATTACCACAATTAATCGCTTTAGTGAGATTAACCGTTTTGGATGTGACACGTATTAGGTAAATTGATTTGATTGCTTACACATCCAGCAGCGCCAAATAGAAACGGTATTTATCCGCATTGCAGCTTTAACAAGATCAGGTATAATCCGCCCATAATAATTGAGGACAGATATACGTTATGTTAGCTTATATACAACTGATGCGATTAGATAAACCTATCGGCATTTTACTGCTACTTTGGCCGACTTTGTCGGCAATATGGCTTGCTGATCCTCATCCTTCGGTTGGGCTTGTCGTTATTTTTGTGCTAGGTGTCATTGTTATGCGATCAGCCGGTTGTGTGATAAATGATTATGCGGATCGCCATTTTGATGCGCATGTCGAGCGAACGCAAGATCGTCCATTGGCACGTGGTGCCCTGACAGCCAAAAACGCCTTATATACTCTTTTGATATTGTTGTTAATTGCGGCCGGTCTATTGATGACATTAAATAGGCTGTCATGGCTTATTGCCGGCTTTGCCTTGTTAACCGCCATGATCTATCCGTTTATGAAACGTTATACTCACTTTCCGCAAATTATTCTGGCAATTGCATTTAGCTGGAGTATTCCAATGGTTTATGCGGCAACTATTGCTGAGTTTCCGTTAACTTGCTGGCTACTATGTTTAGCAAATATTTGTTGGACTATTGCTTATGATACTGAGTATGCCATGGTTGATCGAAGCGATGATATGAAAATAGGCATTAAATCAACCGCTATTTTATTTGGTCATTATGATACCTTAATCATTGGTATATTACAGATAGTTGCGGTTTCTTGCATGGTGATACTTGGTTTAACAAACGATTTTAATTCAGTCTATTTTACCATTTTATTGATTGCTTCATTGCTGTTTATCTATCAACAATGGTTAATTAAAGACCGTGATAGAGCGAAATGCTTTAGAGCCTTTATGAATAATAATTATGTTGGATTTTTTGTGTATTTGGCAATATTGATAAAGTAAATTTGGAATATGCCTAGTCATCAAAAGCCAGCTAATTTTAAAAATCTTGTTAGTTTAATGATAAACAAATCTACTTGTTACTTTTCTAGCCTAATCTGCTTTAACCGATTGATATAAAATGGCGCTTTGCTGAAAAATCATCGTTTTTATACTCAAACGTATACATTTTCTGAAACTTTTTGACAAAGCTGTGGCGCTTACCCAATTCATTATTCTCCTATTTGCTTAAGTGATGACTGTACGCTAATCGCCCGTCATGGCTGAGGCAGTTTGCCTAAGGCAATGGCCTCAAGTGATATGTCACAGAGATTCACTATTAGCGATAAGTCACCGGTGTGCGACGAAGAAGTCCGCATTGGTATATATGACAACAACAGGGAAAGCATCAAAACTTCTCCACATCCCATCCGGTTTGCCTACTGTAACAACTCCAGAATGAGTAATAAGCTAAGCCATGAAACTGTGTAAATAAACCAGAAAAACAGCGCTTAAAAAGGCCCAAAAAATCAGTAACTATATGGAAATATTCAATGATTTTGCTTTTCTTGTTTACCTTTCTTAACAAATTTTTCAGCTAAAAAGTTCGGTAATTTTTTTAAAACATTATATCATTAAAGTTGTAACGGTTTAGCTGTAAAAATAGCAGGCAGTTATATAAAAAGGAATAAAAACAATAAATTACACGAATATAGGGATTGCTATGCAATATCATAATGAAAACTCGAAGACGCCTTTCTTAAGTTCTCTTAATCGTCGCCTTAATCAGAACAATAACTTAAGCTTAAATTCACCGACAAATTTTAACTCAAATAACGCTAATAAGCCGCATTTTTTCAAAAAAACATTAACATGCCTATTAATGTTACCTTTGATGTATGCATTTAATGCACAGGCATTAACATCAAACACCACAGCTCAAGCAATCAATGGTACAGCACCTTATTTAACTTTTGATAATGGTCAAACTAAGAGTGATAACACCGGAGCGTTATTATGGTTGCGTTTTAATGATGGTAACCAAGAAGTCAAATATGATGCTCCTCCTAAGGATGGTGATAATCCCGTGGTTATAGATATTCCAGCGACAGTGAACACCTTTGAAGATATCCAAACAGTTGTGCCAGCTAATACCCCTAGTATTGATAATGTTCAATCAATTGATTTTAGCACAATACTACAAGATCCGAATAATTATGCCAGAGATGATGACGGTGACGTGGTTGTTTCAGCAACGGGTAAAATAGCGATGACTATTTTAGACTCGACAGAGCAGAAGATTAGACGGACAGATACTGTCGATACCTGTTTGGCACCTTATACTATCAATCTGAAAATAGATGACAGTGAAATTAAAACACAATATGGTATACCTAATTCGACAACCTATAGTAAGCTTGAAGATAACTATTACTTAGGTGTTGATTCTAATACTATTTATACTTGCTTTGTACAACCACTAACGATGTACCATGATAATGAATCGGGAGTGTCTGGGCAGTGGGATAATGATAAAAAAGTATTTTACATGCAAAGCCTCAATCAACCTGAATCAAACTTCCCGGCAACGGGGGCGGATGGTCTTTACTTCAAGTTAATGGTTGCCGGAATTAAAAATTATAAACAACTCAGTTATTCAAAAGAGCCGAGCAATTCAAATGTTGATTTAGCGTTTGGAGAGACGGTAAAGAAGATTCCGACAGTAATATTAAAGGGACCAACCTCCAATTCTTCACCATCGAAACTTCGTTTTGTTCCAACAACATTTACCATTTATGCTGACACAGCAAAAACTAAGCCTATTTATAGCTTTAAATTAGAACACTGGTTTATTCCTCACACGGATATATATGGCTACCCATATATAGAAAATAATCATGATAATGCAGTAAATTATTGTTCCACTTTATCGGGTTATCGAATGCCAAATGTATCTGATCTGACTAATGCTAATGGTTGGGGAATAAATGGCCATCCAAATGCATCTTCGACCGCATTAAGGCAAATAAACGGGGGATTGATTTCAGAATGGGGTGGCGGGCTTAAAGACTATTCTAAACAATGGGATGTATTTTCCATTTGGACTAATACTCCAAGCATTTTATCGGGGCACTACTATTCTGTAGCTTCGAATAGTGGTACCATTTTTCATATCAAAAGGGAATATACTCAAACCGCCTGTGTAATGCCTTAATCGCCATTAAATATTATCAATTAAAGTGTGATTGAGGTAAAAACAAAACTATAACTGGGGCTCAATATTGAGCCCTTAATTATATAATTATTAATCTAATATTCTTCTTTAACCTGCTTTAAAAAGCTTTTTCTACAATTATCCAGAGTAGGTTGATATGCAATGGTTAGATAAGCTGCTTTTTTCAGATATTAATTTCAACCTTGTTCAGCTAATGTTGCTTGCACAATCCGTAGGGCATCAAATGTCTGTTTAACATCATGTACCCGTATAATGTGTGCCCCTTTCATCGCCGCAATGACAGCGCAAGATACACTACCAAGCATTCGTTCTTGCGGCGGAACATTTAATACTTGTCCAATCATGGATTTACGGGACATACCAACTAATAGCGGTAAATTGAAATGATGAAATTTTTCCAAAGTTGCCAGTAATCGGTAGTTGTGTGATAGTGTTTTACCAAAGCCAAAACCTGGATCGAGTATGATTTTTTCACGATTTATACCGGCTTTAATGCAGCGATTAATATGTTGGTCAAAAAAAGTGTCTACTTCTTGATAGATATCTTGATTGTAGTGTGGTGCATTTTGCATGGTTTGAGGATCGCCTTGCATATGCATAATACAAACAGGCAGTCCGGTTTTTGCCGCAGCGGTCATTGCGCCGGGCTCAGTTAGTGCTCGAATATCGTTAATCAAGTGGGCGCCGGCTTTCGCCGATTCAGTCATTACTTCAGGTTTAGAGGTATCTACCGAAATCCATATATCAAAATAACGGGCAATTTTTTCAACTAAAGGTATTACCCGTTCTAACTCCTCTTCAACCGACACTTCAGCTGCGCCAGGGCGAGTTGATTCTCCACCTACATCAATAAATGTGGCACCGGCTTGAATCATACTATCAACTCGACGCATTGCATCATCGAGGTTGTTGTATTTACCGCCGTCGGAAAATGAATCAGGTGTCATGTTCACAATGCCCATAACTTGTGGAAAAGAGAGATCCATAACTTGATTTTGAAAATGAATTTCCATAAGGGTAGTCCTATTTGATAAACAGTTTTTAAATTAATGCATTAGCTATTTAATTACGGTTAAATTTTAACTTAGCCGTAAAGGTTATATTTACCACTGAGTCTAATTATGATTATGATGAGATTATATCTTCATTTTGTCGATAAAAAACGCGCCGAAGCGCGTTATTTATTTATATCATTTTAATCGTCTGATTGAGGCGGAATATCCGTTCCCTCATTTGGAATCTCTTGTGCTGCTTTTTCGTCACTCTCTGTCCAGTCGTCCGGTGCATTGATAGGTCGACGTGCAATTAAGTCCGCTACTTGATTTGCACCAATGGTTTCATATTTCATTAGCGCATCTTTCATTGCATGAAGCACATCCATATTTTCCGTCAAAATTTTACGTGCTCGTTCAAAATTGCGGTCAATAATCGCTTTAACTTCTTCATCGATAATGCGAGCAGTTTCATCTGAGATATCTTTAGGACGGCCATAAGCTGAATTATCATCCATTTCATAAAATAGTGGTCCTAGACGTTCAGAAAAGCCCCATTGGGTAACCATAGCTCTGGCGTATTGCGTGGCAACCTTAATATCATTCGAGGCGCCGGTTGATACTTTTTCAGCACCATAGATCAGTTCTTCCGCCAGTCTTCCACCATAAAGGGTCGCAATATCGCCTTCTAGTTTTTCACGGCTTTCACTCACTCTGTCGCCTTCAGGTAAGAAGAAGGTGACGCCTAAAGCACGTCCGCGAGGAATGATTGTGACTTTATGAATTGGATCATGATCAGGCATTAAATAACCAACAATAGCATGACCGGCTTCATGATAAGCAGTTGATATCAATTGTTCTTGGGTCATCGTCAATGAGCGTCGTTCAGTGCCCATGTTGATTTTATCTTTGGCTTCTTCAAACTCATCCATTGTCACTAATCGTTTGTTACGACGAGCCGCAAATAACGCCGCTTCATTGACTAAGTTTGCTAATTCAGCACCAGAATAACCCGGTGTGCCACGTGCTAAGACTGACAAATTAACATCAGAGCCCAAAGGTACTTTACGGACATGAACAGCAAGAATCTGCTCACGACCTTTCATATCTGGTAGGCCAATTTGTACTTGGCGGTCAAAACGGCCGGGGCGCAGTAATGCCGGATCTAAAATATCAACCCGGTTAGTGGCTGCAATAATGATTATTCCGCTATTCGCTTCAAAACCATCCATTTCAACTAGCATTTGGTTCAAGGTTTGTTCACGTTCATCATGCCCGCCCATTGAACCGGCGCCTCGTTTACGACCAACGGCATCAATTTCGTCAATAAAGATGATACACGGTGAATGTTTTCGAGCTTGTTCAAATAGATCACGTACACGTGAGGCACCCACACCGACAAACATTTCAACAAAGTCAGAGCCGGAAATACTGAAAAATGGAACGTTAGCTTCACCAGCAATCGCTTTTGCCAGTAGGGTTTTACCTGTACCCGGTGGTCCAACCATTAAAATCCCTTTTGGAATACGTCCACCCAATTTTTGGTATTTACCCGGATCGCGTAAGAAATCAACCACCTCGGTAACTTCTTGTTTCGCCTCTTCGCTACCGGCGACATCGGTAAATTTTGTTTTAACTTGATCAGGGGTTAGCATTCGAGCTTTACTTTTACCGACCGACATTGGCCCGCCTTTACCACCACCTTGCATTTGGCGCATAATAAAGATCCAAAAGCCAATGAGTAAAATGATAGGGAACCAAGAAACTAAAATCGCACCTAATAAGCTCGGTTTTTCATCAGCAGTACCATAGACAGGTACTTTATGACTTAATAAATCATCAATGAGTTTTTCATCAAAATAAGGGATATAAGTTACGTAATTGCTATTATCGGTTCTGGTAGCAACTATTTCTCGTCCGTTAATATGCACTTCTTTGAGCTTGCCATCGGCGATATCTGAGTTAAATTTATAATAATCGATTTGAGGGCCGCTAGATACTGAGCTGAATTGATTAAATACCGCAATCAATACTACCGCAATTATTCCCCATATCAGTAGATTCTTTACCATGTCGTTCAAAAGAAAAACCCCTCATAAAAATTAACAGTTACGACTAAAATTAACCAAGTATGGTACTACAAAATTATACAACTGGCTACTTCATCCCCATAGCAACAATATAAACTTCTCTTGACCTTGCACGTGAAGCTTCCGGTTTGCGTATTTTGACCGTTTTAAAAAGTGATCTTACTGCTTTAAGATACTCTTCAAATCCTTCGCCTTGAAAGACTTTCACAATAAAATTGCCATTCGGTGCCAGAACATCTCGGCACATATCTAATGCCAGTTCAACTAAGTACATGGCTCTAGGAATGTCAACCGCCGGTTGTCCACTCATATTAGGCGCCATGTCGGACATAACCACTTGCACTTTGTCTTCTCCAACACGCTCGAGGAGTGCATTGAGCACAGCTTCATCTCGAAAGTCACCTTGCAGGAAATCTACCCCAACAATAGGATCCATTGGGAGCAAATCACAAGCGATGATCCGGCCTTTATTGCCGATAAGTGATGCGACATATTGTGACCAACCCCCAGGCGCCGCGCCTAAATCGACAACGGTAATACCGGGTTTAAATAGTTTGTCACTTTTTTGAATTTCTTCTAATTTGAACCAAGCTCGCGATCGTAGACCTTTTTTTTGTGCTTGTTGCACAAAGCGATCTTTAAAATGTTCATTAAGCCAACGCGTCGAGCTAGCTGAGCGTTTTTTGTTACTCACAGCGAATAAATCCTTAACGTAAAGAGTTCACTTCATTGATTAGTCATATATATAAGGGTAGAATAGCAAAATTACAACTTAATGTGATAAAAAATTAATGAATTTATCGAATAAACAAAAACAGTACCTAAAGGGTGAAGCTCATCACTTAAAACCAATCGTGATGATTGGTGCTAATGGGTTTACTGAAGGCGTTTTAGCTGAAATTGAAAATGCCTTGAACTTTCATGAGCTAATTAAAATTAAAGTGTCTGCTGAAGATCGCGAAACAAAAAAACTTATTTGTGATGCGATTATTCGTGAAACTAAAGCGATACCTGTTCAGCAGGTTGGCTCTATTTTTACGGTGTTTAGACCGAGTGAAGAGAAAAAAATCTCTTTACCAAAATAATCAATGAAAAACAGGGCATATTGCCCTGTTTTTTTATCGAGAGTGATTATTGATGCAAATTGACATTAAATATAGTCAACTTTAATGATATCAAACTCAACATCACCACCAGGCGTTTTAATTTGAACAGTATCACCGTCTTCTTTACCAATTAAACCACGGGCAATTGGTGAGTTAACTGAAATTAAATTTTGTTTGTAATCGGCTTCATCATCACCAACAATACGGTAGGTTGTTTCTTCGTCAGTATCTACATTTACAACGGTGACAGTGGCACCAAAAATAATTCTTCCGGTATTTTTTACTTTGGTAATATCAATGATTTGTGCTTGCGATAATTTACTTTCAATTTCCTGAATGCGACCTTCACAAAATCCTTGTTGTTCTCTTGCGGCATGGTATTCGGCGTTTTCTTTCAAATCTCCGTGCGCTCTTGCTTCAGCTATAGCTGCTGTAATTTGAGGTCTTTTGACATTCTTCAGTTCTTCAAGTTCGGCACGTAACAATTCGGCTCCCTTTACCGTCATTGGGATTTGTTTCATCTCTGTTTTTTCCTATTTATCTATCGTAAATAAAAAAAGAATAACAATCCTTCATCTTAATCAAAAGAGAGGGCGTAATTAATTCAATTTGTTATTCTAACGTCATAATTTTGGCTTGTTATATATTAACTGGAAAATCGGTTTAACAACAGATCATTTATATCAAAATCGAGTGCTATTTTAGTTAAAATCGGTTATCGTAATGTAATATCTAATTATTTATTGTTACTATTTAGTTTTTGTTATGCGAACGATTCGATTATTACTGATTACTTTTTTAACAATTGTCTGGATTTTAATTTTGCTGGCTTACTTTGCTGTACAGACTAATTACGGCGCTAAATTTATTAGCCAACAATTATCAAAATTAAGCTCATATTCTATTTCAATCGGTAAAGTTAATCATTCTTTAGCTAACTTTTATGAAATATCTGTTGAAGATCTGACGATCAAAGATGAAAATCAACATGTTACTAAAATTGCTAAATTGATAATTGGATTTGATAAAAACGATTTGTGGCAGCTAAAGCATTTCAATTATATTGTTGTGGTCAATGGTGAGTTAGACGGTAGCAAAATTGAACAAGCTTCTATTTCAGCTAATGTCCTTAAATTGGTTGATTCGACCGTCAACGTTTCACTTAATGACGGAAAAGATTCGTTAACTTTTCGGCAAATAAATGGTGGCATTAAACCATTTAATGTATCTGATCAACAGTCGTATCAATTTGAATTATCATCACAGCAAGTTTCGTTTAATCATTTTCTGGTCGATAAAGTGTTGCTTCAAGGTTTTCAACGTGAAGGTACCATTTATATTACAAATTTAGGTGGTAACATTAATGACGGATTTTTTGTCAGTAAATTAAAAATACTAGCGGATAAGAGTTTGGATGTTGAGCAATTGAAACTTAATAACATTCACGTTCAATCTAAAGATAATCAATATTTTGCGCAATATCTGGATAAATTACCCAAAACGACTTTTCGTCAACTTTCCATGCTGAATAGTAGTATCCAATTGCCTGACTATACAATTGAAAAAGGCAATATTGAAACAACCAATATTATTTATGACAAGCAGTGGCACTTTAATCAAAGTGCGTTAGTTTTTAATGCCGATAATATCGTATGGAATGAGAAACCGTTTTCTTCTGTTTTGCTGCAATTAATGCTTAAAAATGAGCATGATATAGCCATTGAAAAAGCTATCGGTATTTGGAATCAAGGGCGATTAAGTTTAAATGGAGATTGGAAAGATAATAATTTGCATATAGATAAATTATTAGTGACCGAAATTGATTTTAAGCTACCTAAGAAAATTGAACAGATTGTACTGCCTGAATCGTTAAAACAGATTGATATTGATCGATTATCGATTTTGAAAGGTGGAATAATTAATACCAATCCTGACTATCCATTTAATTTTGTCGATTTTCAAGCCTCCGGTAGCAAATTGCGTTTGGTTGAAAATAGAAAGTTAGGGCTGTTTAATGGCCAATTATTTGTTAAAGCCAATAATGGAACAGTTAATAAAATTGGAATGATTTATCCTGATTTTTCCGTTAAATTTAATGAACAGCATCAAGCCTTATTGGCGTTTACTGCATTAGTTAATGGTGGCATGCTTGAATCGAATGCAATTGTCAATCCTTCGCTAGATAAATTAGAATCATTACATCTTAAGGCCTATGGGGTAAGTAGTATCTTTCTTGAAAAGTGGAAGTTAGTGAAACAGCTTCCTAATGCTTCACATTATACTCTTGATTTACATGGCGAGATTGCTCCTTATAGCCTATCCGGTACATTTTTCGCAAATGGCAATCGTTATAACATCGAGCCTCAGCATTGATATTTCTAAAAACAACCTTATATAATTCGCTAAGATGTTCTAAGCTTTATTTTTTAACTGCGATAAAATGAGCTTGATTAGAAAAGTGAAATGAGGAAGTCATGGACAGTGTAAGATTAGATAAGTGGCTTTGGGCTGCCAGATTTTATAAAACACGTTCACTTGCACGTGAAATGGTCGACGGTGGTAAAGTCCATTATAATGGTCAACGGACTAAGCCTAGTAAAATAGTCGAAATTGGTGCAATGTTGACACTTCGTCAAGGTTCTGACCAAAAAACAATTCAAATCTTAGCTATTAGTGAGCAGCGCAGGCCAGCGGCAGAGGCTCAATTACTCTATCAAGAAACGCAAGAAAGTATCGCAAAACGTGAAATGGTGGCGCAAGCACGTAAGCTTAATGCATTGACAATGCCGCATCCGGATAGAAGACCGGATAAAAAAGAGCGGCGTAATTTGATTCGATTCAAAAATGAAAGACAACAAGGCGACAACTATTAATATGGATACTCTAAATCGATTTTTATTTGATAATCACCCCATTCGGGGTGAAATTACCCGTCTTGAACAGACATATGAAGCTATTTTAGAAAATCATACTTATCCTGTAGCAGTACAAAATTTACTGGGTGAGTTATTGGTTGCAACCAGTTTATTAACTGCGACTTTAAAATTTGAAGGGGATATCGCTGTGCAGTTGCAAGGTGATGGTCCATTATCACTAGCGGTTGTAAATGGTAATCATCAACAGCAATTACGTGGTGTAGCACGGGTTAACGGTGATGTTGCTGATAATGCAACGCTTAAAGATATGGTTGGTAATGGTTATATTGTCATCACTATTACGCCTAAAAATGGCGAGCGTTATCAAGGTATTGTTGGGCTTGAAAAAGATACCTTAATTGGTTGTATTGAAAATTATTTTATGCAATCCGAACAGTTACCTACCCGATTGTTTGTCAAAACTGGGGTATGTAATAATAAGCCAATGGCGGCCGGCATTTTATTACAGGTACTTCCGGCAAACGAAGGTACTGACGAATCTTTCGAGCACCTTTGTGCGTTAACGGAAACGATCACACGTGACGAACTATTCCGACTTTCAACTGACGAGATTTTATATCGCCTTTATAATCAAGAAGAAGTTCGACTGTTTGAAGCGCATCCTATTATTTTCAAATGTAGCTGTTCGCGCGAGCGTTGTGAAGATAGTTTAATGACGCTACCCGCTAATGAAGTTGATGAAATTTTAAAAGAAGAGGGCGGTAAAATCGATATTCATTGTGATTATTGTGGCAAACATTATCTGATTGATGCAATTGATATTGCTGAGATGAGAAGAAAACAGAATTTGAATTATCACTAATCTACATATAAAAATACCACTAAGATCGTGAAGAATTTTAGTGGTAAAGTGAAATATAGGGAATTAAACCCATATGTAATTTACCAGAATGACTTAAATTTTCAATTAATTTTATATACAATCGATAACAATTTTGTAAATCCTCTTTACAAAAGTCAGCCATTTAATTAGTTAGCTTTTTATACAACGCTTCAATCTATTATCGTTATTTGGTCAACTATCGCGTGTTGATTAATAATTCTTCCTTTGATATTAAAATGATATAAAGTCAAGCCAAACTCTTGTTCCGTTTTATCTTTGCGCTTATAAGCAGGTCTTGGGTCTTGTGATATTACTTGAGAGATTAACGTTGCCAACTGAGGATAATCTTGTTTTTGTCGCTCTAAAAATTGCTGTACAAACGGTGAAAATGTGACGGTTAATACGGTTTCGGGCACTGTCTGGGCATAGCTAGCTTTGGCTTGTGGATAACTATCACAATAAGGGATATAAGGTTTGATATCGATAATTGGTGTGCCGTCGACTAAATCAAGGCTGCCCAGTTTTAAAATGACTTGTTTTTGAACAACGGTAATATCTTTTAATTCTACCGCAGAAAGACCAATATGATTAGGTCTAAATGGCGAACGAGTGGCAAATACGCCTAAAGTTTTATTACCGCCTAAGCGTGGAGGGCGCACCGTTAAGCGCCATTTTTCAGGTTCGATGTGGTGGAACAGAAATAACAGCCACAAATGTGAAAACTGCTCTAAACCTTTCACACTATTAGGATCGTTATAAGGTGCTAATAAATGCAGCTCCCCTTGACCTGCGGAAACGAGATTAGGTTGCCTTGGTACAGCAAATTTTTCGCTGTAAGGTGAACGTATTATGCCAATAGGGTTAATTTGCCGATTCATTATCTTTTATGATGTATTGAGCCATTTGAAGGTAATTATTATATCACTCGATAGATAAATTTAATTCAGATGTTTACCGCCGACATAAAGTCGGCGGAATAGTGATCAATAGCTGTTTGTGAGTGGATTATTACCAACCACGAATTGCCCCGCCATTAAAGATTTCATCAGCTTTTTTAGCAACGGCATCAGTTTGATAAGCTTTAACAAAGTTTTTAACGTTTTCATTATCTTTATCAGCTTCACGCGATACGATAATGTTCACATATGGAGACTCTTTATCTTCTACAAAAACACCATCTTTGCTTGGCGTTAAATTTGCTTGTCCGGCAAAAGCATTATTAATGATTGCCAAATCTACCTGAGCATCGTCTAAAGAGCGAGGTAGCATTGGTGCTTCAAGTTCAACAATCTTATAGTCATAAGGATTGCTGGTAATATCAAGTACAGTTGGTAATAACCCTTTTGCTTTATCAACGGTTATTAACCCTTCGTGTTGCAATAATAGTAATGCACGACCTAAGTTTGTTGGATCATTCGGAATAGCAATGGTTGACTTAGCTGGAATAAAAAAGGTTTCACCACGAGGTGATTTAACTTTTACCCCTTCGCCAGTTTCGGCAGAAGCGTCAATTGGTTTAAGTTTATGAGTATAACTTGCAATTGGATATACAAAAGAGTTACCAACAACAGCAAGTTTATATCCACGTTCTTTAATTTGCTCATCTAGATATGGTTTATGTTGGAAAGCATTAACATCAATTAAACCGTCATTTAAAGCTTGATTTGGTGTAACGTAGTCATTAAAAATAACTAACTCAACATCAATATTATAAAGATCTTTAGCCTGCTTCTTAACTACTTCTGCCACCTCCTGTTCTGGCCCTGAAATCACCCCAACTTTAAGTGAGCTTACTTTGGTTGGTTCAGCTGGTTTGTTTTCGGTTGTTGATTGTTTGTTATCACAACCTGTTAAAAAAAATGCACTCACCAAGGTGGTGACTAGTGCTAGCTGTTTAATTGACATAATTTTCTCCAAAATTAATGATGAGTAACACGTTTAACAATACTATTGCCAATAAACTGAATAATAAAGACAATAATGATTAAGATAACCAAAACCGTATTCATTATAGCAGGCTTATAACCGTTGTAACCATATTGAATTGCCAGTTGTCCAAGACCGCCAGCACCGACCGCACCAGCCATCGCAATATAGCCAGTCAAGGTGATGAGTGTAATGGTCATACTATTAACAATAACCGGCAGTGATTCGGGTAATAGCACCTTATAAATTATTTGTAATGGTGTGGCGCCCATTGAACGAGCGGCTTCAATAAGTCCTTTGGGTACGTCTAGCAAGGCATTTTCAATCATACGAGCAATTAATGGTGATACGCCAATACTTAATGGCACTACTGCTGCTTGTTTCCCAATAAAAGTTCCCATTAAAAAGGTCGTAAAAGGTATTATCCAAACAATTAATATAATAAAAGGAATAGAGCGAAAAATATTGGTGATAAATGAAATAACACTATTGGCGGCATAACAATCTAAAATTTGCCCTTTACGAGTGGTGTAAAGCAATATTCCTATTGGTAAGCCAATCACTGTACCCCAAAAGCCTGATAAAATGACCATATAAAGTGTCTCATCAGTGGCTTGTGCCATTTTAAATAGCATCGCTTCATTAAAGCCATTAAATGATGAGCAAAATGCGACAAAATTTGCCCAAAAGTCGGAGCCGGCTAAAAATCGAAATAATGATTCAAATGGTTTAAATGATGGAATAAAATTAAACATAGCCCAGCACCTCTACTTTGGTGTTATTTTTTTCTAAAAATTGTATTGCTGATAACGTACTATTAGGTTTGCCTTTCATTTCCGCTAGCATCAACCCGAATTTGACACCACCGGCATAATCCATTTGCGCACTGATAATGTTACTATCAATATCAAATTCTTTGGCAATTTGCGAAAGTAAAGGTAAATCAACCGATACGCCACTAAATTCTAAACGTACTAACGGATTGAGTCCTTCTTTATGTTCTGGCGTAAGGCGAATTAAGTAATCATCTGGTATGGTCAAATGTAACGTCGATTGAATAAATTGTCGGGCAATTTCGGTTTTAGCATGCGAAAACATTTCACCGACTGAAGATTGCTCGACTAATTCACCATTACTGATCACAGCAACTTGATCGCAAATCTGTTTTACCACGTCCATTTCATGGGTAATTAATAAAATGGTTAATCCCAATTTTTGATTAATGTCTTTGAGTAATGCCAAAATCGAACGAGTAGTTTCAGGATCGAGCGCACTGGTGGCTTCATCACACAATAATACTTTAGGGTCACTAGCCAATGCTCTTGCAATAGCTACGCGTTGTTTTTGTCCGCCGGATAAATTTGCCGGGTAGACATTTGCTTTTTCGGTCAAACCAACTAACGCTATTAGTTCATTGACTTTTTGTTTAATCTTCGCTTTCGGTGTCTTATTTAACTCAAGCGGAAAAGCGATATTATCAAATACCGTCCGAGAAGATAAAAGGTTAAAATGTTGAAAAATCATACTGATTTTGCGACGTACTTCAATTAGCTGTCGGTTAGATAAATCGGTGATATCTTGATTATCAAAGAAAATTCTACCACTTGTTGGTTTTTCTAATAGATTAACGCAGCGAATAAGTGTACTCTTTCCGGCGCCGGATTTACCAATAACACCATAAATCTTGCCTTGCGGAACATGGATTGTTATATTTTTTAAGGCATGAATTACCGTTTTATTCTGTTCAAATACTTTCGAAATATTTTGTAGTTTTATCATAATATATAAAGATAAAGTTTGGATAATTGAATATTAAGACGTCTAGACATCTAAGTCAATCGATAATATGCTATGCAAATTTGAGCGATATGTAAGCAAAGGAATACAAATAAATATGAAACCAGCTATTTTTTTAGATCGAGATGGTACGATTAATATCGATTACAATTATGTACATACTATTGATAAATTTCATTTTATTGATGGCGTAATTGAAGCAATGCAAGAACTCAAAAAAATGGGCTTTTTGTTAGTTATTACCACTAACCAATCAGGTATTGCAAGAAATAAATTTACTGAAGAGCAATTTCATACCTTAACAGAGTGGATGGATTGGTCATTACAAGACCGAGGTGTCGACTTAGACGGTATCTATTATTGCCCGCACGATCCTTTAGTTGATCATTGTGAATGTCGCAAACCGAGTCCGGGTATGATCCAAACAGCGGCGAAAGAGTTAAAAATTGATATTGCTAACTCTTATATGGTGGGTGACCGAGTATCGGATTTATTGTCGGGTAAAAAGGCAGGCGTTAAAAAAACAGTTTTGGTGAAAACCGGTGATGCCATTACAGAAGAAGCGTTAGCGCAAGCTGATTGGGTAATTGATAGTTTGGCGGATCTACCCAATAAAATAAAAGCTGAATCATAATTTTCTAATAATACTAGCCTAATACGGCATTTAAAATTAATGCCGTATCATTCTCACGATAAGCCCTGATAATATTAGCCCCAAAAATAGAGCATTAATAAAGTTCACCACACTTTGACCAAAGGTATGAATAGTATTGGTGAAAAAAGAGAAAAATAACTTAAAAAAATCAAAAATACTAACCCCCAATATAGAAAGCTACTTTTATTTGCCTTATCAACCAAGATCGGTAATCTGAGAATAAAGAAGCATATTAAACTCAATCCTACCAAAATACTTCCATGTTGGAGTAATTGGTAGGTAGGAATATTTGTATTTTTTAATGATAGTGTCTGTTGTAAAAAAGGCAGGTGTTGTACAAAAAAGCCAGTCAAGTGAGTAAAACTATCCCAACCTAAATGAGACAGTGCGCCAATTAATGCAGAAGTTATGACAATAAACCAATGATGGTAGCAATATTCACTCCAATTAAAATTTAGGTAATGAGCAAATCGTTTATAAAGAAAATGAGGCAAATTGTTGATCAATTCATTACGAATAATAAAGTGAAAGATAAAAGCAATAATTAATGTTATGGGTAGATCAAAATAAAAGATGCCTAATAAAGTGTGGCTCATATCACTTTTTATTTTCATTCTAAGAAAATATTCAAAGTCAGGTGACATACTACCTATAATTAAAGTTGTCATGGAAAAAAATTTAGGCTTTTTGTAAAAAGGTAAAACAATTGCTGGATGTGCAAAAGTAAAAGGCATATAAAAAAACCAGTTAAAAAGTTAGACTGAAATAGAAAACTATAATTATAAGATCACTAATAAATAAAGAAAGTTTGTAAAATTTGTATAGGATTAGTTTATTTTCACAGCGTCATGTGTAAAAAAAACACAATCGGAAATAAATTTGCAATAATCGCTTGCATGATTTTTCTAAGGCTCTATAATGCGCACCCACTGACACGGCGTCAGCGAAAGCAGACGGGAAAAGTGATTAGTGAGCAAGATCAAATTTTTTAAAAAAAGATCTTGACGAATAAAAAGGTGTAGCGTAGTATACGCAGCCCTTGAGACAGCAAACTGAAGCAAGCAATTGTGAAGTTAAATTGAAGCTGTCAGCTCTTTAAAAATAAGAAACAGACAATCTGTGTGGGCACTTGCGAGACGAAAAATTAAAAGTCTACGGACTAAAAAATTAAGTCTTGATAAGTGACACTGAAGATTCATTTGAATAATGTCAGAGACAGTTATTGAGCATCAAACTTTAAATTGAAGAGTTTGATCATGGCTCAGATTGAACGCTGGCGGCAGGCTTAACACATGCAAGTCGAACGGTAACATGAGTGCTTGCACTTGATGACGAGTGGCGGACGGGTGAGTAAAGTATGGGGATCTGCCGAATGGAGGGGGACAACAGTTGGAAACGACTGCTAATACCGCATAAAGTTGAGAGACCAAAGCATGGGACCTTCGGGCCATGCGCCATTTGATGAACCCATATGGGATTAGCTAGTTGGTAGGGTAAAGGCTTACCAAGGCGACGATCTCTAGCTGGTCTGAGAGGATGACCAGCCACACTGGAACTGAGACACGGTCCAGACTCCTACGGGAGGCAGCAGTGGGGAATATTGCACAATGGGGGGAACCCTGATGCAGCCATGCCGCGTGTATGAAGAAGGCCTTCGGGTTGTAAAGTACTTTCGGTAATGAGGAAGGTGGTGTATCGAATAGGTGCATCAATTGACGTTAATTACAGAAGAAGCACCGGCTAACTCCGTGCCAGCAGCCGCGGTAATACGGAGGGTGCGAGCGTTAATCGGAATGACTGGGCGTAAAGGGCATGTAGGCGGATAATTAAGTTAGGTGTGAAAGCCCCGGGCTCAACCTGGGAACTGCACTTAAAACTGGTTATCTGGAGTATTGTAGAGGAAGGTAGAATTCCACGTGTAGCGGTGAAATGCGTAGAGATGTGGAGGAATACCGGTGGCGAAGGCGGCCTTCTGGACAGATACTGACGCTGAGATGCGAAAGCGTGGGGAGCAAACAGGATTAGATACCCTGGTAGTCCACGCTGTAAACGATGTCGATTTGGAGTTTGTTGCCTAGAGTGATGGGCTCCGAAGCTAACGCGATAAATCGACCGCCTGGGGAGTACGGCCGCAAGGTTAAAACTCAAATGAATTGACGGGGGCCCGCACAAGCGGTGGAGCATGTGGTTTAATTCGATGCAACGCGAAGAACCTTACCTGGTCTTGACATCCACAGAATCTTGCAGAGATGCGAGAGTGCCTTCGGGAACTGTGAGACAGGTGCTGCATGGCTGTCGTCAGCTCGTGTTGTGAAATGTTGGGTTAAGTCCCGCAACGAGCGCAACCCTTATCCTTTGTTGCCAGCGATTAGGTCGGGAACTCAAAGGAGACTGCCGTTGATAAAGCGGAGGAAGGTGGGGACGACGTCAAGTCATCATGGCCCTTACGACCAGGGCTACACACGTGCTACAATGGCGTATACAAAGGGAGGCGACCTCGCGAGAGCAAGCGGACCTCATAAAGTACGTCTAAGTCCGGATTGGAGTCTGCAACTCGACTCCATGAAGTCGGAATCGCTAGTAATCGTGAATCAGAATGTCACGGTGAATACGTTCCCGGGCCTTGTACACACCGCCCGTCACACCATGGGAGTGGGTTGCACCAGAAGTAGATAGCTTAACCTTCGGGAGGGCGTTTACCACGGTGTGGTCCATGACTGGGGTGAAGTCGTAACAAGGTAACCGTAGGGGAACCTGCGGTTGGATCACCTCCTTACGAAGCGCTCGTAAGTGTTCACACAGATTGTTTGTTTAAGAAGAAATAATTAAGTCCCCTTCGTCTAGAGGCCTAGGACATCGCCCTTTCACGGCGGTAACAGGGGTTCGAATCCCCTAGGGGACGCCATCAGATGAGATTATTTTTTCGGAAAAAATTATGTTTGTATTTACTTTTAAGAGTAAATAGAAAGATAAAGCTCTTTAACAATTAGGAACAAGCTGAAAGAAACGAGTTCTCGTTTTTACGGAAGGCATTTGTATGAAAGTATGAATGTAAAGAAGTAGAAAAGAGAAAAAAGCGTAATTGAAACCAAGACAACTGTGAGTTGTAAGGTTAAGAAATTAAGCGTACACGGTGGATGCCTAGGCAATCAGAGGCGATGAAGGACGTGTTAATCTGCGAAAAGCGACGGTGAGCCGATAAAAGGCGCTATAGCCGTTGATGTCCGAATGGGGAAACCCAGTGCAGGTGACTGCACTATCATCTGATGAATACATAGTCAGATGAGGCGAACCGGGAGAACTGAAACATCTAAGTACCCCGAGGAAAAGAAATCAACCGAGATTCCCAAAGTAGCGGCGAGCGAAATGGGAGGAGCCCAAGCGGGTAGCATAATGTATTAGTGGAAGCGTCTGGAAAGTCGCACGACAGAGGGTGAAAGTCCCGTACATGAAAATGCATTATGTGGAAGCTTATAGAGTAGGGCGGGACACGTGATATCCTGTCTGAAGATGGGGGGACCATCCTCCAAGGCTAAATACTCCTGATTGACCGATAGTGAACCAGTACCGTGAGGGAAAGGCGAAAAGAACCCCGGGAGGGGAGTGAAATAGACCCTGAAACCGTGTACGTACAATCAGTGGGAGCATGTACCGTTGGGTATGTGTGACTGCGTACCTTTTGTATAATGGGTCAGCGACTTATATTCTGTAGCAAGGTTAACCGAATAGGGGAGCCGAAGGGAAACCGAGTATTAACTGTGCGAAAAGTTGCAGGGTATAGACCCGAAACCCGGTGATCTAGCCATGGGCAGGTTGAAGGTTGGTTAACACTAACTGGAGGACCGAACCGACTAATGTTGAAAAATTAGCGGATGACCTGTGGCTGGGGGTGAAAGGCCAATCAAACCGGGAGATAGCTGGTTCTCCCCGAAAGCTATTTAGGTAGCGCCTCATGAGTAACTGTTGGGGGTAGAGCACTGTTTCGGCTAGGGGGCCATCCCGGCTTACCAACCCGATGCAAACTCCGAATACTGACAAGTTTAATCATGGGAGACACACGGCGGGTGCTAACGTTCGTCGTGAAGAGGGAAACAACCCAGACCGCCAGCTAAGGTCCCGAAGTCATAGTTAAGTGGGAAACGAAGTGGGAAGGCTTAGACAGCTAGGATGTTGGCTTAGAAGCAGCCATCATTTAAAGAAAGCGTAATAGCTCACTAGTCGAGTCGGCCTGCGCGGAAGATGTAACGGGGCTAAAACTATGCACCGAAGCTGCGGCAGTGCACGAAAGTGTATTGGGTAGGGGAGCGTTCTGTAAGCCGTAGAAGGTGTGTTGTGAGGCATGCTGGAGGTATCAGAAGTGCGAATGCTGACATAAGTAACGATAAAGCGGGTGAAAAGCCCGCTCGCCGGAAGACCAAGGGTTCCTGTCCAACGTTAATCGGGGCAGGGTGAGTCGACCCCTAAGGAGAGGCCGAAGGGCGTATCTGATGGGAAACGGGTTAAT
Organism: Gilliamella sp. ESL0405; assembly: GCF_019469205.1. Lineage (NCBI taxonomy): Bacteria > Pseudomonadati > Pseudomonadota > Gammaproteobacteria > Orbales > Orbaceae > Gilliamella > Gilliamella sp. ESL0405. Next base: position 2,584,838 of record NZ_CP048265.1, on the reverse strand, counting down.
ATTCCCGTACTGGCTGTAACTGCGATGGGGGGACGAAGAAGGCTAGGTTTACCACCTATTGGATGGTGGGTTAAGCGTGTAGGGGTGTGATTAGGCAAATCCGGTCACTGAGACCCTGAGGCGTGATGACGAGCTACTAAGGTAGTGAAGTAATTGATGCCCTGCTTCCAGGAAAATCCTCTAAGCTTCAGGTTACAGTTAATCGTACCCGAAACCGACACAGGTGGTCAGGTAGAGAATACTCAGGCGCTTGAGAGAACTCGGGTGAAGGAACTAGGCAAAATGGTGCCGTAACTTCGGGAGAAGGCACGCTGACGGTAATTGAAATCCCGCGCGGACGTAGGTGAAATCAGTCGAAGATACCAGCTGGCTGCAACTGTTTAATAAAAACACAGCACTGTGCAAACACGAAAGTGGACGTATACGGTGTGACGCCTGCCCGGTGCTGGAAGGTTAATTGATGGGGTTATGCGTAAGCAGAAGCTCTTGATCGAAGCCCCAGTAAACGGCGGCCGTAACTATAACGGTCCTAAGGTAGCGAAATTCCTTGTCGGGTAAGTTCCGACCTGCACGAATGGCGTAATGATGGCCAGGCTGTCTCCACCCGAGACTCAGTGAAATTGAAATTGCCGTGAAGATGCGGTGTACCCGTGGCAAGACGGAAAGACCCCGTGAACCTTTACTATAGCTTGACAGTGAACATTGAGCCTTAATGTGTAGGATAGGTGGGAGACTATGAAGCATGCACGCCAGTGTGTGTGGAGTCATCCTTGAAATACCACCCTTTAATGTTTGATGTTCTAACCTGTACTTCTGAATCGAGGTAAGGGACACTGTCTGGTGGGTAGTTTGACTGGGGCGGTCTCCTCCCAAAGAGTAACGGAGGAGCACGAAGGTTAGCTAATCCTGGTCGGACATCAGGAGGTTAGTGCAATGGCAAAAGCTAGCTTGACTGCGAGAGTGACGGCTCGAGCAGGTACGAAAGTAGGTCATAGTGATCCGGTGGTTCTGAATGGAAGGGCCATCGCTCAACGGATAAAAGGTACTCCGGGGATAACAGGCTGATACCGCCCAAGAGTTCATATCGACGGCGGTGTTTGGCACCTCGATGTCGGCTCATCACATCCTGGGGCTGAAGTAGGTCCCAAGGGTACGGCTGTTCGCCGTTTAAAGTGGTACGCGAGCTGGGTTTAGAACGTCGTGAGACAGTTCGGTCCCTATCTGCCATGGGCGTAGGAAAATTGAGAGGGTTTGCTTCTAGTACGAGAGGACCGAAGTGAACGCACCGCTGGTGTTCGGGTTGTGATGCCAATTGCATTGCCCGGTAGCTACGTGCGGAATAGATAAGTGCTGAAAGCATCTAAGCACGAAACTAGCCTCGAGATGAGTTTTCCCTGAAGAGATTCAGTAAGGTCCGTTTGAGACTAAGACGTAGATAGGTCAGGTGTGTAAGTGTAGTGATACATTGAGCTAACTGATACTAATGAACCGAGAGTCTTAACCTTACAACTCGGAGTTGTTTTGGATTACGTGAAGTTGAAAGAGTAAGAACTCATCGAAAGGTGATGAAAGATTGATAAAACAGTTTGTTCCGGATTGAGCGATTGATGCAGACATGCGATAATGCGCATCAGTTGAAGAAGGAGAAGACAGAATATGTCTGGCGGTAATAGCGCGGTGGTCCCACCTGACCCCATGCCGAACTCAGAAGTGAAACGCCGTAGTGCCGATGGTAGTGTGGGTATTACCCATGTGAGAGTAGGGTGCCGCCAGACTTTTAAATTAGAGCGAAAGCCCAGCAGAGATGCTGGGCTTTTTTGCTATTTGTTGTTGCCAATCTAGATATGAATAGATTATTAATTTGATTACATAAAAACATCGGATAACCAATTAGTCATCACTATTTTCCCAAATTATCGTTCACATTAACTTTTGTGGTTTCCCGCATAATTAACATTTAATTGGATATTTCTCAATTACTCAATTATTCAATTATTCAATTATTCAATTATTCAATTATTCAATTATTCAATTAATCAATTAATCAATTAATCAATTAATCAATTAATCAATTACCTAATTAACCAATACCCAATTATCCTATTTCTATTTTTTTATGTCTCAAATATAGTTCATTTAAATTAAGACAAATCTATGTCATGCTTATGATAACTACCAATAAGACGAATGGCTGTAAAAGTAAACTACTAACTATTCATTGTTGCACGTTTAAGATCTTGTCAGTATATAGTATTAGATCTGTCATTAAATAAACTCACATTCAAAAGTGTATTTATTTGGGTTAGCTAAAGTGATTACCGGCACAAAGAGAAAGGCATATTATTGGAACAATAAGGCATGGGCTTTTGATATTGATAAATATGTCTTAGAGGCAATTTATGAACTTACTTTAATGAGAGTTTATAAAGATTTGGTTCTGATAACGGTGAGTGTATAAGATCATCATTGAAAAACCGTCAGCTAGAGAAAAAATTTAAAAGAATAGAGAGAATGTATTTATTTTGGTTAGCTAAAGTGATTACAGGCACAAAGAGAAAGGCATATTGTTGGAATAATAAGGTGTGAGTTTTAGATGTTGATAAATATGTCTTAGAGGCAATCTATCTACTTACTTAGATCAGAGTTTATGAGGTTTAGTTTTGATAACGGTGAGCGTATAAGATCGTCATTGAAAATACGTCAGTTAGATAAAAAATTTAAAGGAATAGAGAGTAGCAAGCAATATTTCCGGTAGAAATATTGCTTATTATATGAAGGATTAACCTAATAGTAAGGCATCGTCGGTAACTTTCTCACCACGGGTTTTTTCAAACATTTCAAGCAAGTCTGTGACCGTTAATTTACTTCTTTCTTCTCCTGATACATCAAGCACAACCTGTCCTTGATGAAGCATTACTGTTCTGTTTCCATACTCTAAAGCTTGTTTCATTGAATGGGTAACCATCATTGTGGTTAATTGATTTTGACCAACAATTTCATTAGTTAGTTCTAAAACAAACTGTGCCGTTTTAGGATCAAGGGCGGCAGTATGTTCATCAAGTAACAGTAATTTTGAAGGTTGTAAAGTCGACATTAGCAAGCTGACCGCTTGTCTTTGACCGCCAGAAAGCAAACCCATCATATCGGACAGGCGATTTTCAAGTCCTAAGTTCAAAGTAGCTAGCTTGTCTTTAAAAATTGCACGAAGTTTACCATTTAATGCCGGGATTAATCTAAATCTATGACCACGGTTATAAGCAATGGCTAGATTTTCTTCTATAGTTAAGTTCTCACAAGTACCGACCATAGGATCTTGAAAAACTCGGGCAACCATACCCGCTCTTTTCCAAGCTGGGCAACGGGTAACATCCTGATCGTTGATAATAATATGTCCTGAATCAGCAAATAAATCACCACTTATAACATTAAGTAACGAGCTTTTACCTGCACCATTACTACCAATAATAGTAACAAATTCACCTTTGCGGACGTTAAGATTTAATCCTCGTAAAACATGATTTTCAATCGGTGTTCCTTGATTAAAAGTTAATTGTATATCGCTAACCTTAATCATGTTAACTTCCTCTTTTCTTTGAACGTTTTTGCAACTGCTTAGGTAACACCAGCGCAAGGACAACTAAAATTGCTGTAATAAGATTTAAATCTTCCGTTCCAACGCCAATATCTTGTAAGAATTGATTGCTAAGGGCAAAGGCAATAAATAAACGATATAAAATAGAGCCAAAAATAACCGCTAGCATCACTGCCCATATACGTTTGGTTGGAAAGATACTTTCACCAATAATAATCGAAGCAAGACCTATCACAATTGTTCCAACACCTATAGTAATATCGGCACCACCTTGAGTTTGAACAAATAAAGAGCCGCCTAATGCGATTAGACCATTGGATATTGCCATGCCAAGAATAGTGATACTGCCGGTTGGAATTCCTTGCGATTTTGCCATTCGGGGATTTGTACCGGTCGCCCTTAATGCTAAACCTTTTTGAGTATTTAAAAATAGATTCAGTAATACCCAAAATACCACAACAAAAGCAAGTACCATTAAAGGTTGTACGATGTATTGATTACTATAATCTTCCGCAATAAATGGCGAGAATATTGTTTTAGCATCCAATAATGAAAGATTTGGTGAGCCTGCTAATCTAGGTGTTTCACCCATAACATATGGACCAATACCTAAGATCCGCAGATTGATCGAATAAAGCCCAATCATCACTATAATACTTGAGAGTAATTGTAAAATATTGAGTTTAACGTACAGTAAACCTGTCATCGCACCCGCTAAGCAGCCAGCAAGCATACCAAGCAAGGTTGCAATCCATGGATCGATACCAACATAGATACATAATCCACAAACTGCGCCCCCTAGCGGAAAGCTTGCATCAGCGGTTAAATCGGGAAAATCAAGTAAACGGAAGGAGATAAATACACCTAAACTCACAAGGGCATAAATAAGTCCAATTCCAATTGAGCCTAATAAAAATTCAAAAGACATGAAAAGATCCATTAAAAGTAACCGCCAAAATTGGCGGTTTAGTTAATAAGAATAAACAGTTATTTTTCAATAATATTTTCTGCTGATTTTAACACCTCTTCTGACAATGTGATTCCTTGTCGTTCAGCAGCTTTTTTATTAATTGTTAATTGTGTGATATTTCCCACTTGCGGCGGAATATCACCGGGTTTTTCACCATTTAGTATTCGAATAACAATTTTACCAGCTTGACGGCCAAGATCATAATAGCTCATACCTAAAGCGGCAATAGCTCCACGCTCTGCTGATTCAGGGTTTGAGGCAATAAGAGGGATTTTGCTTTCGTTAGCAACCTTAGCCAAAGCTTCATAGGCAGAAACCACATTGTTATCGGTGGTAGTATAGATCAAATCGACTTTACCTTTCAAACTTCTGGCTGCAGTAGAAATATCTGAAGTGCGTTGTGCCGGGGCGGCTATGATTTTCATTCCACGTTTTTCTAACGCTATTTGAAGCTCTTTTAAAATGATTGTCGAATTCACTTCGCTAGGGCTATAGACGTAGCCAATATTTTTCGCATCGGGTTTAATTTTCAACATCAGATCAATTTGTGAATCGAGTGAAAGCGCATCAGATACGCCCGTTACATTTGTTTTTGATGCTTCCCAACTGGTTGTTAATTTAGCGGCAACCGGATCGGTAACGGCGGTAAACACAATTGGGATAAGTTTTGTTGTGGCAACTAACGCTTGTGAACTTGGTGTTGCGATGCCAACAATCACATCCGGTTTACTTGCCGCAAACTGCTTGGCAATTTGAGCAGCATTAGCACTACTACCTTGTGCACTTAAAAACTGCAATTTAAGATTTTTACCTGCAATATAACCGTTGTCTTTTAATTCATCTTCAACACCTTTTCGCACATTATCTAATGCCGGGTGTTCAACAATAGCGGTGATAGCTACATTTTTTTGCTCATCATTTGTTTCTGCGGAAGATGAGAAAGCCATAATGGATAAGCTTAATAACATACAAAATTTTATAATCGTATTACGCATAAGGTGCTCCTGTAAGAATTATTTTACAATTAAGCGATTAATAGATTTACTATAAAGCAAAAACAGATAATTTTCTAGAAAAAAAGAACAGTAATGGTGTAAATAATTTATTACACACTATGAGTGGGGGATAGCAAAAACGCAATCTATTATTGGTAGATTAAATAACACCAATTTAAGCGCATCATCAACTTTATGGGATAAGTTAAGATTAGTGAAGTGAATCAGGGGGGGGACTATAAGTTATACTTTGCTCAGTTTTGTGAGCAAAGTATAAAAGATATTGATAATGTTCGCGCCTGGTTATCGCTTAGTTATCAATTAGTTATCGCCAATGACTTTATAAGCCGACTCGATAATTTGGGGAGAAAGAGTGATCCCTTGTTTTTTCGCCGCTTGGGTATTTATAACAAGGCGTAATGCTTCACCTATTTCTGGTTTGATATCGCCAGCTTTTTCGCCTTTCAAAATCCGCACAACAAGTTTCCCGGATTGACGCCCAACATCATAATAACTCATGCCGTATGCCGCAACGGCACCACGTTCAATCGCATCGGGGAAAGATGCTAACAATGGAATTTTATTTTCATTAGCGAATTTTACTAAAGAATCATAAGCAGAAACCACATTATTATCAGTGGTCGTATAGATAAGATCAACTTTACCTTTTAGGGTATTTGCAGCAGTTGAAATATCGGCTGTTCGTTGTGCTGGCACGGCGACTAAAGCGATATTGTGTTTAGTTAACTCAGCTTGTAAATTTTTTAATACGACAGTGGAGTTAATTTCGTTTGGGCTATAAATATACCCAACTGATTTAACGTTAGGGACAATTTTTTTCATGAAATCGACCTGTGGCACAATTTCTTGATAATCCGACACGCCCGTAATATTGGTGCCACTTGGTTGCCAATCTTTTATTAATTTTGCCGCTATCGGATCGGTGATCCCAGCAAAAACAACCGGAATTTGTTTCGTTGCCGCCGCAGTAGCTTGAGCACTTGGCGTTGCGATTGCGACAATTACATCGGGTTTAGCTGCAACAAATTGTCTGGCTATTTGGGCTGCGGTAGCGCTACTTCCTTGCGCACTTTTATATTGAACTTTTAGATCTTGGTCTAATTTAAAGCCACTTTCTACTAATTCGTCTTTAACGCCATCACGAATCTGATCTAACGAAGGGTGTTCAACAATCGCCGTTATAGCGACATTTTTAACCGTATTTGCCGAACTGAAAAATGGCGCAATGATTAACATAACAAACAATAAAAAATAACGTTTCATAGATTACACTCATAAACTAGTACAGTGGTTCTAATTCTAGTCTTATTATTTGCAAATGTTAAGTTGTATTTTATTTTTATTTACTTTGTACTTAATTAAGATAACAGGGTCTTCTCACGATTATTTGTCGATCAGCTATCATCGGATGTTGAATAACCAAATACAATTGGCAAACATCTAATCGTTGACTGATGTTTAATAGCAATAATATAAAGCAATCAACGATTAGTTACCAAAAATAAACGGATTGATCCCACTTTTAGCAAATCCTTCTTCTTCGGTTTTTATATCTAAAATTAATGAAGCGATATCATCAGCAATCACTTCTAAATGTGGGTCTTTATCTTGATCAAAGATTTTCAGATAGCTTTGACAAGCATGACAACATTCCGTTTTAATTGCGGCTAATGTATTATCCAGTGAAAAATATTCTATATGTTGTAAATCATCACAACTGGTACATTTTACTCGTGGCACATACCACTCGCTTTCACACAAACTACAATGTAAGTAACGTAAACCATTATTACCGCCAATTTGAATGACACTTGCCACCGGCATACTATTACAAACAGGACATAACCAACTGTTATCGGTATTTTCCGCAACCGCTTTACCTTTAATTTGGCTAGCTAACTGGCAATAGTAAAGCGAAAGCGCCGACCAAATAAATATCGATTCATTACCTTCTACCTTATTGAGCTTACCATTGAGTAAATAAAGCGCTTTTTGCTGTAGTTGCTCAGCACTATTTTTAAGCAGTGACTCAATGACCAAGGTAATTTGCGGGGTTGTGTCGGAAATGGCTTGTAACAATTGATTTAAATATTTTTGCCACACATCGCTTAATGGTAAATTTTTTAAACTTAATGGTGGATTATCGTTATTTAACGGGATTGATTGGTGAAGCTCAACTGGTTGTTGTTTTACTAAATTAGCTTGTTGCTGGGCTATTTGAAGACAGAAATTTAAATAATCACTAAATGGGCTTTTTTGGGCTAATGCTTGTAAACGTTCTACTCGATGAGTATAAAGCGTTTTTGCAGAAGGATAAAAAACTAACGGGATTTGTTTAATAATTGAATTGAAATTGTGTTGTTCGAGTTGTGCTTGTGGGACAATTTTTATACTCATTATTGCTTACCTGTAATTGATATATTAACCATGATTTATTGTCAATTAAGAAACTTCCGCCGACAGGTATCAGCGGATGGTTTTAATTATATTTCAGCCGGTTTTTGATCACTTTGCGTTGCCTGCTCAGTTTTGCTGTTTGAATTTTCTTTCAGTTCTTGTTGATAAAGCTGTTGCATTTCCTCCTCATACCATGCTGAGTGATTTTTACGTGCCCATGCTCTTGATACATAACCTGTAATCATCCCTTTGATCGAGCCTTTCACCCAAATAGCCATATAAGCGTGACCGATAGCAAGTAGAATTAAAGCGATTGCGGCAAGTGAATGGAAAAATATCGCAATACGGACAATATAAACCGGGAAATAATCTGAAACGTATCTACGCCACATGATCATACCGGTAATAAACAAGACCGAAATTAAGCCCATAATGCACCAGAATAAAAACTTTTGCCCGATATTGTATTTGCCTATCGGAATGCCTTCTTCTTTACCCATAATGACGCTTTTGAAGTTTTTAATCCAAATAATATCGTTTTTATTGGGGATGTTATGATGAGCCAGTTTTAAAAACATAAACATCAACAGTACAAAAACAACACAACCAATAATTGGATGTAATGCCCTAACTAATTGTGGTGTTCCGAGCACTAAGCTAAATAGTTTAATCGACGGAAAAAACAAAGATAAACCTGAAAGCGCAGTTAAAATAAACAAGCACACCATACACCAGTGGCAAAAGCGAACAATAAGTGGTGTTCTTAATATCATTCCTTTTTTATTCATGGTGATTCTCCTGTTGTGATGAATCGATACTATTTTTTCGACCAAAAATAGGTAGGCCTAAACGTTTTCTTGCTTGTTGATCGGCTTGTTTTTCGTGTTCAATATCATCTTCATCTACTTCAATTGCACCGACACCCATATAATGGAATAGTAATCCACCAAATGTGGCAACAAAGGCCGCAGCCGAAATCGGCTTCCAGACACCTTTCCAAAATTTAACAACGTCACTGATATGCGGATCTTTCGGTAAACCGTGATAAAGTTCTGGCTGATCAGCATGATGTAACACATACATAACATGCGTACCACCCACACCTTGAGGATCATAAAGCCCGGCATGCTCAAATCCACGTTTTTTCAGATCTTCAATACGATGCTCAGCATGGCGAATCATATCTTGCTTAGTACCAAAATGAATGGCGCCGGTTGGGCAGGTTTTGACACACGCCGGCTCTTGACCCACTGAAACCCGATCGACACATAACGTACATTTATAGGAGTGATTATCTTCTTTACTGACTCTTGGAATGTTAAATGGACAACCGGCCATACAGTAGCCACAGCCAATACAGTGTTCTGACTGAAAATCAACGATACCGTTGGCATATTGTATAATTGCCCCTTCTGAAGGGCAGGCTTTTAAACAGCCCGGATCGGAACAGTGCATACAACCATCTTTGCGTATTAACCATTCGAATTTACCATTTACTTCCACTTCCGAATAGCGCATAACCGTCCACGCTTTGGGTGCTAAATCAGCGGGATTATCATAAACACCAACGGTATGACCAACTTCAGCGCGTAAATCATTCCATTCGCTACACGCAACTTGGCAGGCTTTACAGCCGATGCAAGTTGTGACATCGATTAATTTGGCTACCTCTTGCTGGTAGTCCCGAGCTCGTGGCGCCGGTGTTAAAGCATTGGTTGCTGAGCGGCGAATAATATCTTGAGTTTGTAATGACATAACTAAATCTTCCTCCCTATGCCGCTGTGGTAACTTTTTCGATATTGACTAAAAACGATTTATACTCCGGCGTTTGTGAATTAGCATCGCCTAAGTGCGGTGTTAACTCATTGACCAAAAATCCTTTTTTCGTCTGGCCGGTAAATCCCCATACAATAGGAATGCCAATAGTTTCGATCTCTTTACCGTCAACTGTTAAAGTTGGCAGGCGTTTAGTGACAACTGCTTTAGCCTTGATATAGCCTCGATATGAAGTGACTTTAACCATATCGCCCAGTTTTATGCCTTTTTTACTTGCTAAATTCTCGCTAAGTTCAATAAATTGCTCTGGTTGCGTAATGGAGGCTAGCCTTGCATGTTGAGTCCAAAAATGGAAGTGTTCAGTAATACTGTAAGTGGTGCCGACATAAGGGAAATCATTGGCGCTACCTAAGCGAGCTAAATCTTCTTTAAATACTCTCGCAACCGGACTACTGACTTGTTTGGGGTGCATAGGGTTATTTGAAATTGGTGTTTCAAACGGTTCATAATGCTCCGGGAAAGGTCCGTCAACTAACCGATTTAAGCAAAATAATCCGCCTAAACCGTCGTTATTCATAATAAATGCGCCAGCGCCTGAACTCGGTGGTAATGTAGCGGTAAAATCGGCGACATCATTACCCACCCAACTTGAACCATTCCATTTAACTAATACCCGTTTAGGATCCCATGGATTACCATTCTCATCAGCAGAAGCACGGTTATACAGTACTCGGCGATTCATTGGCCATGCCCATGCCCAGCCAGCATGCACACCTTTACCGGACGGATCGCTAGGATCTCGCCGCGCCATTTGGTTGCCTTGTTCAGTCCATGAGCCACAGAAAATCCAAATACCCGAAGAGGTGGTACCGTCGGCTTTTAATTGAGCAAATCCGCTCAATAATTGTCCTTTTTTCAGCACCACATTGCCATTAGCATCGGTGAGATCGGCTAGTGCTCGACCATTACACTCTTTGGCTAACTCTTCGGCTGCTGGTCCTTCTGGTTCTTGATAATCCCAGGTTAGATTATCGATAGCTTCATGATAAGCTCCACCTTCAAGGGCATATAGCTCTTTAATTCTTAAATAGATACGAGCAATGATTTCCGGATCGTAAAGGGATTCATATGGAGGCCTTGCCGCCGCCCAGTGCCATTGTAACAAGCGTGAAGAGTTAACGATTGTGCCGTTTTCTTCAGCAAAACAGTTCGAAGGTAGCCTAAAGACTTCAGTTTGGATTTTGCTAGAATCAACATCGTTAGACTCACCATGATTTTTCCAAAATTCGGCTGTTTCGGTTGGTAGCGGGTCTATGCTCACTAAAAATTTTAAATTAGATAACCCTTCACGAATGCTGTTTTTATCCGGTAAAGCCGCAAGTGGATTAAAGCCTTGGCAGATAAAACCATTAGCTTGGCCGTCACGCATCATTTTACTAAATCGCAACATGTCGTAAGTTTGATCCCACTTAGGTAGCCAATCAAATCCCCAATTATTCTCTTTTGTGGCTTTATCGCCATACATGGATTTCATAAAGCTGATAAAGAATTTAGGATAATTCCCCCAAAAATTGACCTCGTTGGGACCAAGCGGTTTTGGGGTTTTTTCATCTAAATACTGCTCAAGTGAAACTTGCGATTCTTTTGGTAAATCAAGATAAGCTGGCAGGCGATTGGATAGCAAGCCTACATCGGTTAAACCTTGAATGTTAGAGTGTCCACGCAAGGCATTAATGCCTCCGCCCATAACGCCAATATTACCTAAAATGAGTTGAATCATTGCCGCTGTGCGGATAATTTGGGTGCCATAAGTGTGTTGTGTCCAACCTAACGCATATAAAAATGTCGCAGCTCTATCATTGGTTTTGGTGCTAGCTAAAGAACGACAAACGTGTAAAAAATTGTCAATCGGGCTACCGGTTATTTGATTAACCATTTCCGGCGTATAGCGGCTGACATGTTTTTTAAGCAGATTCCAAACACAACGCGGATGGCTAAGGGTTTTATCTCTTAAGGCGTAGCCATTGCCATCTTTTTGGTAAGCCCAACTGGTCTGATCATACTGACGATTAGCCGCATCATAACCACTAAATAGTCCGGAAGCTTCATCAAAATTAAAATCATCCCGAACCAGTAAGCTGGCATTACTATGGGTGACTAAATAGTCAAAATTAACTTCGTTATGCGTGATCAGATAATTAATCACTCCAAGTAAAAAAGCAATATCAGAGCCGGAGCGAATGGGGACATAATGGTCAGCTACCGAAGCTGTTCGATGAAACCGTGGATCAATAGCAATCAGTTCGGCGCCATTTGAAATTTTTGCTTCAATAGCCCATTTAAAGCCAACCGGGTGCGCTTCAGCCGCATTACCGCCCATAACAATAACCACATTGGCATTTTTAATATCATTCCAATTGTTGGTCATTGCGCCACGACCATAGGTTGCCGCTAAGCTTGATACCGAAGGACCATGACAGACCCTAGCTTGCGTTTCAAGGCTTAACATACCCAGTGAACGGGCAATTTTAAACGCTAACCAACCAGTTTCATTACTGGCTGCTGAGGTCACCGCCCAACCGGTTGTTGTCCAGCGATTAACGGTGGTACCTTGTTTATTTTTCTCGATAAAATTTTTGTCACGGTCAGCTTTCATTAAGCGAGCGATACGGTCTATTGCGTCATCCCAACTAATGCGTTGCCACTTATCAGAGCCTGGCGCTCGATATTCCGGATATTTAACCCGTTGCTCGCTTTTAATATAATCGAGCACACCAGCACCTTTCGGACAAAGAGAACCTCGACTCACCGGATGATCAGGATCGCCTTCAATATGAAAAATCGAAGACTCGGCATTTTTAGCACCATCCCCACGACTATAGAGCAACATGCCACATCCTACCGAACAATAGGTGCAGTTATTGCGTGTTTCTTTTGATTTTAATAGTTTATATTGGCGAGTTTGTGCAAGCGCTACATTGGGCGCAAATCCCAACGTAGCAACCGTTGTTCCTGCCATGCCACCAGCACAGATCTTAAAGAACTGTCTACGGTTAAATAGCATATGAACTCCTTAAAAAGCTGACATTACATTATTAAATTTATTATGTTGGAAGCAGTAAAAAACATCCCTATTAATTGTAATGATAATATTTAATTGACCGGAAATAAAGGGAAAAACAAGTGCAAAAATGTAAAGTTTTGACATATGTCAAATAAATGGGGCTGAATTAATGAAAAAAATAGAAATCTGTTGAATAATCTCGATTATTCATGCAAAAAATTAAGATTTAAGCTGTGTTTTAGTGTAAAAAAATGAAGTATTGTATTATTGTCTTGCTCATGGGAAGTTCATGAGCAAGATTATCCAAAATAGGCGTTAATTTATCTACTTATCAAGTGGATTAATTTCATCAATCGTTTGCATCACTCGGGCGGTGATAAGAGGTTTAAGAATGTTATTCATTGCCTCAATTTTCGGCAAGTTAGCATCGCCTTTATCATCTAAATAACCCTGTTCTCGCATTGAACTGACCAATGCTGAAAAAACACCTTTATCGAAAAATTCAGGTGCATTAATACCATGTAAAACTGATAATCTTTCAGCAATAAGGCGTGCTTCTTTCTCTAGCGTGCCTCGGCTAATGCTTGGATCTTTTTGCAATAATGAAAAAGCAATAACGTAACGCTGTAATGTATCTTTAGAAGATGAAGAGAGTAATTGCAATCCCGACATTTTTAAATAATTCAATGTTAATTTATCCGGAGAATAACTGATCAAATTCAACTCAGCATAAGCGTCAATGATCTGATGAACATATTGAGTTAATTGCTCATCGTTATGATAAAGAAACAGTTCCGATTTAATTAACGGGAACAGCAATTTCACTTGCTCAACAACCTCTTGTGATGAGATTCGATTATGCTTTAACAGAATTCTGGCAACAATGGCTGGAATAATTAACAAATGTTGAATATTGTTGCGGTAATACGTCATTAAAATGGCTTGTTCGGCTGTAAGCCCAACAATTTCACCCGCTTCATCGGTTGTGATGACAAATTTACCCATTTGTTTAGCATGCTCGAATAACTCTTCGGGCGTCTGATCGGGAATGGTTATCAAATCCGAATAAGGAATGCTTTTAAATAGTTTAATCAAATAACTGATATGCTCAAGCAATCTCACTTTAGTTAGCGCTCGTTGATCGGCTGCTAATAAGATCGAGCAACATAAGTTCATTGCATTAATTGCCGCTGATGAGTTAATGCGCTCCATAATCTCTTTAGCCAACAAATTGGTTGTCGGTGTCAGCCAGTTCGGGCGCACTGTGCCGGTTGGTTCGATAGCATCTCGCCATTGCGGAACTTGTTGCGTTAAAAATTGGTTTAAAGGTATAGGGTGGCCAAAATTGACATAACCATAACCCAATTTTTTCAGTTTTAAAAAGGCTTTAATGGTGCGCCATAAACTCTCTTTCTTTTTTTGAGCGCCACGCAGTTCATTGGCATAAGTGGCAACTTCTAAAACATGCTCGTAGCCGATATAGACCGGAACAATAGTGATCGGCCTTGCATCGCCACGCAAAAGTGTTTGAACGGTCATCATTAACATACCCGTTTTCGGATCGAGCAATCGACCGGTACGTGAGCGGCCGCCCTCGATAAAGTATTCAACCGCATAACCACGGATAAATAGTTCAGCAAGATATTCCCGAAAAACAGAAGTATAAAGTTTATTGCCTCGAAACGAACGTCGGATAAAAAATGCCCCCAATCGTCTAAAAATCGGACCTGCAGGCCAGAAATTGAGATTAATACCAGCGGCAATATGTGGTGGCACTAATCCTTGACGATACAGAACATAGGATAATAACAGGTAATCCATATGGCTTCGATGACAAGGTGCGTAGACAATTTCATGACCATTTTGAGCCAGTTCTCGCACCGGGTCAGCATTGGTAACTTTTAAGCCTTGATAGAGCCTATTCCATGCCCAAGTCAGTACAAAATCGGTGATACGCAGCATTCGGTAAGAAAAGTTAGCGGCAATCTCATTTAACATCGCTAACGCATTTCTTTGCGCTTTCTCTTGACTGATATTTTTACTTTTCGCCTCTTCTTCAATCGCTTCAGCTAATCCCGGTTTTTTAAGTAAACCGTTGAGCATCTCTTGTCTGACCGGCAATTTAGGTCCGACCGAAGCCATTCTCTGTTTAGCAAAATGAATTCGGGCAACACGAGCCAATTTATGAGCTAATACCGAAATATCTTGCTGCTTATCATTCTGTAAAGCTTTAAACGATACTGTACGGGAAAAACGGGTATAGCAGTCTCGACCTGAAACAATGATTTTATATAATTTATAAGTTGCGCCAAGCACTTGCAACGTAGGTTTCTTTTTACCTTCTTTATCCGGGCTACGTCCAAACATAACCGAAACAGGTAACATTTGGATATCCAGATCTTCATTTTGCTGATGCGCCGAAATATAGTCTTTTAAAATATCGATAGACATATTTTGCAGCTGGTTAGAAGCAAAAAAGCCAGGACCTTTATCAATATAGATAAAAGCCGGCACAATTTTGCCATTAATATCGATGCCTTTTAATGGATCAGGTAAATCATAACGTAAACACAGCGAACGAACGACCATTAAATCGATCTGAGAGTTATAAGGTAGTACATATAAGATAGGTCTATTGGTATCCAAATCTAATTCAGTAATTGGATCGGTCGGAATCGGTTTGCTTTTGACAAAAAGCTTAACCGGGATCTGAATTAGTGACAAATAGATTTTAGTCCACCAAGGAAACATAAAGATAAACCTCTTAATTTACTGCTAATGATATACTTAAATAACTTAAGGTTAATTCGCCAACCCGATATGAAATGAGCGTTTAAGCCATAAAAAATTATTAGCTCTCATTATTTTCAATC
Organism: Gilliamella sp. ESL0405; assembly: GCF_019469205.1. Lineage (NCBI taxonomy): Bacteria > Pseudomonadati > Pseudomonadota > Gammaproteobacteria > Orbales > Orbaceae > Gilliamella > Gilliamella sp. ESL0405. Next base: position 2,569,150 of record NZ_CP048265.1, on the reverse strand, counting down.
AGAGAGCCTAATTAAGTATATACTTGTTAAAGTTCAACCGTAAGCAAATTTGCACAATCTTTCAGCTATGTGCGTTCAACTGCTTGAAAATTCGGTTATCATAACAGCGTATTATAAAGGTTTATTGATATCAACTCCACGTACTTTGTTGGCTTTAATTCTTTCTAAGCGTTGAATTAAGGTGATCACATCTCGTCCTTCACGCATTCCGTCAATAAGTTTGCGCGCCTGCTTATTATCACCAATTTTATGAAAAATATAGTTATGTGCTTTGGCGTGCTCAATAAATGCAGCGCTATAAGTATTTTCACTTTGCATACCTAGACAAACAAAACCGTAATCGAAAGGTAGTTTAAATTGGTTGCCGTCTTTATCGCTTACCAAAAAGTAATTGTCGGCGACTTCTAATAAAGTCGTTGATAAATGAACATTTACTCCATTGTGATTAAGCATTGTCATCATGGAAATTCGACCAATATAATCTAAATCTTCTGCCATAGCCGATTTCATTTCGACAATCGAAACATCTTTAGCCTTGTTTTCTGAGAAATATTCCACCACATCCAAACCAACGGCGCCACCACCAATCACCACCACTTTTTTATTAGGAATATCGGTAAATTGTGAAAAATCTTGCATAATATCGAAGATCGAAAACACCTTACGATTATTCGATTGCAGTTGAGCTTGCAAGCCTTTAATTGGTGGCAAAAGGGGCTTTGAACCGGTAGCACTCACCACTAAATCTGGCTTAAGACTTTCGATAACATCTGGCGTTGCTGTCGTATTTAGCTTAATGGTCAGATTTTTTAATTTTTTTGCCCGATTAATTAAAAATTTAGGTAAATCGGCAATGCGTGCTTTATAAGGAAAGCGTGAAATCATCATTGAAAGTCCACCTAAAAAAGGTTTTTCCTCAAATAAAGTGACCTTACAGCCAACTTCAGCTGCGCTGCATGCTGCTTCAAGACCTGCCGTTCCGCCGCCAATAACCACAACATTAATGGGTGTTGAAATTTGATAACGTTTGTAGTCTTCGTAGCTAATAATATCGGGATTAACCGTGCAGCGAATCGGTTTAGAACGAGCGATACGATGATCGGCACAACCAATATTGCACGAGATACATTTTCTTAACGTATCAAGTTCGTTATTTTGCACTTTTTCAACCCAATAAGGCTCTGCAATCAACCCACGACCCAACACCACAAAATCAGCGGTGCCTTCTTCAATGGTTTTAGCAATAATTGCCGGATCGCGAAAATTACCCGATGCAATTGTTGGCTTATTAAATTTATCACGCACGGCTTTAGCCATATAAGCACGCCAGCCGTCCGGTAAGTTCATCTGATCGATTTGAAATTGAATCGTATCATTTTGTGCCGCTGACACATCAAACACATCCACCCCGTCAGCAAGGTATTGAAGAATTTCTAACGTATCATCTAAACTATTGCCGCCGTCGACAAAATCAACTGCACTAATCCGTAATAAAATTGGGAAATGTGGTCCAACTTTTGTGCGCATCTCATCAATAACCATTCGAATAAGGCGAGAGCGATTTTCTGCGCTGCCACCAAATTCATCGGTACGCCGATTATAGATTGGTGATAAAAATTGACTCAGCAAATAAGAGTGCCCACCATGAATTTCAACGGCATCAAAGCCTGCCCGCTGAGCACGTTGAGCGGCAAGCCCGTATTGTTTTACGATTTCATTAAGCTCTTCAACGGTTGCCGGTCTTGGCACATTACCGCCGGTTTTAGACGGGATATTCGACGATGAAATCGGTTGTAAACCATTTAAACGACCGGGATAGGCTGATGCGCCGGCATGATTAATTTGCACGGCAACCGATGCGCCATGTTTATGCATTCGCTCGGTAAATTTAAACAGACCGGGGATATACTGATCATTATCGATTCTCAGTTGGGTTGTGCCATTGGTACCATAGGGAAAATCAACACAGACATTTTCAAGGATAATAAGCCCAGTCCCGCCTTTTGCTCGTTGTTCGTAGTACTGAATATGGTCTTCAACCATTTCCCCGTTAAGGGTGGCGAAGTTGGTGCCAATAGGCGGCATAACAATCCGGTTACGAATAGTTGTTCTGTTAATCACGAACGGTTCAAATATAGCTGAAAGATTAGGCATATTTGGCTCCTTTTTATTAAATAATTTTCTTAATATCCGTTAAATATTTTTTGGGTTTTAAAAAATTATTGATGAAAAATTTTATATATATATTTTATTAATTTTATTAAATCGATTCATTTTATCTATAAATCACTTAAAACGATAATGGCTCGCATCTGTTGCTCGATGCGAGCCATGTGAAATAACTAACTTAGTTAATTAAATTTTTTTGTTATATAACACTCTCTACCGACTAATTTGTCATTGAGAAACGTTTTAAATGCTAAAAAATGCGCTGTGTTTTGATGATGCTCTAACGCTTGCCTGCTAGCCCATGTTTCAGTAAAGATAAACGTATTAGAATCGCTCAAATCAATGCCCAGATCATAGGCAACACAACCTGATTCTTTTCTGCTAAGCGCAATTATTTGCTCGGCCGCTTGGCGGTATGCTTCAACAAAAGCCGGTTTAACGTGATGTATTGCGATGATTGACAATTCACTCATCGAAGCTCCCTATATTCTTTCGTTTGTTATCATTGATTATGAGTTAACTTTTAATATTCACGACCGCTAATATAAGCTATCTTGACAATAGCTATTTGCCATTGCGGTTTACTATTTTTTATTTGCGTTAAGTGCTGCATGCTGTTCAATGGCAAATTGACGACGCCCACCCGGACGAGGCACTAAATCGCCTAACATCACTTCATACCCACCGTCGACAACCAGCTCAGTTCCGTTAGAGTAATCCGAACGTTTACTGGCTAAATATAAAACGGCGTTGGCAATATCAATGGTTTCACCAATACGTCGGCTGGCTATCATACGTGTTCGCCCTTGTTCAACTTCTTTATCTTCATAGAATTTTCTTGATAACGGCGTTTTGACAAAGCACGGGCATACTGCATTACTGCGAATACCAAATTGCCCCCATTCTGCAGCAAACTGTTTAGATAGCATTGATACCCCGGCTTTAGTTGGACTATAAGCGCCACTGTATGTTTCGGGTGTATGAGAAGCAACGGTTGAGATATGCACCATACGCCCCGATTTTTGCTCAATCATCAAGCGCCCAAAGCGTTGTGACATTAAAAAATAACCGGTTAAATTAATATTGACTGTCGTTTTCCATTCATCAAGTGGCAAATCCTCAATGGGACAAAAACGCAAAATAGCCGCGGTGTTAACCAGCACATCACAGCGACCGAATACTTGTTTTACTTCGGCAACAGCGGCATCAACCTGTTCTTCAATTGTGGTGTTACACGCAATACCGATCGCTTGTATTCCATACTGCTTTGTGAGCTCTTTGGCAAATTGTTGGCATTTGGCTTCATCTAAATCAATCAATACCAAATTTGCTTTTTGTTTAGCAAATTCACGGCAAATTTCTAACCCCATACCGCCCATAGCGCCAGTGACGACACAGACATCATTTTCTAACCCTAACCAACTTTGGCTCATAAAAAACTCCTATTTCGTAAACTTGTTAACGACCGCTAAGTAAACGGTTTTTGCTTGTTATTTATTGCTTATTATTGTTTAAACAGTGTTGCGATAATAATTTAGCTAAATATTTAATTATTTATTGCGCGATTAATTTAACTATCTATTTAGCTATCTATTTAACGACCTATTTATTTAACTGCGACTTCGATACAACACATCTAAAATATAACGTAACTCTTTGACATCAAGTTGCCCGGGGGCCGAAGCATTTTTTGCCGCACCAAATGTCATTGCTGAACCAAATGTTGTGCCAGCTATGCGGCTAACTGCGCCTAGCCCCGCCATTGACATGGTGATAATTGGCTGGGTTGCGTACTTTTCGTTCATTTCCGTGGTGGCGGCAAGTAGCGTTAACACATCATCTGTTGATTTTGGCATCACTGCAATTTTCGGAATATCTGCCCCTAAGTCTTGCATTTTTCGTAATCGAGCGACAATATCGCTTTGTGCTGGGGTTTTTTCAAAGTCGTGATTAGAGCTGACCACAAAGACATGATGTTGGTGTGCAACGTCGATAATCTCTTTGACATACTCATCACCAATAAACACTTCAACATCGATCAGATCGACAAGTCCACTGCTGGCCATTCCTTTGTTTAACCGGATATAATCGCTAAGTGGCCATGGTTTTACCCCGCCTTCATTTGCTGTTCGGAAGGTAAAGAGTATCGGCTTATTGGGGAGTAATTGTCCGATTTGTTTAGCCACTGATTTTACTGCATCAATATCATCGACTTGACTGAAGTGATCAACACGCCACTCAAGGACATCAAAATCAATAGATTGTAAAAATTTAATTTCATCGAGTAGTTCTGCTTCGGTTTTACCCACTACTGGTACGATAATTTTCGGTGCGCCGGTACCGATTTCAAGCTGTTTAATAGTAACTGTTTTCATTTTCAATCCTGTTTGCCAAAAGTTAGGTTAATAATCAATAATGCCACATAGCTTATTTCAAATAAGACAATAGCATAGATTAATCTGATAACTTACCTTTAATTATCTGCTTAATCTAAAAGCCGGTTAAAGCGTATGATAAATCAGTTAAAAGTAAGTTATTAGCCTGCGTAATTATTAATCATTAAATCCCATTTTTTCTTTTACATAGTCGATTGGCGCATCTTCACCCGTCCAAATTTTAATTTGCGCAGCGCCTTGCCATAGCATCATACCAATACCATTTAAGGTTTTGCAGCCTTGCTTTTCGGCGATTTCAAGTAATTTGGTTTTTCGTGGACTATAAATACAGTCAGTCACCACCAGATCTGGTCTTAACATGGTTGGATCGGTAATTAAACTTTGACCTTCTAATGGTTTCATACCGACACCGGTTGCGTTACAAAGCACTTGACTTGTGGCAATCGCCTGGCGAAGTTGCTCCGTATCGGCAAGGTCGGTGACAGATACTTTACATTGCGTATTTTCATTTAATTTTTTAGCAACTGCTTCGATTTTGGCGTAGCACTCATCTTTCTGATTAAAGATTGCAATCTCTTTCACACCGTCAAGTGCTGCTTGTACCACAATCGCCGTTGCCGCGCCACCGGCACCTAAAATGGTCATTTTTTTGCCTATCACATCAACACCGGCTTCTTTAAGCATACGCATATACCCAATGCCGTCGGTGTTGTAACCGGTAAGTACGCCGTTATCATTTGAGATCGTATTGCAAGCACCACTCATTTCAACTGCCGGGGTTAATTTATCAAGATATTGGCAGACCAATTGTTTATTTGGCATCGATACTGCACTACCACGTAGCCCTAAAGCACGAAGCCCTTTTATTGCATCGGGTAACTTTTCTTGATCAACTTCGAAGGCTAAATAGACATAAGGGATATCAAGCTTAGCATAGAGGGTATTTTGCATTTGTGGCGATAAGCTATGACGAATTGGGTAGGCCATTAAACCAATCAATAAAAAATGGCCGTCGATATTATTTCTCATTAAAAATTCTCCACTACTGACTTTGCCTTTTAGCAAAGGGTACACATTTACGATTGTTCTGCTACACGTTTTAATAATGCACGTGCATCTTCAATATACATTTTAGCGCGTTCAATCGGTGATTTGGATAACGCTAACTCATCGTTACAGCACTCAATTGAAATTGGCATTTCCGGTAACGCTTTTAACAGTGACACAAGGTCAATACCACCTCGACCCGGTGACAGGCGATAGTTACGAGCTTGATAGAGTAATCCTTCTATATCTTTTGGTTTCTCTTTGGTGCCGTCACACAGTTGCATATAGCGCCAACAATCTTTAGGTACTTTTTTCAAATCATCCAAAGTATTTGCCCCACGATCAAAGTGTAGTGGATCGATAATCATTCCTTGATTGTTTTGATTGGCTGTTTTGAGTAATTCAATCCCGGCATTTACTGTTGGAATATCAGTCCATGGCATCGGCTCAATATTTATTGCAATGCCAAGTGGTGCGGCAATTTCACACAGCTGGGCAAAATTATCGGCCAGGCGATTTTGATCCGGATCGTTGCCCGCCAGCAGTACCTGACTAGCGCCCAATCGGGCACCTGTTTCAAGTACTGGTAAAAAGTTGATTACACGGGTATCGGGTTTTAAGCGAAAAATCTCAATATCTAAGACTTTAATGCCGGTCTCTTTTAACCGGCGTTCAATTTCGCGCACCATTGGCGTGTCGCCAACAGTTGCATAAACGGGTTCGGTTGGGGTAGCGGGAATAAGCCGTAAACCAACATGAGTATAACCGGCTTCGGCAGCAACCAAAACTTGATTGGCTGGTGAAACATCTAAGACAGTTAACGCTGCCAATCCTATTGGACGGTTAGACATATCTTTCTCCTTAAACAAAAATCAATTCATCAAAACATAAATTGTGTAAATTTTTAGATCAGCCATATTGGTATTTATTATTATATTTCTATAAATAAGTTGATTTCTATTAAAAATTTCTATTGTTTAAAATATCGATTAATTGGGCGATTAGCAAGGTAAAAAAAAGATTTTTTGGCAAAATGCGATCTACATCAACAAATGAATAATCAAATAATTAAATCTAAATTGCGAAAAATTCAATCAACATATTGATTTTATTTTTTTATTTAATTTTTTGGCGGGTTGTTTTTTATTTAAACGCAAAGCGATGATTTTTTAAATAGGCAAGGGCTGGCGGTTAAGTCGGCATGATCAATTGCACTTTGGTTGGCTATCGCCTAGAATAACTTATTTTACTGAGCTACGAAGAATCCATTTTATGCATACCATTCTTGAATTTTTATCTTCAATCAATGCTGTCGTCGTTGCTGTTATTTTAATGTTAGTGCTGTCACTATGCCGAGTGCATGTGGTAATTAGTTTAATTATCGGCGCATTTGCCGGCGGCCTGTTTAGTCACTTAACTTTAAAAGAAACAATCGATGCTTTTAATACCGGCATCAGTAATGGTGCCAACATTGCACTTTCTTATGCCATGTTAGGTGCATTTGCTGTTGCGATATCCAAATCAGGGTTACCTGAATTATTAGCGGACAAAGCGATAAAACAGCTAACATCGAGCAGTGCAAAAACCCGAATTAAGTGGACATTAATTGTCATTATTGGATTAGTGAGTATTTCCTCGCAAAATATTATTCCGATCCATATCGCCTTTATTCCGCTGTTAATTCCGCCACTGTTATATGTCATGTCGAGACTACAATTAGACCGACGTATGATTGCCTGTATCATGACATTCGGTCTGATTACCCCTTATATGTTTTTACCGGTCGGGTTTGGTAATATCTTTTTAAATCAAATATTGTTAAAAAATATTATCTCATCGGGTATGGATGTGAGTCATGTCAATGTTATGCATGCAATGGCAATTCCGGCTTTAGGTATGTTTTGTGGTTTATTATGGGCAATTTTTGTCAGTTACCGTAAACCACGTGAATATAAAATTATTCGTGAAGAGACAAACCTTGATGCGCTTAACAACGTGAATAAACGTTCAGTTATCGTCTCTTTATTGGCTATTGTACTCTCTTTTACCGTGCAACTTTATACCGGCTCAATGATTTTAGGTGCTCTGATTGGTTTTATCTGCTTTATTGTCTCTGGCACCATAAAATGGGGTGAAGCTGACGGGGTATTTACTGACGGTATAAAAATGATGGCGATGATTGGTTTTGTTATGATTTCAGCACAAGGCTTTGCTGAAGTGTTAAAACAGACCCATGAAATTGAGCCACTGGTTATCAATAGCGCAGCGTTATTTGCCGGTAATAAAGTGGTGGCCTCATTTATGATGATGTTAGTGGGATTAGTGATAACACTGGGCATTGGTTCATCATTCTCAACCGTGCCGATTATTGCAGCCATTTATGTGCCGCTTTGTGTGCAATTAGGTTTTTCACCGATTGCAACGGTCTGTTTAATTGGCGCATCGGGCGCAATTGGAGATGCCGGCTCACCGCCGTCAGATACCATTTTAGCTACATCGGCCGGGCTGAATAGTGACGGGCAACATGACCATATACGTGATAGTGTGATCCCAACATTTACCCATTTTAATATTCCGTTATTTATTGCCGGTTGGGTTGGGTCATTAATACTGTAATTTATCAATGCGTTAAGGTTATTATTATTTATGAATAAAAAGTTACAACAAAATATTCGAGCGATTTGCGCACAGGCTATTTATAACGTGCTTGAAGACGGGCAGTCGCTAAGTAATGCCTTAACGGTTTTGCAACCTAAAATAGCCGACAAAGATCGTGCATTAGTTCAAGAGATCTGTTTTGGCGTGATGCGCGTATTGCCGGAGCTTAACTTTTACATTCATCGTTTGATGAAAAAAGTCATGACCGGTAAAAATAGGGTTTTACACTATTTATTACTTGTTGGAGTTTATCAAATTCTCTATACCCGAATCCCTGAACATGCTGCTGTTGGCGAGACAGTTAATGCGGTCAACGATCTCAAAAAATCGGCATTAAAAGGCTTGGTTAATGGGGTATTGCGTGAGTTTTTGCGCCAGCAAACAACATTAACCCAGCAATTGAGTAAAGAGAGCCAACAACAAGCCAGCCGAACATGGCATCCGACATGGCTATTAAATCGCCTTAAACAAGCTTATCCCGATGATTGGCAAGCTATTATTGAAGCCAATAATCAAAAGCCACCCATGTGGCTACGGGTGAATTTGAATCACTATACTGCAACTGAGTATCAACAATTACTGGCTGACGCACAAATTCAATCCGCCGTTTTTGCCGATATACCTTCTGCTATTCGCTTATTATCACCGGTAAATGTCACTAAGTTACCGGGTTTTGCTCAAGGTGCGGTAACGGTGCAAGACTTATCCGCGCAATATGCCGCTTACCTATTGGCACCACAAAATGACGAACAGATTTTAGATATGTGCGCCGCGCCGGGCGGTAAAACCACCCATATTTTAGAAGTGGCGCCAAAAGCTCACGTGCTAGCGGTTGACGTGGATGCCAGCCGAGCAAAACGCATTGATGAAAACTTAGCTCGCTTAAAACAACATGCCGAAGTGAAAGTTGGCGACGGTTTAACACCGGAAACATGGTGTAAAGGGCGACTTTTTGATCGTATCTTGCTTGATGCACCTTGCTCCGCTACCGGTGTAGTTCGTCGTCATCCCGATATTAAATGGTTACGGCGAGATAGCGATATAGCGCAATTGACTGAACTGCAACATGCGATCTTAACCAATATTTGGCCTTATTTAAAAACAGGTGGCACTTTAGTCTATGCTACCTGCTCAATCCTCCCTGACGAGAATAGATTGCAGATTGAGCGTTTTTTACAAGAAAATAGTGATGCGAAATTGCAAGGCGAGGTTAAACAGTTTTTACCCACCGACAACGGCGGCGATGGGTTTTTCTACGCTATTTTAAGAAAAAGTAATTAGTGCATTTAAAAAAAACATGCACTATGAAAAATGAATAAAGCATTAACACTCAGCATCCAGCTTAAAAAGTTGGAAGAAGATCAACTTATTACTCGCCGTGTATATGGTGAAAAACCACCACTTAAAGTGTTATATAAATTAACCCCTTTGGGTGAAAAAATTGGTCCGGCACTTGAACAGCTGTGTTTGTGGGGACAAGCCGTTTAGTGTTATTTTGTCATTTCTAAACTAAACCAAACTAAAGGCAATAAATATTGATTAACAATGACCCCATTTTTTTGCAAAAAAAGTTGATGAGCAGAGTTTTTTAGTCCGAAATTTCAATTAATAACATCTTATAATCCTTACTTGGACAATTTTTGATAGATATGATAAATTCCAAATCTGTTTTGCGTTATTAAGATTTTTGTTATGGCTTACACATTAACCTATAATGATCTCCCCGAAAATATTCAATACTGGCAAGGTTTACCTTTATCTTTAAATGGCTGTGAAGTGGTACCGCTTGACTATAATGCCGGTAAAACAGGTTGGATTATTTATGGTAAAAAATTAAATAAAACGATTTTATCGAACTTCCAAAGACAATTGGCAATGCCAATGGTGATAGTGTCATCTTGGAAAGTGAAATCTTATCAAATTGTCCGTATTGCCGGTATGATCCCCAAAAAAGCGAAATCAATTTCGCTGGCATTAGGTATTGACGTTTCACCTATCGATAATTTGCCAACTTTAAATTCACCGGGCTTATTGGTTATGGATATGGATTCAACGGCAATTACTATTGAATGCATTGATGAACTGGCAAAACTGCATGGCGTTGGCGAGCAAGTTGCAGCCGTTACCGAACAAGCCATGCGAGGTGAGCTTGATTTTGCAACCAGTCTACGTAAACGAGTCGCAACTTTAAAAGGGGCACATCAAGATATCTTACAGCAAGTTAAACAGTCACTACCAATGACATCGGGATTAACCTATTTGGTTAAAGAGCTACATAAAAAAGGTTGGCATGTTGCCATTGCCTCTGGCGGTTTTACCTATTTTGCTGATCACCTAAAGCAGAAATTAAAGTTAGTTGATGCGTATGCCAATGAGTTAGAGATTAAAAACAATCGCTTAACCGGTAAAGTCATCGGTCAAATTGTCGATGCTAAATATAAGGCTCGCACTTTACAACAATTAGCCGCCTCATTAAATATTCCTATTGAACAAACTGTGGCAATTGGCGATGGTGCCAACGATTTAATGATGATTCGTATTGCTGGTCTTGGGGTTGCTTATCATGGCAAACCAAAAGTGGTAGAAAAGGCGAGAATTAGCATTAATTATGCAGATTTAACTGGATTATGGTGTATCTTATCGACAAGTTTATTAAGTGAAGGTTAGGAGAATAATTTGGCAAAAAGTGTTAAACGTGCGTATGTTTGTAATGATTGCGGGGCTGATTATCCACGTTGGCAAGGGCAATGTAGTGCTTGTCATGCTTGGAACACCATAACCGAAGTTAGGCTTGCAAGCTCATCATCACGTAATGAACGATTAACAGGCTATGCCGGCAGTGTCGCTGGGCAAGCAAAAATCCAAAAATTATCTGAAATTAGTTTAGAAGCGCTACCGAGATTCTCAACTGGATTTTCTGAATTCGATCGGGTGCTCGGTGGCGGCGTAGTGCCGGGAAGTGCGATATTGATCGGTGGTAATCCCGGCGCCGGTAAAAGTACCTTACTATTGCAAACGATGAGTAAACTCTCAGCGCACATGAACACCCTTTATGTGACCGGTGAAGAGTCTTTACAACAAGTCGCAATGCGCGCCCACCGATTAGGTTTACCGACCGATAATATCAACATGCTGTCTGAAACCAGTATCGAGCAGATCTGTTTACTGGCCGATCAATCTCAACCAAAACTTATGGTGATTGATTCGATACAAGTGATGCATCTGTCTGATATTCAATCCTCGCCCGGTAGTGTTGCGCAAGTACGGGAAACCGCCGCTTATTTAACTCGCTTTGCCAAAACCAAAGGTATTGCCATTATTATGGTCGGTCATGTGACTAAAGACGGTTCGCTTGCGGGGCCTAAAGTGCTGGAACACTGCATTGACTGCTCAATATTATTAGACGGTGATGCCGATTCAAGGTTTAGAACGCTGCGCAGCCATAAAAACCGTTTTGGTGCAGTGAATGAACTTGGCGTTTTTGCCATGACTGAACAAGGTTTGAAAGAGGTAAGTAACCCGTCAGCAATATTTTTAAGTCGGGGTGATGAAATGCTACCCGGTAGCTCCGTTATGGTGTTATGGGAAGGTACCCGTCCATTGCTGGTAGAGATTCAAGCGCTGGTTGATCACTCCATGTATGGCAACCCAAGGCGAGTGACCGTGGGCTTAGATCAAAATCGCTTAGCACTGTTGTTGGCGGTATTGCATCGACATGGTGGATTACAAATGGCCGATCAAGATATTTTTGTCAATGTGGTCGGTGGCGTAAAAGTGACAGAAACCAGCGCCGATTTAGCTTTAATCGCGGCCTTAGTTTCAAGTTTTCGCAATCGCCCGTTACCGCAAGATGTGGTCATTTTTGGCGAAATTGGTTTAGGTGGTGAAATCAGACCGGTTCCTAGTGGGCAAGAGCGAATTGCCGAAGCGGCTAAACATGGCTTTAAAAAGGCGATCGTCCCTATAGCTAATATGCCCAAAAAGAGACCGGAAAATATGCAAGTTTTTGGTGTGAAAAAAGTATCTGAAGCGTTAGATATCTTGAATGATTTGTCATGATTTTAGCTACTTGCTAACTACTCTGCCGACATCTTTGCTGGCAGAGTAGTGATATCATTAAAGGATATAATTAACAGGACTAATAACAGATCTCATAACATGGCTGATAAGCGCTTCCGCCCGGTAATTTCATCCGATCTTGTTTAACAAAACTGCGTAACAGATTATCCAACTGTTTCATCAGCTCACGATCTCCTTGCAACTTGTATGGACCATGTTCAGCAATTTGCTTCATGCCAAACTCTTTGACATTGCCGGCAACAATACCGGAAAAAGCACGGCGTAAGTCGGCGGCTAATAGCTCAACCGGTTGATCTTTATGTAAATTCAGCGCAGCCATATTTTCATGAATTGGCGTAAACGGATGCTGGAGTGATTCATCGATTTTCAGCAGCCAGTTAAATCCATAAGCATCGCCGGTTTTTAAGCGAGAAGATTTAACCTGTTTGACCCCTTCTTTCATAATCCGAGCGACCTTTTCCGGTGAATCAATCACAATTTGATAAAGTTGAGTCGCTTGTTCACCAAGGGTATTACGAATAAAGTCATCGATTGCCGTAAAATAATCTTCACACTCTTTTGGACCGGTTAAAATAAGCGGTAAGGTTTGATTTTTATTGGCCGGATTTAACAAAATACCCAAAATATAAAGCAGCTCTTCAGCAGTGCCCGGACCGCCTGGAAAAATCACAATACCGTGCGCGATACGGACAAACGCTTCAAGTCGTTTTTCAATATCCGGCATAATAATAAGTTCATTTACCAGTGCATTAGGTGGCTCAGCGGCAATGATTGAAGGCTCTGTCATACCAATAAATCGGCTTTCTTTATAACGTTGCTGAGCATGACCAACAGCGGCGCCTTTCATTGGGGCTTCCATAATGCCGGGTCCACAGCCAGTGCAGATATTAAGCTCACGTAGCCCTAACTGCATGCCGACTTGACGGGCATAATAGTATTCGTTTTCATTAATCGAATGCCCACCCCAACAAACAATAAGGTTAGGCTCTTCGCCAACATGTAGCGCATTGGCGTTACGCAAAATCGAAAACACAAGGTTGGTGATGTAATAGGAGAGATCTTTTTCAAGTTTCACATTGGAAACTAACTGTTTTACTGCACTAATTTGGCTGTTTAAGAAAAGAATATCACGCAACACCGCAAAAAGATTTGCCTGTATTGAGCGAATAATTTTCTTATCGACAAAAGCGCTTTCCGGGGCATCAATAAGCTCTAATTTGACCCCACGCTCTTTACTAATAACATTGACTTCAAACGATTTAAATCTATCTAAAAGTTCTTTAGTACTATCGGTTTTACTGCCGGCATTAAGTGTCGCTAATGCACAATTTCTAAATAGCTGATAGAGTTCACTATTGGCTGATTTTTTTAAAATATCAACCTCAGCTTGTGCCAGCAAATCCATTGATCCAAAAGGGCTTACTTGGGTGATCATCACAACCTCCATTTGACGGTTTTATCGACAAGGAAATCATTATATACCGAAATAGAATGAATACTAAGCAAAGCTGCAAATAACCTAAAAATATAGGGTAATAGAGTGAATGAAAAAAATTTTCTAGTTATGAAATAAATAAATCCCCTATAATAAGCAAAAAACGTTAAAAATTGTCATATTATTCAGACTACAAGGTATTAATCAAAGTTAGCGAGTTATCAATGAAAAAAGATTTTTATTTACTTAAAGGGACTGTCAGTAAGTTGAAGAAAGGAGAAAAGGACGATCAAACTCTGCTATTAATCTCATCCATTCTGGCTTTTTTTAGTTATTTATTCAAATCTCGCCCGTTGTTAAAAGGAAAATACTTCACCTGTTATGTGGGTAATCATGCGGTCGAAGGGCGAGTTAGCCTCATTGCTTTTGAAGAGGGTGACTATGTTGAAATGCTGGTCAAACCGCCACAAGACTACGATACTTATCAATGCTATGCCATTCGAATTCCAGCGCAACACATGTTGATTTTTCCCCGTTATATTGGCATGTCAACATGTGAATTTTTGAAAATAAACTTTATTTTAACTACGATTATGGTTGTGATTTGTTGTCTTGTATTTTTAATTATAAGCCTTTGCAATGATGCGTCATTGAGTTACCTGCTTAATGTAATTAAATATAGTTTTTGGGGGTGGATATTTAGCATTATTTTCATCTTCTTTGCGGCAGGTGGCGGGTACTCGTTTTTTGGTAATCAAGTTTTAGCTTCTTGGGGTTATCCAAAACCTTGGCGACATAGCGTTGCTGGCGAAACCATACGATTTAAAAAATTATATCGTGCAGGTGCCAGTGACATATTTAATGATCCGCAGACACCCGAATTTAAACCGTTAGCGCAATTTAAAGGCGAATGTGATTATTATTGTAAAACGCCAACATTACCTAACTGGCTACCAATTATTGACTAGATAGCATCAACGAATAACAAAGAAGGAATTTTATGAAATCTTGCACCACAACCTCGATTGCACATTATCAAATTATCACTGGTTATATCACGGATTTAGCTGTCTATTCATCACGAGAGACTTTTATTCAAGCCCGCCAATTAGCTGGGTGTGCGGATATTAATTTAAACTCAATCGGTTATCTCGCTGTGGTGTATAAAATCAATCAAATGATTGCTGCACAGGATTCAGCCGGCAAGGGCGATACGCCAAATATTGAACAATATTACCGATTTAAATTAGGTGATAAGCTAATTGAAGGGGTTTGTAGTCGTGTTGCTTTTGCTGACGGTGATTATGTTGAGGTAGTGGTTGACCCAATTGACGGTGGTAGCTATTTTGCCTATGCGCTACGTCGACCTGCTGATCATATAATATGGATGCATCCTTATGTTATAGAGGGTACAGAAGCGAGCGTTGAAAATCCTAAAACTCGCACATCACTGATTGTAAAGGTCTTGGAGCTGATCGGCATTTCAAGTTGTATTTGGGGCTTGATACAGCTCTATTTGCAAATCTCATTGGTACCGACATCGTATCTCTTTATTTTGGGGGTAATATTGTTGCTCCCTTTAAATATATTTTGTGGCAAAAAAAAACAAGTCAACACAGGTTCACCGATCGCAGACAGGATTTATACCACTTTAGGCTATCATAATCCTAAGCAGTTTAATATTGAAAAAGAGCAAGCCTTATTCTTAAAGAAATTAGAGCAGTTAAGTGCAGATTATATAGCAAATTATCAAGGCCCATTAACCGAGGGTGAGGAAATAATAAAAGAATTTCTTGATCAATATAAAGATCAACAATCGCCTAGCGATACTGAAAGTGACAAATTAATTAAGCAATACATAAAAATTGAACAAAATGGTATGCAGTGGGTCTATCTTTATCGCTGTGCGCCGACTATACCCAATTACATCACCGTTATTCATACTGAAAGTAATAATGATGAAATTGAATCCTCTAATCAATCATCGAATAGTGATAACAATTAATTGTCCGTAGTCAATAAATAGTGTCTATGCTAGACTTAAACAAACTCTGAAGCTTTTTCACCTAAGTGAGTTTGGATTTCATATGGTGGACTAGCCGCGGTATAGCGCAGAAATGGCTATGCTTCCCGATTTGGATAAGGTGTTTGTGATATGCAATTAATGGATAATTTTCAGCGTCGATTTCAATATCTACGCTTGTCGATTACCGAGCAGTGTAATTTTCAGTGTCAATACTGTTTGCCTGACGGTTATCGCCCCAACAAAGAACATCAGTTTTTATCGCTTAATGAGATCGGTAATGTTGTCTCAACATTTACCGAACTTGGCGTGCATAAAATTCGCTTAACTGGTGGCGAGCCGACCTTACGTCGTGATTTTATTGATATTCTATCGCTGATAGCCACATATCCGAGTGTGACTGAACTGGCAATAACCACCAATGGATCACGTTTATTAAAAAATATTGCGCATTGGCAGCAAGCCGGTCTGAACGCTATTAATCTGAGTATTGATAGTTTTTCGCCACACGTGTTTAAGCTCATCACCGGGCAAGATAAATTAACTTCATTAATTTTAGGTGTTGAAAAAGCGTTAGAAGTCGGCATTAAAAAAGTTAAAATCAATACTGTATTGATGAAAAATCTTAACGATAACCTGTCTGATTACCTGATTTGGCTTAAAGATAGACCAGTTGAATTACGCTTTATTGAACTAATGGAAACTGCTGAAAGTCAGCCTTTTTTTCAACGTTATCACTTTTCCGGTCAAATGATTGAGCGGCAATTAATTGAGCAAGGTTGGCAATTACAACCCAAAGCGCCGTTATCCGGCCCGGCTAAGGTTTATGCGCATAGCGACTATCAGGGCAAGATCGGGCTGATTATGCCGTATTCAAAAGATTTTTGTAAAAGTTGTAACCGTTTGCGAGTCTCATCATTGGGTCAGTTGCATTACTGCCTATTTGGGCAAGCGGCGGTTGATTTGCGTGACCTATTGGTCAGTCCAGCGCAAAAAGCCCAACTTAAAGCTCGAATCCTCGCTTCATTAATGATAAAACCGGAAAAACATTTACTGCAAGAGCATCAGATCGGTATGTTACCAAATCTATCCTATATTGGCGGGTGATAGGCGATTTTGTTGTGGCACATCGGTTAACTGCCAGTGTTCAATCGCCCATTGCAGCAGTTCGGTTTGGCTGGCATCTCGCCAATCCGGCAAGATAGGTTGCCCTAAAAATTGTAGAGCTTGAACGGTTAACGCTGTTAAATTGTTTAAATCAATCGGTTTAGCGTGATTTTGCTTGGAAAGTTTATTTCCGTGATTATCCAACACGAGCGGTAAATGGCAGTAAGTTGGCACCGGATAGCCAAACAACTGATAAAGCGAAATTTGTTGAGCGGTAACCGGCAATAGATCCGCACCTCGCACAATTTCGCTAATGCCTTGATAATGATCATCTAACACCACAACCAAATTATAGGCAAATAGCCCGTCTTTTCGATGAATAATAAAATCTTCCTTTGCCTTAGCTGGCTCAACTGTTTGTAAACCTTGAATTTTATCTTCAAACTGAAAAATCGGATGATGTTGTGCTAAGCGAATCGCTAAAGGTTGCCCCTGACCAATGGTTAAATATCGCTGGCGACAATAATTATCATAAATACCATTTTCAAGTTGGTGAATGCGCGCACGGGTGCAGTTGCAATAATAAGCTTGCTGCTTAGCTAACAGTGAATGCAGTATATCTAAATAGCGCTCGCTACAAGCTGATTGATACAATACGCTGTCATCCCAATATAAGCCAACGGCTTCAAGTGTTTTTAATATAAGGGATGATGCCCCTTTCGCCTCACGGGGCGGGTCGATATCTTCAATCCGAACTAACCATTTACCTTGGCAAGATTTGGCTTGAAGATAGCTACCCAGAGCCGTCACCAATGAACCAAAATGAAGTGGCCCTGAAGGCGACGGGGCAAAACGACCAATATAGCGTTTAGGCATATCGGATTAATGAAGATAATTTATTGATTAAATGGGAATTATATACCCATTTGTTTTTCGCGGAGTTCTGCAAGTGTTTTACAGTCGATACATAAATCCGCTGTTGGTCTTGCTTCTAAACGACGAATACCGATTTCAATACCACAAGAGTCACAATAACCAAAATCATCGGATTCGATTTTCTTTAATGTTTTTTCAATCTTTTTGATAAGTTTTCGTTCTCTATCACGAGCACGTAATTCTAAACTGAACTCTTCTTCTTGTGTTGCCCGGTCAGCTGGATCTGGAAAATTAGCAGCCTCATCTTGCATGTGAGACACAGTTTTCCCCATTTCACCTTGAAGTTGTGAAAGCCATGCTTCTAAGATAAGTTTGAAATGTTTCAATTGCTTAGGATTCATATACTCCTCATCTTTTGCCTCTTTATAAGGCTCTAGCCCAGCAATTGAAAGTAGGCTAAGAGAAGATGTATTTAATTTTTGTTCCTTTTTCACAGCAATCCCCTTAAGTACAGATTATTTGCAAGCGCTAAACTATAGCAATAAATTAGCCTTTGGCAAATTTTTTTTAATATTTTTTTGCTGAAAAATAAATCAAAAACGACAACTATCTGTTATTAATAAAGATAATTACTTATTCCACTTTTTTATTCCATTTTCACAACATTTGGAAACTAAATCAGACAAGTTATCGTTATCAGGTAGAATAAGATCGGGTGCGATATCAAACAGCGGGTAAAGCACAAATTCTCGGTTTTTCATATGATAATGTGGAATAGTTAATCTTTCACTGTCGATGATTAAATCATCATAAAGTAAAATATCGAGATCTAACGTTCTTGCGCCCCAACGGTTATCTTTACGAACTCGCCCTTGCGATTTTTCGATCGCTTGCAGATGATCGAGTAATTCAATCGGTGATAGCGTGGTGGTCAGTTTGATAACTGCATTAAGATAATCATTTTGATCTTGCGGCCCTAAAGGTTTACTGCGATAAAAAGGCGACACCGCAGACACGCTGGAATTAGGTAACTGTTTTAACGCTGCAATAGCACGATTAGCTTGAGCAAAAGGATCATCAAGGTTGCTACCTAAAGCAATATAACAAATTGACATAATAACCGGTGACTTTATCAGATTATGATTAACGAAGGTCGAGCATTTTAACATAGAAAATCGTGATCAAACATATTTATCTAAACCGATTAAGTGATATGATTCATTAAACCTAGCCAAATAGCGTTTATTAAAAATATAAGCAGCCATTAACCCATGACGAGAACAGTCCATGAATTTAGCTCAACAATTAGCGCAGATTATCGAACAGACACCAGTAATCAGTGATCGCATTGTTATCCGTCGAGCCATTGCCGGCGTTACTGACTATTTTGCCAGTAGCTTACAAGCGCATAATGATGCAGATGCGCAAAAATTGCTGGCGTGGTTAACCGATGAAGGCGGGCACCAACGAGCATGGCTGGTTGGTCGCAAGCAGTTAGCGACTGCTCGTCAAGCGGCACTATTTAATGGTTTCCAAGCGCACTGTCTGGATTATGATGATGTCCACGCCGATGTACGAGGTCACCCTTCAGCCGTCATTTTATCTGCACTGTTTGCCAGTGTACGGTTAGATAAACCACCAACAAATATTGACGGCCGGCGCTTTTTAACCGCCTATGTGATCGGGATTGAAGTTATGGCATTGTTGGGAAAAAGTGTCAATCCCTACCATTATGAAAAAGGTTGGCATGCGACGGCCACTTTAGGCGGCATTGCCGCAACAGTCGCCATTTGCTACTTATATCAAGAACCGTTTTTAACCGAAGCTTTTGCTTTAGCGGCGACTCAAGCCGCCGGCATGCGCCTGTTAATGGGGACACCGATTAAGTTTTTACATGCCGGGCTAGCCGCTCAACAAGCATTGCAAACCGTTGAATGGTTAAGAGCGGGTTTGACTGCCGATCAAAATTTTTTAGATGAAAACCTCGGTTTTTTAGCTATTTATGGGCAGAATAATGAGCAATTGACCTTACAACAATGGGCAAAACCGTGGAAAATCGTTGAGCCCGGGCTATGGTTTAAAACCTACTCTTATTGTTCAGCGGCTGCTTACATTGCCGATGCTGGGCAATTACTTTATCAGCAGCAACAATTTAAGCCGGATAACATTGCCAACATTACCCTCTGTTTTGCGCCTCCGAAAAGCGATGCGGCGTTAATTTACCAATCCCCGACAACCGGTGAGCAGGGGCGGTTTTCCGCGGAATATATTTTAGCCTTGACGCTGCTAGGTTATCCACTTGATTTTGAACGTTTTTCACCTGAGCCGATTGCTGACAATATTGTGTCGTTAATGCAAAAAATGCAACGCCATTATCAAACGGCCAATACCTGTCATAAGTCCTCAAATCGCTATGTGGTTGTTGAAATCGAATTTTTGTGCGGTAATAAGCTTTCACAGCGGATTGATTTTCCTAAAGGATCACCACAAAATCCTTATACCAGTGAGCAGATGCGCTTAAAACTACTGCAAGCAGTCGGGGATGAGCAAAAAACCGATAACTTATTGGCCGATATTGAACAACTGGCAAACGGGTTAAGTTTAGATCAATTTTTACAGCGCCATTGGTTGACGCTGTAATCAAGCTCGGTTTTTACCTCAGTTGACGGTTAATTAACTGTGGTTAAACAGTTAACTAAATTTGAAAATCGATATCATCCGTTAATTGCCGTAAAAAGCGTTGGGTTAAGGCATTTTGGGGATTGTCGATAATTGATTTTGCTAAGCCTTCCTCAACAATAATGCCGTTAGCCATAAAGATAATCCGATCGGCCACATATTTAGCAAACTCCATTTCGTGCGTCACAATAATCATTGTGATATTTTCTTTAGCAAGTTGCAGCATCACTTGTAATACTTCGTGCACCCGCTCCGGATCGAGTGCGGAGGTTGGCTCATCAAATAACAACACTTTCGGTCTGACTGCCAGCGCTCTGGCGATAGCAATGCGTTGTTGTTGCCCGCCGGATAACGTGATCGGATATTGATTGGCATAATCAACCATGCCCACCCTTTCAAGTAACCACAGCCCTCGTTGCAACGCCTGTTTCTTATCCATTTTTTGGCCAACGATTAACGGATAAGTAATGTTTTCTAACGCCGTTTTATTTTTAAACAAGTTATAGTGTTGAAACACCATTGCCGACTGTTTACGCAATTCGGTCTCTTGCCTGTGATTATAGTGCTGACAATCAAGCGTCACCTCGCCAATTTGGATAATGCCGCTGTCGGGTTTTTCTAATAAATTTAAGCAACGCAATAAGGTGGATTTTCCCGAACCTGACGGACCAATAATTGCCACCACTTCACCTTGTTTTACATTTAGGTTAATTTCTTTTAATACTGGATTATTGGCAAACCTTTTTGATAGCTCTGATACCTTAATCATAATCCGCCTCCTTTAACGATGATATGGCTTAGTCAGTTTTCGTTCTAACTGCTTTTGTAGCCACGAATAAGCGACCACAGTAAGCCAATAGACAATACCCACCGCTAAATAGGTTTCAAAATAGAGAAAAGAGTTGGCCGTTAACATCTTCCCTGCGGCAAGTAACTCTTGCACACCGACAAAAAAAGCTACTGATGAATCTTTAAGTAACGAGATAAACATATTACCGGTATTGGGCAGGGCGTTAACCATTGCTTGTGGCAATATTATGCCTCGATAAACTTGAAAGATAGTTAAACCCGATGTCAATCCCGCCTCTTTCTGACCGATATCGACCGATGCCAAACCCGCCCGAAAGATTTCGGCTAAATAGGCTGCATATTTTAGGCTAAAGCAGATAATGGCCGCCGTGGTTGCGCCCATTTGCTTTAATACCGGAAAGATTTGTGGTAATCCGTAATAGATAATAAACAGTAACACGACCGACGGTATACCACGAAATAGCGAAATAAACAGCGAAAAAATTGCATCAACAATTATTATCTTGTTATTACGCAACAGGGCGATAGCCAATCCTAAAACAATGGCAAATGATATTGAGACTATCGCAATAAAAAGCGTGACCGGCAAATACGGTAATATCTGCCCAAACACGCCAAAAAAATAGTCTATATTAAAATTCATGAGGTAATATCTTCGCCAAAATATTTAATCGATAGATTTTTCAAGGTGCCATTAGCACGTAACTTTTCTAAAGCTTGATTAAATTTTTCACGCAGTGCCTGACCTTTCTCATCTTTACTAAATGGGAACGCCACTTGTTCGATAGTGATTGGATCACCGACTAATTTAAACGGTAAATTTTTGCGTTTGATTTCGGCCAGTAAAATCGGTTTAGAATTGACATAACCGTCAACACGCTGATATTCGGTGTCATACATGGCTCCGTCCCTTGTTTCGTAAGTTTTAATGGTGATCTCATTATTCGGGAAGGCTTTTTTCAGATTGTTAATATGATTTGACCCTAAAACGCCGGCAATAGTTTTGCCGTTAAAGTCGGGCAGAGTGTTAATGGTTTGATTATCTTTATGTGTCACAATTTGGCTACCATAAAAGCTGTAAGCATTGGAAAAATCATACTTAGCTTGACGGGCTGGCGTAATGGCAACGGCATTGGCAATGGTATCTAATCGCCCCGAATCAAACTGCCCCATTAAGCCACCAAATTCAGCAATCACCCATTCAACTTGATAGCCTAACTCGTTGGCAATGGCTTGTGTTACTTCCACATCAAAACCGACTAATTTATCATCCTGCTTATAACCATTAGGATAACTTTGACCGGTTGAACCGACTTTAATAACGGTCTTTTCGGGGGCTTGAGTTTTCGATTGGTTATCGCATGCCGTTAATAAGGTTAAGCTAGCGATTAACGCTGCCGAACATAGGGTTTTTATGGTTTGCATATTTTGGTACTCCTGTTTTGCCATTCGCTGTAGCTTTGATGATTAAATATTTTTTCAAAATAGATAGTGGTGTGATCAGCGGTTAAATCGGCTTGACCAATTTCATGGTAGCCTTTTTTAATATAAATCTGTGCTAACCATGGGTGATTTGCTGCCGTGCCGAGGGTGACAGCGGGTAACTTTAGCTGGTTAATTAAAATCTGCTTTTCAACAAATTCCCATAGCGCATTGCCAAAACCTTGTCCTTTATAGTGCTGACAGGTTGCAAACCAACCTAAATGCGGTAACCCATAAGGCCCGGGATTATTGCCCCACGGAAAACGGATGCTTAACGTTGAAACTAATTGCCCCTGTTTTTCATAAACATAAACGGCATTTGAATCAATATGCCGGGCGATTTGTTCTGGCGTGACCGTTGCGGCAGCGAAATGGATCCCTAATTGCGTGGTAGCTTGATAGGCATCATGTAACAGCCGTTGATAAGCAGGAATATCGGCGTGGGTGATCAGGCGAACGCTCATGCTAATACTCCACTTTGCTCAGCATAATCGATAACCTGATCGACTTTTTCCGGTGCTAAGCCAAGATAGTTAATTGGATCGAGCCAGCTATCAAGTTCGGCTTCGCTAAATTCTTGATTTAAATTTGGATCGGCCAGTAACACGGTTTTAAACGGTTGATTTTGCTCAAACGCTCGCATCGCACATTGATAAACCAAATGATGTGCAGTCTGCTTGCCTAGCCGTTTACCTATTTCAAACATCACCTTTTCTGAAAGCAGTAAGCCATTTTGTAGAGATAAATTGGCTAACATACGATCGGCATTGACTTTCAAACCTTTAAGCACCGCTAACGCTGTTTGTAATTGTGCTGAAATATAGAGGTTAATTTCCGGCAGGGCGATCCACTCCGCTCGCCAGCTCATGGCGTCACGTTCATGTTCAACTTTCATCGATTCATGGATTAATGCCACACTTTTTAATAAAGGCGCAGTTAAACTGGCAAGGCCTTCTAAAGCTGCGGGATTGCGTTTATGGGGCATGGTGGTTGAACCGATTTTACCGTCAGAAAACGGCTCTTCCACTTCATTAATTTCAGTGCGCATTAAGTTATAAAACTCATTGCCAATTTTACCTAAACTGCCGCTGATAAGTGCCATGACTGAGGCATATTCGGAAAAGCGATCACGTGCTGCTTGCCAGCCAATATTGGGGGTATTGAGTCCTAGTCGAGATAAAGCACGTTCTTCAACTTGCGATCCCAGTTTACCGATTGAGGCATAAGTACAAATTGCGCCACTGATATTCCCCACGAGCACCCGTTGTTTGATTTCGTTTAACCGCTGTAAATGACGGACAAACTCATCAAGCCAGACTGCCAGCTTAAAACCAAAGGTCGTCGGTAACGCTTGCATACCATGGGTGCGCCCAACCATTGGTAGATATTGATACTGTTTGGCTAAACGTTTTAACTCAAGAGCGACCAGCTTGGTATCACGTTCAATAATGGAAAAAGATTGTTTTAACTGCAACACCGTTGCGGTATCGACAATATCTTGAGTGGTTGCGCCATAATGGATAAACTGACCGGCTTGACCAACTTGCTGTTGAAGGGCGTTAATGGTTGACATTAACGAGTGCTTAGCTTTAGCCGCTTGTTCGGCAATTTCTTCAAGGGATAATTGAGCGGCATTGGCTTTACTCACAATGGTTTTTGCTACATCGGCAGGAATAACACCTAATTCACCTTGCGCTTGTGCTAACGCAACTTCCACCTCAACTTGCTTTTCTAAGCGATTTTGTTCCGACCAAACCGCTCGCATTTCACTGGTACCAAAGTTATTACCTAAAACTAAAAAATCTAAAATATGTGAAGCCACCCAACAATCCTCAATAATTCTTGTTATCCTTTTGCACAATTATTAATAATTATCGAGGTATCGTCTAATAACCAGTTTGCCTATGGATATAACTAAATGGAATATTCTAAACATTAACGAAGGGATCTGTTTAAAAAGCCAACTAATCCCTGGCGGAAAGCTTAAAAAAGTTAGTGTCCGTCAAAAAGTTTCAGAAAATATAGGCGTTTAAGCAAAAAACACAAATCACTGACAAGAACTTTCAGAAAGCACCCACGTTTCAGTATAAAAACAAAAGTTTTAGATATTTCCAAAATATCCCAAAACCCATACCGTTACCTTTCCCAAAAGCAAACAAGTGCACCAGACCGCACCTTCACAAAGCGCCGACAACTGAGAGAGGTTAGCACGCCAAACAGGGATGTTTGGCGAGGCGCTGCTTTGTCCGGAACAAATCAGCGCCGGTGCGTTAAGACCGAACGAAGGCGGAGGGCAGTCGAAGACCGCTTTGGGTGGTGCTGCGAGGGGGGTTATTAGGGGGATTTCGCAAAAAATCCCCCTATTCGGACGCAGACACCAAAATGAAAATATCGACAGATTAACAGCGTCCGAAACCTGCGGACTAAAAACCCGCAATTTTTAAAGAAATAAAAACCTTGTCAAAAAGTTTCAGAAAATATAGGTGTTTAAGCAAAAACACAACCCCCTGACAAGAACTTTCAGAAAACACCCACGTTTCAGTATAAAAACAAAAGTTTTAGATATTTCCAAAATATCCCAAAACCCATACCGTTACCTTTCCCAAAAGCAAACAAATGCACCAGACCGCACCTTCACAAAGCGCCGACAACTGAGCGAGGTTAGCACGCCAAACAGGGATGTTTGGCGAGGCGCTGCTTTGTCCGGAACAAATCAGCGTCGGTGCGTTAAGACCGAACGAAGGCGGAGGGCAGTCGAAGACCGCTTTGGGTGGTGCTGCGAGGGGGTATAGGGGGATTTCGCATAAAATCCCCCTATTCGGACGCAGGCACCATAATGAAAATATCGACAGATTAACAGCGTCCGAAACCTGCGGACTAAAAACCCGCAATTTTTAAAGAAATAAAAACCTTGTCAAAAAGTTTCAGAAAATATAGGTGTTTAAGCAAAAACATAACCCCCTGACAAGAACTTTCAGAAAACACCCACGTTTCAGTATAAAAACAAAAGTTTTAGATATTTCCAAAATATCCCAAAACCCATACCGTTACCTTTCCCAAAAGCAAACAAATGCACCAGACCGCACCTTCACAAAGCGCCGACAACTGAGCGAGGTTAGCACGCCAAACAGGGATGTTTGGCGAGGCGCTGCTTTGTCCGGAACAAATCAGCGCCGGTGCGTTAAGACCGAACGAAGGCGGAGGGCAGTCGAAGACCGCTTTGGGCGGTGCTGCGAGGAGGTTATTAGGGGGATTTCGCAAAAAATCCCCCTAATTCGGACGCTGACACCATAATGAAAATATCGACAGATTAACAGCGTCCGAAACCTGCGGACTAAAAACCCGCAATTTTTAAAGAAATAAAAACCTTGTCAAAAAGTTTCAGAAAACATATACGTTTAAGTATAAAACCAGTATGGTTTTAAACTATAACGCATCTTAAAGGATGTAATCTTTACGGCTTGATAACATCAAAATATTATCAAGCCACTAGCTACGGTTTATAATACATCAACGATCGACTCACAAAGTCTGGACATATTATCCAGCGTCATACCGGCAACATTAATACGTCCGGAATTTACAATGTAAATCCCATAATTATCACGTAATTTCAGTACTTGTTCTTCACTCAGTCCGCTAAAAGAAAACATACCGTTTTGTTTTGCAATAAAACTAAAGTCTTGATTGGCACCTTTATCTTGCAGTGTTTTGACAAACAGTTGTCGCATACGGTGTATACGTTGGCGCATACTGGTTAATTCGTCGATCCACTCTTCTTTTAGTTCATCATTGTTTAAAATATAAGAGACAATTTTAGCGCCATGTGCCGGCGGATTAGAGTAATTGGCTCGAATAATCGTTTTAACTTGACTAAAGCTACGATCGGCAATTTCAGCATCAGCAGCAATTAAGGTAAATGCGCCAACCCGTTCATTGTAAAGTCCAAAGTTTTTCGAATATGAGCTGGCAATCAACAGTTCAGGATGATGATTAGCAAAAAGTCGCAATCCATAGACATCTTCTTCAATCCCTTGTCCAAATCCTTGATAAGCTAAATCAAATAGCGGTAGCCAGCCATTTTTTAGCGCTAGCTCAGAGATAGCTTGCCACTGCTCTGGTGTAGGGTCGATGCCGGTTGGATTATGGCAACAACCATGAAATAGTACCGCTTCACCAGCGGTGACAAGGTTTAAATCTTCCATTAATCCGGCAAAATCAAGTCCATGATTTTGTGCATCGTAATAACGGTATTCACGCACTTCAAGTCCGGCGGTTTGGAAAACACTGCGATGATTAGGCCATGAAGGGTTGCTTACCCAGATGCGTTTTACTTTTGTGCGGCGTGATAAAAAGTCGGCCATGATGCGTAAAGCGCCTGTTCCGCCGGGTGCTTGGGCGGTACGTGCTCGCTCCATTTCACTGCCGAAAAGCAGTTTTTGAGTTGCAAGGTTGAATAGAGGGACGCCATCAATAGGCAAATAACTTTTTGTTGTTTCTTCGTCTAATAATAGACGTTCTGCCTTTTTCACACTCTCTAAAATAGGTGTTTTGGTGGTTTCATCTTTATAAACCCCAACGCTAAGATTTATTTTGTTGGTACGTTCATCACTGTTGTAGAGATCCGCTAGTCCTAAAATGGGATCAGCTGGTGCTTGGAGTAAATATTCAAACATAATTCACCTATTTCCTTTAATGACTCTCAACGCATTATAAACACATTATTTTGTACTTTACAATTTCGTTAATGATGTTAAACCGATAAATAATTTTTAGGGGTCAACTTACGCTGCTGGCAAAACGGTTAACTTATTGAGAAAACAAGTTAAATTTTCTGCCAATGGGCGTACTTCACCGCTAATCAGGTCTTCAATTACCACTTCGCCAGTTAGGTTATTTAATGCCACAATTTCGGTACTTTCATCGGTAGCGGCAATAAATATTGTCGGTAATCGTCTTAATTTTTTTTGTTGCAATAAATGGGCGATTATATTTTGTTCAAGATTAGAGAAGTCATCATCATTCCACGCTTGGAGCAACACTAAATTTGTCTGTTCAAATTTTGCAGACATATTGCCGGCATATTGCGTGCCATAAAAAATATGGGCACTTTGTTGAAGGGTAATGCCGACCAGTTGTTCGGCAATAGCTAACGTTTTTGCCGGCTGTAGTAAAAAAGGTTGCCAGTATACCGCTAGCTGCTCTGTTTTGATTATGCAAGGTGAAGGTATGGCATGCAACTCTTCACTTTTAGGGGCGTTGTCAAACTGCTTTATCCAGCGTGTGGTAAAATCAATTAAGGCTTTTTTTTCAGGAACACTCATTAACAATCTAAATCTCTTTTATTGCTATATTATTGTCGTATTATACTGATTGTATTGCGATATACACGATAATCTTTCTCGCATCATGATAAAGTGCACCAAAATGTCAAGAAGTTTCAGAAAACATAGGTGTTTAAGAAAAAACACAACCCCTTGACAAGAACTTTCAGAAAATACCTATGTTTCAGTATAAAAACAAAAGTTTAAGATATTTCCAAAATATTCCCAAACCCTAATCCTTACCTTCCACAAAAACAAACAAGTGCACCAGACCGCACCTTCACAAAGCGCCGACAACGGAGAGAGGTTAGCACGCCAAACAAGAATGTTTAGTAAGGCGCTGCTTTGTCCGGAACAAATCAGCGCCGGTGCGTTAAGACCGAACGAAGGCGGAGGGCAGTCGAAGACCGCTTTGGGTGGTGCTGCGAGGGGGTTATTAGGGGGATTTCGCAAAAAATCCCCCTAATTCGGACGCAGACACCATAATGAAAATATCAACCAATCAACAGCGTCCGAAACCTGCAAACCAAAAAACCGCAACTTTTAACGAAATAAAAACCTTGTCAAAAACTTTCAGAAAATATAGATGTTTAAGCAAAAAACACGAAATGTTGACAAGAATTTTCAGAAAATACCCATGTTTAAGTATAAAAACAAAAGTTTAAGATATTTCCAAAATATTCCCAACCCCTAATCCTTACCTTCCACAAAAGCAAACAAGTGCACCAGACCGCACCTTCATAAATCGCCGACAACGGAGAGAGGTTAGCACGCCAAACAAGAATGTTTAGTAAGGCGCTGCTTTGTCCGGAACAAATCAGCGCCGGTGCGTTAAGACCGAACGAAGGCGGAGGGCAGTCGAAGACCGCTTTGGGTGGTGCTGCGAGGGGGTTATTAGGGGGATTTCGCATAAAATCCCCCTATTCGGACGCAGACACCAAAATGAAAATATCAACCAATCAACAACGTCCGAAACCTGCAAACCAAAAAACCGCAACTTTTAACGAAATAAAAACCTTGTCAAAAAGTTTCAGAAAACATAGGCGTTTAAGCAAAAAACACAAACCCTTGACAAGAACTTTCAGAAAATACCCATGTTTAAGTATAAAAACAAATGTTTAAGATATTTCCAAAATATTCCCAAACCCTAATCCTTACCTTCCACAAAAGCAAACAAATGCACCAACCCGCACCTTCACAAAGCGCCGACAACTGAGTGAGGTTAGCACGCCAAACAGGGATGTTTGGCGAGGCGCTGCTTTGTCCGGAACAAATCAGCGCCGGTGCGTTAAGACCGAACGAAGGCGGAGGGCAGTCGAAGACCGCTTTGGGTGGTGCTGCGAGGGGGTTATTAGGGGGATTTCGCATAAAATCCCCCTAATTCGGACGCAGACACCGTAATGAAAATATCAACCAATCAACAGCGTCCGAAACCTGCAAACCAAAAAACCGCAACTTTTAACGAAATAAAAACCTTGTCAAGAAGTTTCAGAAAACATAGGTGTTTAAGCAAAAAACACCAAATCTTGATAAGAACTTTCAGAAAATACCCACGTTTCAGTATAAAATTATCACTATAACAACCATATTGTTAATATTATCAATAGTATCTTGGCAAAATTAAAAAAAGATTGGCTAACTGTCGATAAAATAGCAAGTTTAATTTACTTGCTATCCTTCGCTGAAACGTGAATAATAAGCGGGGATAATTTTATCCGTGTAATGCAGCAATGGCGTTAGACATTACAATTTATCAAAAAATAAAATAGCGTAAGTAGAATTATTATAATTAAATAATATGTTTATTTTAAACAATCATATAAAGATTTAATTGGTTTGCCAAAAGTCGCTTACAAACCGAAGTTTGCAAATTAATCATAGCAATAATATCAATAGTAATAAGTTTAATGGTGTTGACAAATTGCACCAATCTTTTGAATTAAAAGTTAGTTTTTGCAACCATTAGTTCTAAAGTGAAGTATCGTATTGATATTGTTTGCGTTATACAGGATTCACATAAAATAATAACAAAAATAACACAAATAAAATAATGAATGCCGTATACGAGAATATTTAGTCAGTAGCATTATTTATCATTGTTAAAATAAGCATTTATTAATAATAAAATCCTACCTACAATTAATTAAGATTAATTAAGAGTGTAGAATAATGAAAAGAATGCTGATCAACGCAACCCAGCAAGAAGAGCTGCGTGTTGCCCTTGTTGATGGCCAACGCTTGTATGATTTAGATATCGAAAGTCTTGGACATGAGCAAAAAAAAGCCAATATATACAAAGGTAAAATCACTAAAATCAATCCAAGTTTAGAAGCCGCTTTTGTCTCTTATGGTGGTGAGCGAGATGGTTTCCTACCGTTAAAAGAGATCGCTGAAAGTTATTTCCCGTCTAATATTTCTGGTCGTCGTAGTATTAAACATTTACAAGAAGGTCAGGAAGTTTTAATTCAAATTGAAAAAGAGATTCGAGGCAAAAAAGGGGCGGCGTTAACAACCTATATTAGCCTTGCCGGTAGTTATCTTGTTTTAATGCCAAACGATCCACGTGCCGGCGGTGTATCACGCCGTATTGAAGGTGAAGATCGTGATGATTTAAAACGTATCATTGATGCCTTAGAAAAGCCAAAAGGTATGGGCGTTATCGCTAGAACAGCTGGTGTGGGCAAAAGTCAGGAAGAGTTACAACAAGATTTAAATGCACTGGTTACCTATTGGACAGCCATTCAAAACGAAGCTAAAAATCACCCGGCACCGAGTTTGATTCATAAAGAAAGTGATATTATCACCCGTGCTTTTCGTGATTATTTACGTGATGATGTTGGTGATATTTTAATCGATAATCCGAAAGTGCTCGAAATTGCTAAAAAACGTTTAGTTGATTTAGGGCGGGTTGAGTATGTTAATCGTCTTAAATTGTATGACGGTGATGTGCCTTTATTTAACCATTTCCAAATTGAAGGGCAAATTGAATCGGCTTTCCAACGTGAAGTCAGGTTACCTTCTGGTGGTTCGATTGTGATTGATGCAACAGAAGCATTAACTGCAATTGATATTAACTCCGCTAAATCAATTCGGGGGAGTGATATTGAAGAGACCGCATTTAATACTAACTTAGAAGCGGCAGAAGAGATTGCCCGCCAGTTACGTTTACGTGACTTAGGTGGCTTAATTGTTATCGACTTTATCGATATGACGCCGGTACGTAATCAACGTGAAGTTGAAAACCGCTTAAAAGAGGCGATGAAAACCGATAGAGCAAGAATACAAACAACCCGTATTTCTCGCTTTGGTTTACTTGAGATGTCTCGCCAGCGATTAAGCCCGTCGTTACGTGAAGCAACGCATCATATTTGTCCTCGTTGTCAAGGTACAGGTACGGTACGGGATAACAATTCATTATCGCTCTCGATTCTTCGTTTAATTCAAGAAGAAGCGATGAAAGATAATACTGTTCAAATCGATGTGATTGTGCCGGTGCCGATCGCCAGTTACTTGCTGAACGAAAAAAGACGAGCCATTACCAATATTGAAAGAATGCATCCGGATGTCAAAATCGTCATTGCCGCTGATGAAGAAATGGAAACACCGCTTTATAAAGTGATCCGTAAGCGTACTGGCGAAGAAACTGATGTGTTAAGTTACAATCTACCGAAATTGATTCGTGAACTTGAAGACGAAGAAGAAGAGCAAGTTGCCGAAGTTGTGGTTGAACAAGCGGTCTTATCCGGTCCTAAAGTTGAAGCGTGTGGTACCGGCAAAGCGAACAACGAGCCGAAGGTTGAAAAATCGACCGGTTTATTTGGTGGTCTGTTTAGCAAAATTCGTAACCTATTTGTTGCGAAAAAACCGGAGCCGGAACCAGAGGTTAAACCGAAACCGACCCGTAAACGTGATAACCAACGTTCGAATAATCGTCGACGTAACAACAAAAATAATCATACAGCGAACAATAGCAATAATGCCGCGAGCGATGAAGTAAAAGAGACAACTCGCAGCAATAATCGTCGCAGTAAACAAAACAATAATGCGAACAACAATGCTAATGCTAATAACAATGCCAATAACAATGTTAAAGCAGAAAAAACCGTTAATGAAGCGCCGCAACCGAAGGTCAAAGAGGTTAAACCAAGACGTCAGCAACGTGCATTAACCAAAAGTGTTCGGGTAAAAAATAGCGAAGCTACCGCACCTGCTCAGCAAGAGCGTGTTGTTATTCCGTCGTTATTATTACCGGTAATTGTGCGTGATGAGACTCAAACGGCCGCATCGGACGCTCAACCTAAACGCCAACGTCGTACATCCCGTCATTTACGTATGAATGGGCCACGTAATAAGCGTCGGTTGAAAAATAATGAGCTGAAAACCTCACCAATGCCATTACCATTTGCTGCGGCATCGTTAGAGTTGGCTTTGGGTCGGGTTGCTATTGACTACAGTCAAGTGGTCAGCCAAACTCAATCAAATACACCAACACGAGTTGTGATCCCTTCACTGTTATTACCGGTTATTGTTAAACCGGAAGATGAAGTGAGTAGCAATGGGGATGCTGTTGAGCAAACAGTTGAGGTAAGTGAAGCGGTTGCGCCGCAAACAACAAAAAGCGTTGTGGCAAGTGAGCAAAAGTCTGAGCAACAAGTACCGCAACAACTCGAACTGGTATCAGAGCCTGAGCAAGAAGCGGCGACTGAAACTAAAATTGAAACTGAAACTGAGCAAACGACTGACACCACGCATTCATCAACCGGTAGCGCCTCTTCAGCAATGACCAAAGCGCCAGCGCCTGATTATGTTGTCAGTGAAGCAGAAATAAAATCACGACAAGAGTCAGATTATAATTATGCCGGTAAAGGGAATGCTGGTGGTTTAAGTGCTCAAGACCATGCTTATGCCGCCGCAGGCAAACCAATGGTATCGGATGACTAATCGATACTTCATCTAAAATAACGGTGATAATCTTCACCGTTATTTTATCAATCACTAAAGCGATAAAGATAAACAATGATTACCTATATATTTAAAAAAATAGTAACGTTTTTATTTATTATCTGCGTACTGGCTCAGATTAGCTTTTGTCTTGTCTATTTTGTTCCTCATTCCACCTTTCAAAATCTGAATTTTAGCGATGCCTATATAGCTTTTTTCAAGCAATTGCTACAAGGACAATTTAGATTGATGTCGGGTGAAACCGTGCCATTTTTACACACTTTATTAGCGACTTTTGAGCTGTGTATTTTGGCGTTAATCGTAGCGTTACTCATTGGTTTACCGCTCGGTATTTTATTGGGTCTTAGTAACATTAATTGGCTTAATAGTTCGATTCGATTGAGCTGTCTGCTATTTTATTCTTGCCCGATAGTCATGCTGGTTGTGGTGGTGATGCACTTAATATCACCAAATTGGACGGTATTGATTAACTATAACGTATCGCCTTCGGTATCCGGTGTTTCTTTGTTGGATATTTTTACTTCATCAAGAACAGATAAGCTAAGTGCGATACTTGATCAACTCCATTATCTGATGCTGCCAACAATTATACTTGCCATTCAGCCAAGTATTATGACAATTCAATTAATTAGCCAAAATGTCAAAAGTACCTCACGGCAAAATTATATTAAAATGGCGATTATTCGGGAACGTTCACCCTTTAGAGTGTTACGACGTCATTTATTACCTAATTCAATTCCGAACACGATACCGCAGTTGACCTATAATACCACGACACTGTTATTTTCAACTATGGTGATCGAAATTCTCTTTAATCGGGTTGGCTTAGGGCAGTGGGTGATGATAGCATATCGTCATCACAACTATTTTATTATCTCCATTGCTATTCTTGCTTGTGGGACAGTGATTAGTTTATTAACCCTATTAGGTGAAATAACCGCTGTTGCGATTTATCCACTGCGCCGTAAGGAGCATTATGTATAACTCAGCTAATATATTAAAAAACATTAAGTTATTTTTTAATAAGCTTCATAGTAATCTTTACTCGATTGTCGGCTTTTATGGCATATTAGCAATCACCTTTGTGGCAGTGTCGACTAAATGGTTTTTCCATGCCCATTTAAATCCAATTTATGTTGCTTCGTTACCGCCGGCATGGTGGGCAAATGGTGATATCAATCATATATTGGGCACCAATCATCAAGGGCAAGATATTTTTGATTATCTATTAATCGGTTATCGCTCCACAATGTCCATGACTTTAAAAGCGGTATTTTATGTGGTTGTAATTGGCGGGATAATTAATTATTTGATGTTTTTTGTCGCTTTTATACGGCCATTCATTCTTTTTATCTTTCGATTCTTTATGGTGGTACCGCCACTGCTGGGGGTCATTGTTGTCAGTTTATTGCTGGGAGATGATATTACCAACGTATTAATTATTATCGGTTTATCTTATGCCCCACGCTTTATTTATAATATTCATCAGCGAGTGATAAAAGAGTGGAATAAGACATACATTACCGCCTATCGACTAGACGGCTTGTCACGTTTTACCATTTTAAATCACTATATTTTGCCAAATATTTTACCGCTTTATTTAACGGAAATTGTTTCACTGTTTGGGTCAATTATCTTAGCGATGACCACTATCACTTTTTTAGGCTTTGCCAATGACTATTCACGGCCTGATTTAGGGATGATGATGTATACCATGAAAGATATTATCGACACCAACTTTTTAGCATTTTTAGCGCCGGGATTGGCTGTTTCTGCTACAATTACACTGGTTTATTTATTCAATTATGGATTATATGGCCAACGAGCAGGGCAATAATTATGGCATTGTTAGATATTCGAAATTTAACCATAGAATTTATCACGCCTGACGGTCTGTTGCGTGCCATTGATCGGGTCAATTTAAAACTGTCTGAAGGTGAAATTCGTGGGCTAGTGGGTGAGTCTGGTTCGGGTAAGAGCCTGATTGCTAAAGCTATTTTAGGGGTCACCAATCATAATTGGAAAATTTCAGCCGATAGATTCTATTTTAATGATATTGATCTGCTCAAATTGACGCCAAAACAGCGTCGTAAAGTGATCAGTGCCAATATCTCAATGGTGTTCCAAGAGCCTCAGTCGTGCTTAGATCCTTCCATGAAAATCGGGCAACAATTAATTGAAGCGATTCCTCGTCGAACGTTTAAAGGACACTTTTGGCAACGCCTATTTTGGCGAAAAAATCGGGCGATCGAACTTTTACATCGGGTTGGGATTAAAGATCATAAAGAGATCTTAAAATCTTATCCATTTGAACTAACCGAAGGCGAATGTCAAAAAGTCATGATAGCCATTGCACTGGCAAATCAGCCTAAATTACTGATTGCCGATGAGCCAACTAACGCAATGGAAGCCACAACCGAAGCCCAAATCTTTCGGTTATTGGCGAGTATGAATCAAAATATGGGGACCACCATTTTGCTCATTAGTCATGATCTACAAATGGTAACAAGGTGGACAGATCGCATTAATGTCCTTTATTGTGGTCAAACGGTAGAAGTTGCTGATAGTGAAGATCTGATCAAGTCGCCTTATCACCCCTATACTCAAGCTTTGATTTATGCGATCCCCGATTTTGGTAAATCAATGCCGCACAAAAGTCCGTTAAATACTTTGCCCGGTGTTATTCCTTCACTAGAACATTTACCGATCGGTTGTCGGTTGGGTCCTCGTTGTCCGTATGCGCAAAAAAAATGTATTCAAGCACCCGAACTTATTCCGATAAAAGATCATGCAGTTGCTTGCCACTTTCCTTTAAATATTGATGAGTAACCATAGATAGTAGGAAGATAACATGAATCCAATATTAAAAGTGCGTAACTTATCAAAGCGATTTAAGATCCCAAAAGGTCTGTTTGGGCATTTGTATATCGATGCTGTTAAACCGATATCCTTCTCATTAAACGAAGGCAAAACCTTAGCCATTATTGGGCAAAATGGCTCCGGTAAATCAACATTGGCTAAAATGTTGGTCGGTATGATTAAACCCGATAGCGGTGATATATGGATCGACGGTAGCAAAGTCGAGTATGGTGATTTCAGTTCCCGTTCTCAATTAATTCGTATGATCTTCCAACATGTTGAAAGCTCGTTCGATCCAAGGCTACGCATTGGTCAATTGCTCGAAATACCGTTAAAGTGCAATACTCAGTATGATGCTTTTGAACGGGAAAAGATGATCAGTGGCGTATTAAAACAAGTCGGACTATTGCCGGAACATGCTTCTTATTATCCGTCAGTCATGGCCGCTGGGCAAAAACAGCGTGTTGCACTAGCTCGGGCACTGATTTTAAAACCTAAGGTGATTATTCTCGACGAGGCGTTAGCCGCTTTAGATATCTCTATGCGTTCGCAGATTGTCAATTTAATGCTTTCACTGCAAGCTGAGCAAAATATCTCGTATGTGTATGTTACTCAGGATATCGGCATGATGAAACATATCAGCGACGAAATTTTAGTGATGCATAATGGCGATCTTGTCGAA
Source organism: Gilliamella sp. ESL0405 (assembly GCF_019469205.1). Lineage (NCBI taxonomy): Bacteria > Pseudomonadati > Pseudomonadota > Gammaproteobacteria > Orbales > Orbaceae > Gilliamella > Gilliamella sp. ESL0405. The sequence continues at coordinate 2,532,561 of NZ_CP048265.1, read as the reverse complement.
TCCGGCAATACCGCAGAAGTATTAGCCTCGCCATTAAGTGATATCACCCAAAAGCTGATCAATAGCTATTTTGGTGAAGCATTGACAGCCGATACCTGGCGTACCGATACACGGGCTTTTTAACCATATTTTTTAATCATTCTTTTTAACATGCACTTAAATACGTTATTTACTACGCTGTTTCACCGGTCAAATCATATCGTAATATAAGCATGATTAATCCGTGCGAATAATCATCAGTAATCATGACTATTTGTCTGATTTTGTTTGAAATATCTTATCCGAATATATCTGATAAAATTCTCGACAAACTTGCTAAAACACATTATATTTAGCTATAAAGATTTCTAGACGTCTATTTTAGAGGTTTAAAATTATTTATTGTTTTTTAGGAGTTTTGTTATGCCAATATGTATTCCTGATTCATTACCTGCTGTAGATGTGCTTCGTAATGAAAATGTATTTGTGATGACGTCGTCTCGTGCCAATACCCAAGAAATTCGACCGCTTAAGCTCCTGTTCCTCAATTTAATGCCCAAAAAAATAGAGACCGAAAATCAATTTTTACGGTTACTGTCTAACTCTTCACTACAAGTCAATATCCAGTTATTACGTATCGATCAACGTGAATCAAAAAATACCCCGGTTGAACATTTAAATAGCTTTTATTGTGATTTTGATGATATTTGTCAGCAAAATTTTGACGGATTGATTATTACCGGTGCACCATTAGGTAAAGTCGCATTTTCTGATGTGGTTTACTGGCCTAAGCTTGCTCAAATCATCGCTTGGGCAAAAGAGCATGTGACCTCAACGATGTTTGTTTGTTGGGCGGTACAAGCGGCATTAAATGTGCTGTATGATTTGCCAAAATTCACCCGTAACCATAAATTATCGGGCGTTTATCAACACCAAATTTTACAACCTAATGCGATTTTAACCCGTGGTTTTGACGATGCTTTTTTAGCGCCACATTCAAGGTATGCCGATTTTCCGATTGATAAAATTAAAAACTATACCGATTTAATGATTTTGGCCGAATCAGATATAGCCGGGCCTTATTTAATGGCAACCGCCGATAAACGTATGGCATTTGTCACCGGTCATCCGGAATATGACTCGTTTACCTTAGCCAATGAGTATTATCGGGATTTGAAAGCAGGAATAAATCCGGATATTCCTTATAACTATTTTCCGGAAAATAACCCCGATTTAACCCCCAAAGCAACATGGCGAAGCCATGCTTATTTACTCTTTAGCAACTGGCTTAACTACTATGTGTATCAATTGACACCGTTTGATTTAACCACTCGTAATTTGACGATTGATGATTAATTTTTAATGATATGGTTTGGCTAAAGTCCGTAATAGAAGATATTTAAAAAATATTTTTGTTTATGATAAAGGTATAAATCAATCGTTATTAAGTCTATCTGAACCGGAAAAAATCACGAATGTAGGTAATTTAGTTGATAGTTGTGTGATAGTTCACGTACTCACATTTGATGAAAATGAAGAAGCACCCGGACATTACTATCGTTGTATAAGTCCAAATGGTGAACAATATGAGATTAAATAAATTTTAAGGATGATTATTGATGCTAATAATTGTTGTTTTTATCTATTATTTTATATCAATCACCACTCTTTGGATTTGTTATTATTTTCGGCGTTTTACTGAAAAAGATTATAAATATAATAATAGTTTGAGATGGAAACGCCGATTTGCAATTATATTGACATATGCAATGGTTTTTTTTCAAATAACAGTTTGTAGCGAACGTAAAATTTTTTTTTACACAATCGATAATTATTTTATTCTTTATTCAGCTTGCTTTTTTATCATAGCTGCTATTTTTGCAACAAATTGGGTGGAAACAATAAGACATCCTTTTAATAGAAATAAAAAAATTAAATAATATTTTTTTACACTCACATTTATTCAATCACAATCATTTTATCTGTTACAGTCGTTGATATCATTATTGATATCGGGGCTATTATCATAGGTAAATGATACATTTTTATGGTTTTTTGGATTAACTTCGATTGTTCTATTTGGGTATTTTCGGCTGTATGCTTGTTGCCGTTGTTTAGCTACTCAATAACTATTTTTCGATTGTGTCGTAACGGTTGATGAGTGTTAGTAAATTGTGCTTAGCTTGTCTGCCATGATCTACTCGCACATTTGCATAGCAAAATTAACGGTTAAAGCCTAGGAAAAACCCCACTGACGCCTTTTGGTTATTCAAATTTAAAAAAATCGAGTTTACCCATAGGACTGGGGTTTATTTTTTTTCTTTGTTTTTTATGTAAGTTGGCTATCTTTCTTAATTAATAAGAAACATTAGATGATTGATTTGTTTTTTCTAGCTGTTTAAAGTGGCTTAATCTTTCATCAAGCGCTTGCATATACAGCATGGTATCTACACCAACGGCGACGAAATTTGCTCCCCATGAAATACATTTTTTGGCCATTTCGATATCGACCGCTAAAAATCCTGCCGCTTTACCTAATTGCCTAATTCTTTTGATCGTTTTTTCAATGATTTTTTGCACTTCTTCATGTCCTGCATTGTCGGGATAACCTAAGGAGGCGGACAAATCGGCTGGACCAATAAATACCCCGTCAATGCCGTCAGTCATCACAATTTCATCGAGATTTTCTAATGCTTTTTTACTTTCTACTTGCACCAGCAGGCAAAGCGAATCGTTCACTTTTTGCATGTAGTTTTCAATTTTTCCCCACCGGGCGGCTCTTGCCACGCTCGCCCCAACACCGCGAATCCCTTCCGGCGGATAACGTGTTGCTGAAACGATTTCTTTAGCTTGTTTGGCCGTTTCGACCATGGGAATTAATAATGTTTGTGAGCCAATATCTAAAATCTGTTTAATATTCGATTGCTGACCTTCTAAAGGGCGTACGACCGGATGCGCTTTATATGGAGCAATTGCTTGAAGTTGTGTCAGTAGTGTTTGTGCGGTGTTTGGTGCATGCTCACCGTCAATAAGCAACCAGTCATATTGTGATGTGGCTGCAATTTCAGCCATATAGGATGTTGCGGACGATAACCAAAGCCCAATTTGTAAATTTCCCTTTGTAATTTGTTGTTTAAATTCGTTTTCCAATAAATTTTTCATTGTGTTATTCCAAATTTTTAGGAGCTTATTGATAAAATCAATAAGCTCAGTTTATTAACTATTTTTGTTAGTCTGTTTTAGCATAAATATGGTTAAGGTACCGATTATCGTGATTAACGCCAAAGTGAGTAAACCAGCCATATTGTTATTAAAAACTGTTTCGGCTTTTACACGGATAATTGGCGCAAAAAAACCACCAAATGCACCAAACATGTTGATAAAGCCGATACCAGCGGCAAGCGCTGCGCCGGATAACAGATTAGTTGGTATCGTCCAAAAAACAGGTTGCACGGCAATAAAACCAATAGCGGCAAAACACAGCGCAATAATTGCAATGGTAGGGCTGGCAAGGGCTGAAATCCCGATGCCTAAACCGGCGATGAGTAGGGTTATTGCGGCGATATTTCGTCGTTCGCCTACTTTGTCAGAATATCGCGGAATAAAATAAGTGCCAAATAGTGCGGCAATCCATGGAATGGCTGCCACTAAAGATGCTTTAAATCCAACCGTTGTTCCCATTAATTGGGCAACTTGAGTGGGTAAAAAGAAAATAAGTCCATAAACACTTATTTGAATTATCATGTAGATAATGGCCAGATGCCAAACGGTAATATTACTGATAGCATCGATTATTTTAGATGTCGTTTTTACACTTTCTTCGGATGATAATTTTGCTTGTAATGCCTGTTTTTCATTTTCATTGAGAAATCTGGCATCACTGATGTTGTCATCAAGATAAAGGAAGGTGATAACACCGGCTATCACGGCAAGCACGCCTTCGATAATAAACATCCAGTACCAACCCGGGCGATCTAAAAAGCCATGCATTTCTAACAAAGCGCCGGATAGCGGTGATCCAAATGTGAGCGCTAAAGGTGCTCCCATATAAAATAGCCCCATTATTCCGGCACGATACTTTTGCGGAAACCATTGCGAAGTTAAGTAGATCATACCGGGGAAGAAGCCCGCTTCAGCCATACCCAGTAGTACCCGTACCGCTAAGAATTTCCATTCACAATCTGCATAAGCCATTGCTGCGGATAAAAAACCCCATACTAAAGTTGTTCCACCAATCCAATAGCGGGCGCCAAATTTGCGCATTAATAAATTGGCCGGTGCACCTAAAAAAGCATAAGCGACGAAGAATATTCCGGCGCCAAGCGCAAATGCTTCGTTACTTAGTCCGGTATCTATTTGATAGGCAGATTTAGCAAAACCAATATTTGCACGATCTAAAAAAGCTAATACATAAAGCACTAACATAAATGGTACAAGTCTTAAACGGGTTTTACTTACCGCTTTTTCAAGAATATTAGACATAAAAACCCCCCTCTCCATACATATGATAGAGATGTAGATAGTGTTCATATGAAGAAGATTATTGGATCTTACATTGCAGTTTTAACGTTTTTGTAAAACTGCAATCATTAATCAACAATCGTTTTTTTCTTCATATCATTAATGAGAATAAGGACGAATGAATTTACATTCACGATTTAATTCAACACCAAAACCCGGTTTATCAAGCACTGATTTATGAATTCTTCCATTCACAGGAACAGGCTCATCAATCAGTATTGGATCAAATTGAGGGCGTAGCGTTGAACAATCGGGGCTTGTCATTAAAAATTCACTAAATGGGGTATTGGTAAATGTTATTACTGCATGGTGGGAATACACCGATGAACCATGAGGCACAACCAGTTGTCCTTTTGATTTTGCAATGGCTGCAATTTCCAGTAACGTGGTTAAACCGCCACACCAGCCAACATCGGGTTGCATGATATCAATACCTGTTTCAGATAATGTTCTAAATGATTGAATTGTTCCATGATGTTCACCGGATGTGACCATCATTCCCGGTGGGGCATTGCGTTTTAATTCCCGGTATCCTTCATATTGTTGGGGAGGTAAACACTCTTCGATCCATTTTAAGTTATAAGGCGCACATGCGTGAGCGAGTTTTGTTGCATAGTTGACATCTTGACTCATCCAGCAATCTAGCATTAACCAAAAATCTTCACCGCATGCTTTACGCATTTGGGCAACCATTTGCGCATCTTTCTCTATTCCTTGATCACCGTCATGCGGTCCCCAATGCGTTGGCATCTTACCGCCAATAAATCCCATTGATTTGGCTAAATCCGGACGAGCGCCGGTTGCATAAAATTGAATTTCATCACGGACGGCACCGCCTAATAACTTGTATACAGGCAGATCCGTGACTTTTCCAAACAGATCCCAAAGGGCAAGATCAACGCACGATATGGTGTTCATCACTAATCCACCCGATCCGGCGTAATACATGGTTGCGTTGAGCATTTGATCATGAATTAATTTGATATCAGAAACACATTTTCCTTCAACAAATCGATTTAGGTGTTTTTCTACAATAAAACATCCCATTTCTCCGCCGGTTGATACGGCAAATCCTGTTTGACCATTATCAGCTTCAACTTCAACAATCAGTGTGCCAAGGACATTAATACCAAAAGATTGACGCGATTGTTCATACTCTTTATACTTACTCATTGGCGTGGCGATATGGTCGTCGATCCAGTGGTGGCCGCCCTGATCGTGATAGTCTGCCCCGCCGCTCCCTTTTTCGGCGGTTGCTCCTCCCATAAAATAAGCCCTTATTTCTTTTATTTTAGGTAGTTTCATCTACTTTCTCCTTTTGTGTTACAAAAATTATTCGTACATAAGACAGCCCAACTCTTTTGAGATATCTTTTGCACACTCCTTAATTTTAGTTGTGATTTCCGGTATGACTTTATCGGTTATTTGAAATGTTGTTCCTACAGCAGATATGGCCGCTGCGATATTGTTTTGTGCATTAAATATGGGAGCAGCTATACATCTTATATTGATATAATCCTCTTGATTATCAAAACTACAGCCTTGTTGACGAATCTTTGCTAATTCTGTATGTAAGGCGCTGGTGGTCATGATTGTATTTGCGGTTTTTTGTTCGAAGGACAGTTGCTTAACAATTTCGGCTATTTTTTCACTAGGTTGGAATGCTAATAAGCATTTTCCGACGCCGGAACGATAAAGGGATACTTGTTTGCCGACATAAGAACGCACACTGATTGTGCTGTGTGATTCACATTTCAAAATATAGTAAGCGGTATTGTTGTCTAAAATGCCCAGATGAGTTAAAAGCCCGGTGTGATTGGTTAATCGGGCAAGATGTTTTTTGGCTATTTCTCTTATATCAAAACAATTTGAAGCCAGTTCACCTAACTCAACTAATTTTATCCATAAAAAATAATCACCGTTCTGATCTTGTTTGATAAATTGATACGATTTTAGTTCTTCTAATAATAGATAAGCGGAGCTCTTAGGTATTTGTAGATTACTGATTATTTCGGCGGCACTACACTTTCCTTTAGAAGCGATTAAAGTCAGAATTTTAACTGTTCTTTGTAAAGCGGGTACTTTAGACATACATTCCCATATATTGTACTTTTATCCTGTATATTGGATAAGTCGATTTTACGATTATCAAATTCCGGAACAACTATTTGATTGCATAATTGTGAACTTGATCATAAAAAATCTATAATTAACAAATGGTTATTCCTCTATATTGGAATTTTTGTTGTTATTCCAATATAGAGGAATTTCAGCAAGTTTGATTGATTAAATTTTTTGTTTGTGTTTTGTCTTAAATTAAATTGGTTTTAGTTAGAATCGATTTAGTGGTAACAAATAAGATCATTTTTAGTAGATCTGTTTCTATTTAAGGTTTTATCGGCTAAACCGTTTTAAAAAGTTTGTATCAATACGCTGCATTTATTTAGTATCTGTTTGCCGATAGGATCTTCTATATCGCTATGGGCGGTATTTTATCGCTGTTGCCTACTGTAAATACGATCTTGACTTAAAGTGCCACGAATGTTGATAGGTGGCACTTTGTGTTATTGTTATTCTATATATGCACCCGCCATTAATGATTTAGCTTTTTGGGTATATTGCTTAAACACGCCTTTTCGGTTGGAATAATCCGGTGGCGTCCATTGTTGTTTTCGTTGAGAAAATATTTCAGCAATTTCTTGTGCAGATTTCATTTCGCCATTAATACCAATAATATTGAGTTTTCTTGCGTGGACATCAATTTCGACAATATCATTATCTTCAACAAGGGCAATTGGACCGCCTTCAGCCGCTTCCGGCGATACATGACCAATACATGGCCCATGTGTCGCACCTGAAAAACGACCGTCAGTGATCAACGCAACACTTCCATTGAGACGTTTATCAAAGACAATCGCATCCGTGGTCATTAGCATTTCTGGCGCACCTGATCCTTTTGGTCCTTCATAACAGATAAAAATAACATCGCCAGGGTTAACCCGATTATTAATAATAGCTTCTTGAGCGGCTTCTTCAGAATTATAAACTTTTGCCGGTCCTGTATGTTTATGCATATCAGCACTACAAGCCGTGTATTTGATAACGGCACCGTCCGGAGCAATATTGCCTTTTAAGACGGCGATAGATCCCATTTTTTCTTGGTTAGGTTGGCGGATTAAATCATTTCGTTGTAATTTGTAATTATGCAAATAGCCCAAATTTCGGTCAAAGAAACCGGTTTGCTGCATCATTTCCAAATTATCACCTAATGAATGTCCGGTCACGGTCATGACATCCAGATCAAGTAAGTCTTTAATCATCCATTGCACCATAGGGATACCGCCGGCGAACCATAATAATTCGGTGACATATTGTCCGCTAGGTTGTACATTGGTGAGGTAAGGTACGGTATTGTTGATTCGATCAAAGACATCTGCTGTTAACTCGAAGCCTGCTGCATGGGCAATTGCCGGTAAGTGAATGAGCGCATTGGTACTACCACTGATTGCTGCGTGGACTTTTATGGCATTTTCAAATGCTGCGGGTGTAAGGATTTTACCTGCTGTTATCCCTTCTTTGGCTAGATACATGGCATGGTGTCCGGCCGACCTGGCCATTCTTCGAATTTCAGACATGGTCGATGGCGCTAATGCACTTCCCGGAAGGGCTAATCCCAGCGCTTCGGACATACATTGCATGGTACTTGCGGTACCCATAAATTGACATGCCCCAGCGGTAGGACAACCACATCTTTGTAAGGTTTGAATTTGTTTAATATCAATCTCGCCTTTTTTATATTGTGCAGTGGCACCGCCTAAGTCTGAGGTTGTCATATTGGGAGCAGGGCGCATTGATCCGCCCGGAACATGCACTAATGGTATATCAAGTCGTGCTGCGGCAATAAGATGAGCCGGTACAGATTTATCACAACTTGAAATAAGTACCGCGGCATCATAGGGTATGACCGATCCATGAATTTCGACCATATTTGCGATAGCTTCTCTTGATGCTAGTATATAATTCATGCCGTCGTGACCTTGCCCCCAGCCGTCACATATATCGGTGACATGACTACGTACAGAGCGTCCACCCCGCTCATGTACACCAAGCATAACTTCATAACCTAAACTATCGAGGTGATAACTTCCGGGGTGGCTTTCTCCATAACAGTCGTCAATTAGCACTTGTGGTTTTTCAGTATCTTCAACGGTATAATTCATTCCCATTCGTAATGCGTCTAATTGTGACCATAGATCCCTGGCAAATTTACATTTCTGTTGCATAATATCCTCCAATGCAGTTTTAATTTTTTTATTTTGTTGGTTTTGCGGTGATAGCCGGTAGCGTGAACAATAACAGTATTGCCATAATTAACGCCCCAACTAAGGTATACAATCCTGCATTTTTACTTACAGTTACGGTTAATAAACCAACAAGGTATGGACCGATAAATCCGCCTAGATTACCTAGCGCATTGATTGTTCCTCGTACTCCGCCTAACACATTTGCCGGGAATAATAATGGGGGTAAAGTCCAAAATGGACCGGCATACGCTTGTAGGAAAAAGCCACATAAAACCATCATTCCATAAGCCAGCCAAGTGTAATTTTCTAATAATATTGATAACGTTAAACATATCGCAAATCCAATCATTGGAATGGCGGTATAGAGTCTACGATTCAATGTTTGGTCACATAATTTGGCAATATAATATTGTCCGAAAATACATAAAATGTATGGCGCTGCGGTTAATAGCCCTACAATAGACATACCACTACCGGTCAATTGTTTAATTAACATTGGCATCCAAAGGGCAAAACCGTAAAAACCGATTTGGAAGAAGAAATAGATGGCCACCAGTTTCCATAAGTTGATACTGCTTAATACGGTTTTGACACTGGCTTTATCATCTAATTTTATCAGCGCTTTATCTTTGGCAAATTGTTGATTTAACCAATCGAGTTCTTTTGGATCGAGCCATTTAGCTTGATGTGGATAATCACAAACCAGTGGCATCCAAACAAACAGCAATGCTAACGAGATAATGCCTTCAATGATAAACATCTCTCTCCAGCCCCAAACTTCAATTAACCAGCCAGATAACGGACCGGTAATAATAGATGCTGCCGCTAAATTCATTTGGAAAAACGCTATTGCTCTAGCTCTTTCATGGTTAGGAAACCAATGCCCAATTAATGCTAATATAGCCGGATAAACGCCACCTTCAGCAACTCCCAATATAAAACGGATGATTAGTAGTTGAATCGGATCACGCACAAACCCTGTTATCGCCGCAAAACCTCCCCAAACAACAATCGTCCATGCAATAAATTTTTTGGCGCTGTATCGTTCAGCTATTTGACCACCCGGAATTTGTAAAAAGATATAACCAATGAAAAAGATTCCTGCGACAAGACCGGCAAACGATGCTGTCATACCTAAATCTTTATTCATTCCGCCTGCAATACCAATGGCAATATTGGTTCTGTCCATGTATGCCACTATATACACCAAAATGGTTGCTGGAATGATATGTTTCCAACGACCTTTAGGAATGGTTTTATTTTCAATATTATTCATATGGATCCCTCCAATTATTTATTGATAATAGGAATTTGTGCCGACTTTAATAGTTCAACTAATAAGTCTTGTTTGTTGTTTGGTAGTTTTTTTACCGGCGCTAAAACTTCAGTTGAAATATCGATACCGGTGAGTTTGATCGCTTGTTTAATAACAGCAAAAAATGGGGTTTCAATTGCATAAATAGGCATCAATTTTGCTAATTGACGTTGTAATGTAAATGCGGTTTCATAATCCTTTTGCTTGAACGCTTTATAAATTCCCTTGGTAATTTTAGGGGCAAAGTTAAATGTAGCCGGAATACCGCCATGACCACCTAAAATCAGCGTATCTAGCATATACTCGTCAAATCCACTGAAGATGATAAAATCAGGCCGGAAAGCATGCACTTGGTTGATCACTTCCCGTGTATGGCTAATGTTATCAATGGTATCTTTTAGCCCGATAATATTTGGCACATCCTTTGCCAATCGGGTAATGATATCTATACCAATATCTTGACCGGTTAATGCGGGGAAATTGTAAAGTAGGATCGGTATATTAATATTTTCAGCGACAGTTTTATAATGGTGATAAATTGCCTCACTATTCAATAAAGCATAATAAGGATTGACAACTAAAACGGCATCAGCGCCGATTTGAGCTGCATGTTGACCGTATTCAATTGTTTCTTTGGTACTCGGGCTGGATATACCAATCATGACCGGAATACGTTGCTTGATATGCTTAACCGCAAATTCAGCCACTTCAAATCGGAGTTTAGGTGGCATATGACAAAACTCACCACCGCTACCTAAAATCAAAACTCCGTCAGCTTCATTGTTAATCAGATGATCTAATAAATTAGCCATCCCTTTTTTATCAAGATCCCCGTGTTTATCGACGATTGTCGGAACGGGTGGGAATATTCCTTTAAATTTTGCCAGACTCATTTTTTCTCCTTTGTTCATCATATAGAACTTTATTTCTTTGTCTTGAACGGATTATTGGTGAAAAAATTTTCAATTGCAATCCGAAAATTTAAAAGAAAACAAATTTTGTGATCCTCCTCTCATTGTAAAAATTATTTTTTTTGCATGTTTATTTTTTCCGTATAATGAAATTAAGTTCTTTTCTAGGAATTATTTAAGATGTTATTAATTTAAGAGGTAAATATGATTTATTACATTCCGCCGGTTAATTTATTAGGCAAAGGTTGCCTGTCTGAATTAGGTGTACCCGTAAAAAAATTGAATTGCAAAAAGGCATTTGTGGTTAGCGATAAGTTTTTATTTGGTAATGGTACGGTCGATAAAGTCGTTGATATTTTAGAAAAAGAGGGTATCGAATCAGTTATTTTTTATGATGTGAAACCTAATCCAACCGTTGCCAATGTTGAAAATGCACTCAAGTTATGTCAAGAATCGGCATGCGATTTTATCGTCTCAATCGGTGGCGGTTCTCCACAAGATTGTGGTAAAGCCGTTGCGGTTTTGGCGACCAACGGTGGCAAAATTACCGATTATGAAGGGATGCATAAAAGTAAACAAAAATGTTTGCCTATTGTGGCAATAGCAACCACAGCGGGCACTTCTGCTGAAGTCACCATTAATTATGTTATTACCGATGAAAGTAGACATGTAAAAATGATTATGGTCGATCCTAATACGCTGGCATCAATAACCGTTAGCGATCCGGATTTAATGATTTCCAAACCTGCCAACTTAACCGCTGCAACCGGTATGGATGCGTTAACTCATGCAATTGAAGCGGTGGTTGCTAAAGGGGCGATGGATGTTACTGATTCAACAGCATTATATGCTATCGCTCAAACCTTTAAATATTTAGCCAGAGCGGTTAAAAATGGTAATGATATTCAAGCCAGAGAGCAGATGAGCTATGCCTGCTTTTTAAATGGTATCGCTTTTAGTAATGCCGGGCTAGGCAATGTGCATGCTATGGCGCATCAATTAGGCGGGCTTTATGATTTACCGCATGGTGTTTGTAATGCGATGCTGTTGTCGGTAGTTGAGAAAGAAAATGCTAAACATGCACCGCAAAAATTTAGAGTGATTGCACAAACCATTGGTTTTGATACAAAAGATAAAAGTGATCAAGAGTGTGTTGATTATGTGATTAAAAGAATTGAAGATTTAGCGCAAGAAGTCGGCATTCCTAAATCGTTGAAGGAGTTAGGTGTTAATAATCCTGATTTTGAATTATTAGCTGAAAATTCAATGAAAGATGCCTGTGCTGGTGCCAATCCGGTATTTTTTGATAAACAAAAACTGATTGAGCTATTTAAGCAGATCGCTTAATAATGTATTGAGTAAAAGCGTTAAAATAATATTGAATCGTTATGATTCAATATTGTTAAAACTTATTGGTTAGCTGTTGGCAGGCTTTACGGACGAGCTCTGAGTATTTTTCGATCTTCTCTACCGGTAGCTGAAAAAGAACGCCGGAAATACTTATCGCCGCAATTGGTTCATGATTTTTATTAAATATCGGCGCTGCGATACAATGTACGCCTTTTACATCTTCCTGGTTATCATAAGCCCAACCTTGCGACCGGATTTTAGCCAGCTCTTTTTTTAACTGTTTTTTGCTGGTTATGGTGGTGTCGGTATATTTGGGCAATTTGTCTTCGGGTATCAGTTGGTCGATTTTCTCATCCGGTAACCAAGCTATTAAGGCTTTACCAATACCTGAACTATGTAATGGTAATTTTTTGCCAATCCAGGTACGAATGCCAATTGCCTGATCATTTTCAATTTTAGCAATATAGACAGAATAGAGCCCGTCAAGAACACCTAGATGACAAGTTAAGTTGGTTTGATCTCTTAATTTAGTCATCAATGGCTGAGCGATTTGGGTGATATCGAACTGTTCCAACGATTTATCACCCCATTGATGCAATTTTAATCCAAGATAAAACTTATTTTGATCTTGACGTAAGATACCATGCATAACTAATGCATTAAGTAGTGTTGAAGTACTGCTTTTAGGTAAACTAAGGTCTTGAAATATTTGACTAAAAGTTGCACCTTTATGACTATCTAAATAATCACAAATGCGAACGATTTTATCTAAGGCTGGTACTAGCGTCTGAATATTGGGCATGAAATATCCTAATATAATAATCTACGAAATTTATTTATTTTATTGGTTATCATTCGTTAGAAAATCTTTTTTTGAAAGGTTAAATGTATCAAATATCTTATCTTTAACATTATATTCAAGTTATTTGATTAGGAAAAGAAAATAACTTTTATTATTTTTTCTACTTACTTCATTTTGAAGGATAAATCCTTATCTTGCATCATGTTATGCATAGTTATATCATGGTTAATAGTGCAATATTATTTAAGGAATAAGTTTATGTTAAAGTCAATTGATCCAACTACCACCTCTTCTTGGAAATCCCTTCAAGCAAGCTATCAACAACAAAAAGATAAAACCATTGCCCAAATCCTCAAAGAGGAGCCAAACCGAGTTGAACAACTCAGTATCCCTTTTGAAGATGAGTTTTTGGTTGATCTGTCTAAAAACCGTATTACTCAAGCAACCCTTAAGCAACTTTATCAGTTGGCTGATGAGTGTGATTTAAACGGCGCAATTAATGCGATGTACAGCGGTGAAAAAATCAATCGCACTGAAGATCGTGCTGTTTTGCATGTAGCATTAAGAAATGTGTCTAGTACGCCGATTTATGTTGACGGTAAAAATGTCATGGATGAGGTCAATGCAGTATTAGCAAAAATGGAATCTTTCAGTAAAAAAGTCATTAGCGGTGAGTGGAAAGGTTACACCGGTAAAGCAATTACTGATGTGGTAAATATCGGTATCGGCGGTTCAGATTTGGGGCCGGTGATGATTACCGAAGCGTTACGCCCTTATAAAAATCATTTAACCATGCACTTTGTTTCAAATGTTGACGGGACACATATTGTTGAGGCACTTAAGGGCTTAAATCCGGAAACGACCCTATTTTTAGTTGCTTCTAAAACGTTTACCACACAAGAAACGATGACCAATGCCCAAACCGCACGTGACTGGTTGCTTGATGCTGCTAAAGACGATAAAGCAGTTGCCTTGCACTTTGTGGCGCTTTCAACTAACGCCAAAGAGGTTGAAAAATTCGGTATCGATACCGCTAATATGTTTGAGTTCTGGGATTGGGTTGGAGGTCGTTACTCTTCTTGGTCGGCAATCGGTTTATCGATTGTGTTATCCATTGGCTTTGATAATTTTAAACAGTTTTTAGCGGGTGGTCATGCCATGGATAAGCACTTCCAAAGTGCACCGATTGAAAAAAATATTCCGACGCTGCTTGCTTTAATTGGTATTTGGTACAACAACTTTTTTGGCGCAGAAACTGAGGCTATTTTACCTTATGATCAGTATATGCACCGTTTTGCTGCCTATTTCCAACAAGGCAATATGGAGTCAAATGGTAAAAGCGTTGATCGTAATGGTAAGAAAACAACGTATACCACAGGCCCAATTATTTGGGGTGAGCCGGGTACTAACGGGCAACATGCTTTTTATCAATTAATTCATCAAGGCACAAAATTAATTCCTTGTGATTTTATTGCACCGGCAATCAGCCATAACCCAGTTGGTGATCATCATCCTAAATTATTATCTAACTTCTTTGCGCAAACAGAAGCGTTAGCCTTTGGTAAAACCGCTGAGCAAGTTGAACAAGAGTTTATTGCTGCCGGTAAAAAACTCGATGACGTTAAGTCGATAGTGCCATTTAAAGTTTTTGAAGGTAATAAACCGACCAACTCTATTTTAGTGAAAAAAATCACGCCATATACTTTAGGTGCATTAGTGGCGATGTATGAGCACAAAATCTTCACGCAAGGCGTTATTTTAAATATCTTTAGCTTTGATCAGTGGGGCGTTGAATTAGGTAAACAGTTAGCCGGTCGAATTTTACCTGAACTTGCGGATGATAAACCCGTTAGCTCACATGATCAGTCAACCAACAGCTTGATTAATCAATACAAAAAATGGCGTTAAACCAATTATTTGAACTCTGTGTTTGAGTTTTTGCAACAAAAAACCTTCAGCGAAAACTGAAGGTTTTTTTATGAGTAGTAACTTTTTGCGATGTTATTTTTTTACACGCATAATTGGTGTTTTACCTGCCTCAACAGAGCCAGATAACTTAGTCAGTTCAACAACAGTTTCCATATTAGATATCACAACTGGTGTTAACACTGATTTGGCTTTGCTCTCAAGTAATGGCAGATCAATTTCAATAATTGTATCGCCAATTTTTACTTGTTGCCCTTCTTCTGCAATACGAGTAAAGCCTTCACCTTTAAGCTCAACAGTATCGATACCAAAGTGAACAAATAGCTCGATACCCTCGTCAGATTCAATTGCAAATGCATGATTTGTCTCGAAAATCTTGCCAATTCTACCATTTAATGGTGCAACAATTTTATTACCAGACGGTTTGATAGCTACGCCATCACCAACGATTTTTTCAGCAAAAACCACATCTGGTACATCTTCGATTTTGACAATTTCTCCACTTAGTGGCGCAATAATTTCGATGCTATTTTTGCTACCATCGGACACAAATTGCTTAATTTTATCGAATAGACCCATTATTGTCTCCTAACAGATTTGTTTTTCAGCGGTATATTTTTCAATTAAATCAAGAATTTCTTTCGCTGTTGCTTTTTCTAATGCATTTTCAGCAAATTTCTTCGCTTCTTCGTAATTGGTGTTACGAATCAGTTTTTTGATTTTTGGAATTGATACCGCACTCATACTAAATTCATCAAGTCCCATACCGAGTAGTAAAACTGTTGCTCTTTCATCGCCAGCAAGTTCACCACACATACCCGTCCATTTGCCTTCTTTGTGAGAAGCATCAATAACATTTTTAATTAATGTTAACACTGACGGTGACAGTGGGTTATACAGGTGAGAAATTAGCTCATTACCACGGTCAACAGCAAGGGTGTATTGGGTTAAATCGTTAGTTCCGATACTAAAGAAGTCAACTTCTTTCGCTAAATGGCGAGCTATCACCGCAGCAGCCGGGGTTTCAATCATAACACCGATTTCAATACCCTTATCAAACGCTTTACCTTCAGCGGTGAGTTGTTCTTTAAGAATATTAATTTCAGATTTTAAGATACGGATTTCTTCAACCGATATGATCATCGGGAACATAATACGTAATTTACCAAATGCAGAAGCACGTAAAATAGCACGTAACTGCGCATGTAAAATCTCTTTACGATCCAGACAGATACGGATTGCACGCCAACCTAAGAATGGATTCTCTTCTTTTGGCAGGTGCATATAAGGGACATCTTTGTCACCACCGATATCCATTGTACGCACAATGACGGATAAACCTTTAGCCGCTTCAGCCACTTCTTTGTAAGCTTTGAATTGTTCTTCTTCATTTGGATACGCATCACGATCCATGAATAAAAATTCAGTACGATAAAGCCCCACACCTTCATAGCCGTTACGCTCAGCTCCGGCAATATCACGAACAGTACCGATGTTGCCACAAATTTCGACTTGGTGACCATCAAGCGTGACCGCAGGGAGATCTTTTAATTTGGCTAACTCTTCTTTATCACTGATGTATTTTGCTTGAACTTGTTTAAGTTTTTCTTGAGTGGCGTGATCCGGGTTAATATAAATTGCGTTGTTGATCGCATCTAAAATAACAAAGTCACCTTGTTTAATCATTTGCGTTGCATTTGATGTACCAACAATGGCTGGAATTTCTAATGAACGTGCCATAATTGAGGTGTGCGAAGTGCGTCCACCAGCATCAGTAATAAAGCCTAATACCATGTCTAAATTAAGTTGCGCTGTTTCAGACGGTGTTAAGTCGGTTGCCACTAAAATACATGGTTGGCTAATCGCACTTAAATCAACGATTTCAATGCCTAAAATATTTTTTAGTAATCGCTTACCAATATCACGAATATCAGCTGCACGCTCTTTTAAATATTCGTCATCTAAATTTTCTAGCTCTTTTGCTTGGGTTTCAAATACAGCTTGAACTGCGGCATCAGCACTTGAATGTTTGCTTTTAATGCGAGAGATAACTTCTTGCTCAAGATCTTCATCTTCAAGAAGCATAATATGACCTTCAAATATGGCTGCTTTATCTTCGCCTAAAGTCGTTTTTGCTCGTTCCATAATCGCATTAAGTTGCTCGCTTGATTTTTGACGAGCTTGTTTAAAGCGGTCTATTTCAGCATCGATTTTGTTATCAAGAATTGGCCTATTATTGATCACAATAGGTTCTTCTTTTAATAATAGCGCTTTTGCAAAAGCGATACCCGGAGAAACAAGTATACCTGATACCATAACATTTAATCCTTATTCAATATTAAAACCGTTTATAGCTTATTGGGAGTTTTATTCCAATTCAGGAATTAATTTTACTAAATGATTTACTGCTTCTTTCTCGTCTTCACCTTCAGCAGAAATTGTAATTGTTGTCCCTTGTGTTAAACCTAAAGTTTGCAATTTAAATAAACTTTTAGCACTGGCACTTTTACCGTTTGAAGTGACGGTAATTTCAGCGTTAAAGTTTTTTGCTTCTTTTACAAATTGTGCAGCAGGGCGGGTATGAAGACCGTTAGATGCAGTAATGGTTACATCTTGCTTGTACATAGTATTTTTACTCCCAAAAATATTTTCATTTTTACACAACCAATATAAATAAAAACAGCTAGAAAGGCTAGTAAGATTTGATAGATCTTTTACAATTAATCAATCTTATTTACACTTCTATTGCTAAAGCTAGCTGATATTATCTTAATATCGGTAAATTCGAGTGACTTTGTCACTACATTTATTAAATTCAACCTGCCCATGAATACCATGTTTGATATTTTCAAAGACGACCTCTTCACTGCCGTTAAGCTGTGATGCTCTAATCTCTTCCCGGCAGAATGTTTCAAATTTTTGTAACTCTTGTTCGCCATTACCCAATTGATAATTTCTCGGTAAATTCTGGCTACTTACATAGGTATGAGTTTTATTCTGCACATCAAGAATAATGATGCCTTGATTGGTAAACCATGCACTACAAGCGGTTAATGATAAAGCAATCAGTGATAATAGTAGAGGAAATTTCACAACTAATCTTAAAATGTTCAAAATAATTCCTTTATTAAGCAATGTAACCTGTTTATTATTGTTAACTGGGTACGAATTATATACTAATAATCAGTGAAAGTGCAGGGGGTGTATTTTTTACTGATATAACTGAAAATCAGGGTGGATTTAATGACTGATATGATCAATTATGACGAACTTAATCGCCAATTAATGCAAAATAAAATAGGGGTAAGTGCGGCCGAATTGCATGGTTTTATTTCAGGCATATTAGCTGGTGGTAATCTCGATGAGAGCTGGCGTCCTTTAGTTGAAGATATGTTAAATAATGGGCAGGCTATTGCTCAGCCATTAAATAAGCAGATTGAAAATTTATATCATTTAACTAAGCAGCAGTTAACCGATGAAGATTTTGAGTTCCAATTGCAACTGAGCTCTCAAGACCTGTTTACTCAAATCAATGATCTTGTTGGTTGGGTTAATCATTTTCTGTTAGGGATTGGGCTTGTTCAGCCAAAATTAAGTCGCATAAAAGGCGATGTTGGCGAAGCGATTTATGATTTAAGGGAAATTGCTAAGTTAGGTTTTGATGAAGATGAAGATCAGCAAGAGCTGGGTTTTGCTTTTGAAGAGATCAAAGAGTATGTACGCATTACTGCGATGCTCTGCTTTGAAGAGTTTAACGAGCCTGATATTATGCCAACTATCCATTAATCTCTATTTATCGCTAAGGTCATAACCATGCCAAACACAGATATCAAAACAGAGCTGTTTGCCCGTCGTGAGAAACTGCTTGCTCAAATGGTGCCAAATAGTGTGGCACTCTTTTTTGCTGCGCCAGAAATGACCCGCAGTAATGATACCCATTATCCTTATCGACAAGATAGTGATTTTTGGTATTTTACTCAGTTTAGTGAACCACAAGCGGTACTGGCAATCATTAAACAATCTAATGATGCCAAATATGTGCTGTTTAATCGCAAAAAAGACCCACTGGCTGAAACGTGGACAGGTTATCGTTTAGGACAACAAGCGGCGCTCGAAGCGGTATTGGTGGATGAAGCTTACCTGTTTGATGACATCGTAACTGTTTTACCCGATATCTTAGATGGCAAAACCACTATCTATCATGCTGATCAGCATTATGATTATGCCGACACTATTGTTAAACAAGCACTGATAACCTTAAGAGAAGGCGCTCGCGTTAAACGCGTTGCGCCAAGTACAGTCATTGACTGGCGTCCAATTGTTCATCAAATGCGAATGTTTAAATCGGAGTATGAGTTGCAGATTTTACGCAAGGCGTGTGACATTAGCGCAAAGGCGCACGTGCGTGCGATGCAAAAATGTCAGCCGTTGTTGTATGAATATCAGTTAGAAGCCGAAATCTTACATGAATTTGCATGGCATGGCGCTCGTTTTCCGTCTTACAATACCATTGTTGGCAGTGGTAATAATGGTTGTATATTGCATTATGAGAACAATTGCGATCAATTGAAAAATGGCGATTTGGTGTTGATTGATGCAGGGTGTGAATACCAATATTATGCCGGGGATATTACCCGAACATTTCCTATTAATGGCGAGTTTAGTCAAGCTCAGCGAGACATTTACGACATTGTGCTGGCGGCACAATATCACGCAATTGAACTCTTTAAACCCGGAACGACCATTTTAGCTGTTAATGAACTGGTTGTACGTATTATGGTTGAAGGTTTAGTTAAGCTCGGAATTATGCAAGGCGATGTCGATAGTTTAATCGCCAATAAAGCTTATAGCGAATTTTATATGCATGGTTTAGGGCATTGGCTGGGGATAGATGTGCACGATGTGGGGCAAGGGCGAGATTGCATTTTACAACCCGGCATGGTGCTAACCGTTGAACCGGGGCTGTATATCAACAAAGATGCTGATGTACCCGAACATTATAAAGGGATTGGTATTCGTATTGAGGATAATATTTTAATTACACCGTCAGGCAACGAAGTATTAACGGCTAAGGTGCCTAAAGATCCTTTAGCTATCGAAGCTTTGATGAAAAAGCCAATTTAACGTTTTTTGGAATAATGCTTTGGTATCGCTATTATCAGCAAAATGCTGATAATAGCGAACGCCTGAACTGTTTGGGCATAACTTGTTGGGCGATGTTAATCGGATCGTTAATTTAATTTAATGGAACGGTCTAGATTAAAGACAATTTTGATTTTTAAATTTTTGGCCACAATCGGTTTATATTTCCATGTTTTCATGGCATTGATAACCGAACGATTAAAGATGTTATTGGGCTGAGCTTCGATAATTCTGATATTTTCCACTCGTCCGTTGCTGTTGATATCAAATAGTGCAATAACATAACCTTCTAAATGCCTATCCAGCGCTCGACGTGGGTATTCGGGTTGATTGCGACTAATTGGCGAAGGATTGCCTGAATATTGTCGGTTTTCTGAAATTTGCGGTGCAACGGCGGTATTGGCAATATTTTGAGTGATTGCTTCCTGACGAACTTGTTGTCGTGACGATCGTTGCGTTGGTTTCGACTCTGGTTTCGGTTTTTGTTTTGGCTTTGGTTTCGGTTTTGGCTCCGGCTTCGGTTCTTTTTTTTCCACTACCTCTTTTTCCGGCAAGGGAATAGGCGTATCAACTACAGGCTCAGGTTCTTTGACAACTTCCGGTTCTTTAACTGGCTCAACCGGTGGCTCTTCAATAGGTTTGTTATCAATAATTTCACTATCTTCAACGCCTTTAATATCCGGCGTGTTTTCAACTAAGGATTGTTGCGGCGCTGCCATTTGGGTAAGATCGACCATTACCGCTTTGATTGAGTTATCCCCTTCATCAATAACAATATCATTGGCAAACAGCGCTGAACTGAATAATAATCCCAATAAACATAAGTGCGTGATGACCGAAAGTGACGTATAGAAATAGCCACCTTGCTTTTTAATTGCAGGTACTTGGGGCGCTTTGTCAGTGTTGATATCGATATTAAAGTTGATCTTCATAACAGTGTTTATTTGTAACTTAAATTAGCTATTCTAAATGAAAATGCGTATCATTTGTAGCATATTTTTTAAATATGATATACCAATAACTTGTTGCTTAAAAATATTTAGCAGATAATAGAGAGCAAAATCGTAATTATTGGTAGTGGTTATAGGGATGAATGATCCATCAATGAATCAAATTCTTGAACTTGTAAAAGATGACTTAGTTAAAGTTAATGCTGCAATCCAAGCAGAGCTTAACTCTGATGTGGCATTGATTAATCAACTGGGCAATTATATTATTAGCAGTGGCGGTAAGCGCATCCGTCCAATTATTGCTTTGCTAGTTGCAAAGGCACTAAATTATCAAGGTGATAAGCATATTATTACCGCTGCGTTTATTGAATTTATTCATACCGCAACATTATTGCATGATGATGTTGTTGATGAATCCGATTTAAGACGAGGCAAATCAACAGCAAACGCCCTGTTTGGTAATGCCGCCAGTGTATTAGTGGGTGACTATATCTATACCCGCTCATTTCAAATGATGGTGCGCACTGGATCATTTAAAGTGTTAACCATTATGTCAGAAGCGACAAATGTCATTGCGGAAGGCGAAGTACAACAACTGATAAATTGCAATGATCCCAATATCACTAAAGAGCAGTATTTAGAGGTGATTTATCGTAAAACAGCCCGACTATTTGAAGCCACTTCTCATTCGGCAGCGGTGTTGGCTGAGGCAAATGAGCAACAAGAGTATGCCTTACAACAATATGGCAAATATTTAGGCACTGCTTTCCAAATTATTGATGATTTACTTGATTACAGCGCTGATAGTAATCAAAAATTAGGAAAGAATTTGGGGGATGATTTAAACGAAGGCAAACCAACACTGCCATTACTACATGCCATGCATCATGCGCCAAATGCTGATGACAGGGCAATGATTCGTCAAGCGATTGAGCAAGGTAATGGGCGCCATTTGTTAGATCGTATTTTACAGGTCATGGATGCCTGCGGCTCATTGGCATTTACCTTAGAAGTGGCACAGCAAGAGGCAAAAAAAGCATTTGATGTAATTGCGATTCTACTTGACTCTCCTTATAAAAAAGCATTGCAGGATCTTGCGTTGTTATCGGTTAAAAGGGATAACTAGTTGTTATGTGTCGTTAAAGATTTAAAAGTGCTGTTTATCAATTTAATTTAACTGCTTTTACTTTCTCAGCGTTATCAATCTTTTCATCAATTATTTTTTGGTACTGTCATTTATACACACTATCACAGCGTGTGTTATTTAATGGCGGTACCTTTTGAACAAGGTATCATTTATGTTTAAAAGATCTTGGCCAGTTTTATTAATTTTTATTTCAATGATTTCGGTTCAAGGTAGTGCTTCTATTGCTAAATACCTGTTCCCCGTTCTTGGGCCAGAAGGTATGACTGCATGGCGCTTAACCTTTTCATCGGTAATGTTAGCGATGATCTTTAAGCCGTGGCGCAAAGCGATAACTAAGCAAGCTTTGCGGTATATCATCTTATACGGATTGGCAATGGGGTGCATGAATTTAAGTTTTTATAATGCTATCTCACGCATTCCGTTAGGAATTGCTGTTGCCATTGAGTTAACCGGCCCGATTATGGTGGCAATGTTTTCCGGGCGGCGATTAGCTGATTTTATTTGGTTGGGTATTGCGGTAGTTGGTCTGGGGATGTTATTGCCTATTCATCAAGCCTCGAGCGAATTAGATCCAATCGGTATAGTAATGGCATTAACTGCCGGTGCTTGTTGGGCATGTTATATTCTTTTTGGGCGCAAAGCGGGCGCAATACATGGTTCGTCAAGTGTGGCATTGGGCGCAATTATTGCTTCAATACTGTTATTTCCAATTGGTGTTTGGCAAAGCGGTAGTGCGATGTTTTCGATTTCGCTCTTGCCGTTGATTTTTCTCGTTTCGTTGCTGGCGTCTGCTATTCCGTATGGGTTAGATATGGTGGCGCTTCCACGGTTACCTGCTCAAACATTTAGTACTTTAATGAGCCTTTCGCCGGTATTTGCCGCTTTTTCGGGATTGATTGTGTTACACGAGCAGTTAACGCATTATCAGTGGTTAGCCATTGGGTTGATTATCTTGTCTTCAATTGGTACCGTGTTGTCTATGAGTCGTCCTACCAAAATCAAATCGCTTAAACAGCAGTAAAATAAAAACATCGCACTATAAATTAATAAAGTGCGATGTAAAATTGAGATAGATTAATTGTTGAGTGGCAAGCGGTTTTTGCTTGCCGATAAGATTAGCCTAATTTAGCGTCGGGGTAATCCCATTCCGCCACCCATAAGACCTTTCATTTGGCGCATCATCTTCATCATGCCGCCGCCTTTCATCTTCTTCATCATTTTTTGCATATCTTCAAACTGTTTAAGCAGTTTGTTGACATCTTGTACTTGAGTACCGGAACCTTCAGCGATTCGGCGTTTACGTGAGCCTTTTATGATCTCCGGATTGGCTCGCTCTTTTAATGTCATTGAGCCGATAATCGCTTCCATTTTTATGGTGATTTTATCATCCATTTGTGCTTTGATATGCTCCGGAAGCTGACCTACACCCGGCAATTTAGCCAGCATGGCGCCCATTCCGCCCATATTGCGCATCTGTTTAAGCTGATCTTGGAAATCGTTAAAGTCAAATTTATCGCCTTTTTTAAGCTTTTTGGCAATTTTCTCGGCTTTTTCACGATCAACATTATTTTGCAGCTCTTCAATCAGAGAGATAACATCGCCCATGCCTAAAATACGTGATGCAATGCGATCCGGATAGAATGGCTCTAAGGCATCGGTTTTTTCACCCATACCTAAGAATTTAATCGGTTTGCCGGTAATGTGGCGAATAGATAATGCCGCACCACCACGCGCATCACCGTCGACTTTGGTCAGTATCACACCCGTTAAAGGGAGCGCATCATTAAAGGCTTTAGCCGTGTTAGCGGCATCTTGCCCGGTCATCGCATCGACAACAAATAGCGTTTCAATTGGGTTGATTGCTTGATGAAGGGCTTTGATTTCATCCATCATCTCACCGTCGATATGTAACCGACCGGCAGTATCGACAATCAGCACATCAAAAAATTGTAATTTCGCATGCGAAATGGCATTGTTAACAATGTTTATCGGTTTTTCTTTAATATCAGACGGGAAAAACGCAACATCGATAGCTTTGGCTAACGTTTCTAACTGTTTAATCGCCGCCGGACGATAGACGTCGGCAGAAACAACTAATACTTTCTTTTTCTGTTTTTCTTTTAAAAATTTGGCTAATTTTGCAACGCTGGTGGTTTTACCGGCACCTTGTAAACCTGCCATTAAAATAACCGCAGGTGGTTGGGTGGCCAGATTGAGCGAGCTGTTGACTTCGCCCATTGCGGCGGTCAGTTCAGCCTGCACAATTTTGATAAACTCTTGACCCGGCGTTAGGCTTTTGCTGACATCTAATCCAACGGCCTTTTCTTTTACTTGATTGATAAAATCACGGACGACCGGTAGCGCAACGTCAGCTTCAAGCAGTGCCATTCGCACTTCACGCAGTGCTTCTTTAATATTATCTTCAGACAAACGCCCACGACCACTTAGATTGCGAAATGTCTGTGATAAACGTTCGGTTAAATTCTCAAACATATTAACTCTCAATATACGGAAAAATTTTGGTTATCATATCAGAAAATTTAAAGAAGTCCCATGATCATCGTTACCCCTTTGCTTGACACCCAATAGTGTTCCTGTTGAAATGGGCAGAGATAAAAGTAGAATGATTTCAGATTTTTACAATCTAACTGAATGTTAAATCAAAAGGAGAGTATCGAACATGGCAACAGTAATTAATACCGATAAAGCACCTGCGGCGATTGGACCATATGTTCAGGCAATCAATTTAGGTAATATGTTATTTGCATCCGGGCAAATTCCGCTTGATCCGGCAACCGGGGAAATGCCTGCTTGTGTGAAAGAGCAAACAAAACAGAGTTTAGCGAATGTCAAAGCGATTGTGACAGCGGCCGGTTATCAAGTCAGTGATATTGTTAAAACCACTATCTTTTTAGCCGATATGAATGATTTTGCCGCCGTTAATGAGGTGTATCAAGCCTTTTTCGTCGAAAATAATGCCTCTTTCCCAGCTCGCTCTTGTGTTCAAGTTGCCCGAATTCCAAAAGATGCCAAAGTTGAAATAGAAGTGATAGCCGCTAAGTAACTTATCTCACTTCAGTTAGCACCGTTATGGTGCTAATGCTTGTCAAGAAGTTTCAGAAAATATATACGTTTAAGTATAAAAGCTAAATTGAAAATATTTATCCACTAACTAAGCTAAATTGCCAAAGATTCCAAAGTTAAAGAAGACGTAAGTACCGACAGGGCAAATTTACAGATATAATCTCATTATTAGGTGTTAATGCTTGTCAAGAAGTTTCAGAAAATGCATATGTTTTAGTATAAAATCTGAATTGAAAATATTTATCCAATAACTAAGCTAAATCGACAAAGATTTCAAAGTTCAAATAGACGTAAGCACCGATAGGGCAATTTTACAGATTTAATCTCATTATTAGGTGTTAATGCTTGTCAAGAAGTTTCAGAAAATGTATACGTTTAAGTATAAAAGCTAAATTGAAAATATTTATCCAATAACTAAGCTAAATCGCCAAAGATTCTAAAGTTAAAGAAGACGTAAGTACCGACAGGGCAATTTTACAGATTTAATCGCATTATTAGATGCCAATTGTTGTCAAGAAGTTTCAGAAAGTGTATGTGTTTGAGTATAAAATCCGGTTGAAAAACCGTTATTTTCTTTCTCTTTATTATAATGTTTATTCTCTTGTCCCGATTAATTAAAATCTTATTAAATGATTTGTTGTTAAACTGCTATTTAGAGATTGATTGCCAATGAAGTTGGTGTAATAATCTACAATTATCGATTGTCAGTTTATGTGTAATCAGGTTGCAAATATGTTTGAGAAAGTAGAGCCGTATGCCGGGGATCCAATTTTATCATTAGTTACAGAGTTTAATCATGATAACCGTGAAAACAAAGTTAACTTAAGTATCGGTTATTATTATGATGATAATAGTGTGGTACCTCAATTACAGTGCGTTAAGACTGCTCGTGATTATGTTTATCACCATAATCAAGGTGCGCAGTTATACCTACCAATGAGTGGAATGCCGGAATATTGTCAAGCAATTCAAAAGTTATTATTTGGTCAAACGCACAGTGCCTATAAAGATAAACGAATTGCAACTATTCAAACATTAGGTGGATCAGGAGCGCTTAAAGTCGGTGCCGATTTTTTATTTCGCTATTTTCCAGATTCGCAAGTTTGGGTGAGCGATCCTACCTGGGAAAATCATATTGCTATTTTTAGCGGGGCAGGCTTTAAGGTTAATAAATATCCCTATTTTGATTCTGAAACTTGTGGGGTAAATTTTGATGCAATGCTTGAAACATTAAATCAGTTACCGGCTAAAAGCATTGTATTGCTGCATCCGTGTTGTCATAATCCGACCGGCGCAGATTTGACTAAAGCGCAGTGGGATACGGTGATAGATGTTTTACGTGCTCGTGATCTTATTCCTTTTATGGATATTGCTTATCAAGGCTTTGGCGAGAGTATCGAAGATGACAGTTATGCCATTAGAAAAGCCGCAGAAGTTGGTTTATGTGGTTTTGTAAGTAACTCATTTTCCAAAACATTTTCGTTATATGGCGAGCGAGTTGGTGGACTATCTGTTTTATGTGATAATAGTGAAGTAGCAAATCGTGTACTTGGTCAACTTCAAGCGACCGTACGTCGAAATTATTCTAGTCCTGCGGCCTATGGTGCGCAGTTAGTGGCTTACGTATTAAATAATGATGCGCTTAAAGCACAATGGTTTGACGAAGTCGAGTCAATGCGTAAACGTATTGTGACTATGCGTTCAACTTTAGTTCAATTACTGAAAACAGCGGCGCCTAATCAAAATTTTGATTATTTAGTCAAACAGCGTGGCATGTTTAGTTATACCGGATTTTCAGCAGCACAAGTCACACATTTAAAAGATAATTTTGCTGTTTATTTGGTGGGCAGTGGAAGGATGTGTGTGGCAGGTTTGAATCACCAAAATATTCATCGCGTAGCAGAGGCATTTGCTACCTTAAACTAACCGTGTATTAATTATAGAGGAGTATGTAATATGTTCCATAAAATATTAATTTTGGTGTTAGGGATTGTCATGACAACGCTGGTAACTGGATGTAATACATTTAGTGGTGTTGGTAAAGATGTTCAATCAGGCGGTAAAGCGATTACAAATACTGCTGAATCGGTAAGCGATAAATTATAATTAGGATGATAACCATTTTTATAAATAACCCATATTTATAAAAATAATACGTAAAAATGCGATTTATACTTATTTGTATTAGTTTATTTTTTTTGGTTGGGTGCGGTTCGTTAAATTTTCGAACTGCACCTTTAACTATGGAAAACTGCCATTATGCCACGCTTAATCAGATTCAATTTCAATTAAATCCACTTTCTTCCAATATCACCAGTTATCAGCACATCAATATCGCACCTAGCCGATCCAGTCGGCACTTATCGGCAACTTATGCCGGGATGAAAGGTAAATTAACCGGTAATATTATCGTTCGTCATTATCCTAAAGAGACATTTTGGCGGGCACCAAGTTTATTAGAAAGAGCATCTTTGTATGATGATGGCTATGATGATCTCTACATTAGCCCTGCGCAACGAGCAGCACGTGACCGTAAAGCAAAATTTGTGGCAAGGGAAGCCATTTTACAAAATTGCCAAATTATTTATATCGTGATTGATTCTTTAGCTGAAGATAGTGACAATCCAAAGCTCATTGTTTCACCGGAAGTTTCAATTATTCAGTAAGCTCAATGCACAATGTCAGCAAAGCGAAATAAAATGGGCTGGATTTATGGATGTTAACGTTTGGAATGTGGTGCATTTTTAATCTATCTGTTTTTAGCTATAAATAATAAATTGATTGTTATCGAAATAGTATAAAGATTGTTTTATCATTATATCGATTAGTGAGTAAATTAAGTCAGTCAGAAAAAATATAAAAGTTTAGTAAGAAGTGTTGTTGGTGCGTGTATCTCGATAGCTTATATGCTAAAGTTTATACGTGTTAAACATGCCTTAGTTAATCGTAGCGGTTGTGTACCAAGCATTAACGGTATTGTTAGTTAATTTGTTTTTAAGGAAATAAAATGTCATTAAACTTTGAATCTTCTTTAAATGGAAAAGTGAAAAAAGCAGTTGTTCCGGTTGCCGGTTTAGGTACGCGAATGTTACCTGCAACCAAGGCAATTCCAAAAGAGATGTTGCCGGTGGTTGATAAGCCTCTTATTCAGTATGTCGTAAAAGAGTGTATTGCTGCTGGTATTACCGAAATTATTTTTGTTACCCACTCTTCTAAAAACTCGATTGAAAACCATTTTGATACCAGTTTTGAATTAGAAGCGATGCTAGAAGCTCGGGTTAAACGTCAATTATTGCAAGAGGTGCAAAGCATTCTACCTAAACATGTGACCATTGCCAGTGTTCGACAAGGTTTAGCTAAAGGGCTAGGGCATGCGGTAATGTGTGCGTATCCTTTAGTTGGTAATGAGCCATTTGCCGTGGTTTTACCGGATGTGATTATTGATGAGTATGACAGTGATCTTGCCACCGATAATTTAGCGGCGATGATCAAAAACTATCATGAAACAAAGCACAGTCAAATTATGGTTGAGCCGGTACCTAAAGAGTTGGTTTCATCTTACGGTATTGTTGATTGTCGTGGTGAAGCGCTATCTGCCGGTAATGTTACCCAAATGTATAGTGTGGTTGAAAAACCTTCAATTGAAGAAGCGCCTTCCAATCAATCTGTTGTTGGACGCTATGTTTTATCTGAAAAAATTTGGCCGTTGCTTGCGAAAACGCCATTAGGTGCAGGCGGAGAAATTCAATTAACTGACGCTATCGCAATGTTACTTGAAGAAGAGCCGGTTGATGCTTATTGCATTAAAGGTCGTAGCCACGATTGTGGTAATAAATTGGGTTATGTCCAAACATTTGTGCAATACGCAATGCGTCATAAAAGTTTGGGTGATGATGTGAAAGCTTGGTTAAAAACGCTTTAATCTCCTAATACGACTGTTGTTACGAGCGTAACAACCAAAAAAAGGACGCAACGTGGCGTCCTTTTTTGTGGCTTACGTTTAATTAGGCGGAATTATCATTGTCCAGTATGACATTAGGATCGTTAAACACGTCCATATCCATTGTTCCCACCTCACGGTCGGTTGCCACAGCCGCTGTCATAGCGCCCGATACGTTGGCTAAAGTCCGTGCCATATCAATAATTGGATCAACAGCCAGTACCATACCGATAAGTGCAAAGTGCTGCGCCATACCCATGCCGGATAAAACCACTGTTGCAGCAACCGTTGCTGTGCCTGGAATACCGGCAATACCAATTGAGCCAATGACTACAACAATCACTAACATGATGTAAAATTGAAAATTGGTGTCGATTCCTACCATATGCGCCACCATGACCGCCAGTAGCGCCGGGAAAAAGCCGGCACAACCGTTCATCCCCATAGTACTGCCAAGCGAGCCAACTAAGTTAGCTGTACCACTATTTACACCCATTCGCACGGTTAACGTTGAGATCGTCATCGGTAAAGTGCCAACCGATGAGCGACTGGTAAAAGCTAACAGCCATGTGCCCAGTGCTTTTTTAATAAACATAACAGGTGAGATACCGTGTAGCATCACAATGGCAATATGCACAACAAGCATAATGAGCATTGCAATATAGACCGCTGCGACAAAGCTTGAGACTTCAATAATGGCAGGAATACCATTTGAAATAATCGTACGTGCCAGCAATGCAACAACCGCATAAGGCATGTATTTGATGATTGTCATGGCAATTGACATGACGATTTTATATAGTGCCTCGATAAAGGTTTTAAATAGTGCAATAGGTTGAGGGTTTTTCTTTTCCATGCGATTAGCTGCCAGCCCCATCAGTGCTGAAAAGATAACTAATCCAACAATATTTTCTTTAACCATTGATGCAATAATATTGCTAGGAATAAGATTAACAAAAGTATCAATGATGCTGGTATATTGTTTAGCTTCAGCATGATGTACCGATGTTGAGCTCATTTCACCCAGTTCAAATAAGTTGGCTAAAATAATGCCGACAATACAAGCGATAGCGGTGGTGAAGAGTAACCAAAAAATTCCACGGAAGGCAATTTGTGGCAGGTTTTTTTTGCCGGAAAAATCAATAATCACTTTGACAATTGAGACAAAAATGAGCGGAATAACCAACATGCGAATAAAGGCGATAAAAGCCCGCCCAAAAAGACCGTACCAATTAGCGATTTCTTGCATCCATGTCTTCGGGGTCGTTGGGAATCCCGCCATAGCTTGAATGCCTAAGCCAAGCACAGCACCAAGGATTAACCCCGCTAACATGCGGATTGAAAAACTGACTTTTTTATTTTGTAATGGTTTTAACACCGCAAAAAAACAGATGAGTAGTAACCCTATACCAATTAATGTTTGATAGTAGGTAATCGATAGGAATTTTTCGAAAAAAACTCCATGAAAAATGGCTTCTGACATAATACCTCCGCCGTTTAGTGATAAATTTAATTATCTAATAATCCTATTTAATAATTAGTCTATTTGTTGGAATGACATGTAGACTAATTGAGCGAAACTATCTGGTTAAGATAGCGGCATGTTCATAACTTGTCTTAAAATCGAAAAGGGGATAAACGCAATTTGCTGTTTATCGGTAACCTTCTCTATTTTGCGATCGAACCTGCAATATTTAAAATGTCCCATGGTCTGGAAAATGGGGGGGCATATAAAAAGTCCATCATGGATAATTCATCGATTTTCATTTTTGCCCATATAGCGCAAGCCAGCACATTAACCCTTAATGCAGCGCCATGGCCGCCGGCAATTTGTCCGCCTAAAATCACTCGGGTATCGGCGTGATAAATCAATTTAGCCACAATCGTGGTTTGTCCGGCGACATAATTACTGTGGTTTTTATCTTTAACCATAACCGTTTTATAGGGAATTTGTGCTTTTATCGCTTCATTTTCGCTCAGACCTGTTCGCCCGGCTTCACTATCAAATACTCTGAGCGCTGAGGTGCCTAACGTGCCCGGGAATTGGGCATTTCCGCCGGCTAAGTTTTCCCCAACGACTTTGCCCAGTTTATTGGCGCTGGTTGCTAAAGGGATATAGACGGTTGATTGGCTTACTCGATGCTCGATTGCGGCGCAATCGCCTGCTGCATAAATATTGGCAATGTTTGTTCGCCCGAAACTGTCGGTAATAATGGCGCCATTGCCCAGCATATTCATGCCAAGGTGCTGATAAATGTGGCTATTTGGCTTAACTCCGGTGGCGATAATGACCAGATCAGCTCGATATTGTCCTTTATCGGTTATGACACCGGTGACAGCGTGTTCACCTTCAAAGCCTTGTACTCGCTCTTGCAAATGTAAATCGCAGTGCTGTTTGATATTGTCTTGAATAATTGCCGTCATTTCGCTATCAAATGCATCGACTAATACTCTGTCATCGAGTTGGATCAGTTTGACTTTTTTCTTTAAAGCGACCAACGATTCGGCAATCTCAAGCCCGATATAGCCAGCACCAACCACAATCACATTTGTAACGTTAGGGTTAGATAGCGCTTGTTTAATGGCTTGACCGTCGTGAAGATCACGTAGAGTAAAGATATTTTTTAGATGACTATTTGAAAAATTTGGCATAATTGGACTTGCGCCAACGGCAAGTAGTAGTTGATCGTAATTGTCATCAAAACTATGACCGGTGCTAAGATCTTTCACCGTCACTTTTTTAGCTTGGGCATCAATAGCAATCACTTCATGGCGAGTTTTGATTTCAATACCGTCTTTTTCGAACTGTTCAGGTGTGCGGGAAATCATTTCGTTGTCATCGTTAAAATGCTCGCCAATAAAGTAAGGCAATCCACAAGCTCCAAACGATACAATATCAGACTTTTCATAAATACGAATTGTTGCATTTTGAGCCATCCGTTTGGCTTTTGCCGCAGCACTTGCTCCGGCAGCTTGAGCGCCAATAATGATTATTTTCATCTATTATTCTCCTTAGTGCTCAGATAGAATCTTATCTATCATCCTATCATAGGTTATAACCTATGGTTAACTTTGATGAAGATTTGGTATCTTTATTAGTCAATTTAACCTGTCTGTTTCACGCTAAGCTAATATTAACTGACTATTAAATAGTTTGAATTGATGTTGATAGTAACCGATTTTGTCAAGAAGTTTCAGAAACATTATATGTTTTAGTATAATTAATTAAATCTTTGATTAAATCTACCTGTAATTGTTCGTCATTAAGTGCCGGAATATAATGAAATTGCTTACCGCCGGCATCGAAAAACAGTTGCCGATTTTCTTGATCGATTTCATAAATCGTTTCAAGACAATCAACCGAAAATCCCGGGCTGATAACATGCACATTATGTATCTGTTTTTTTGCCATTTCTTGCAACATATCGCAGGTTTTAGGTTTGACCCATTTTCCTTTACCAAATTCCGATTGATAAGCCATATGTATCGGTACAGTGATACCCTTTGCTTGACATTTTTCAATAAGGAGTAACGTGGTCAGTTCACACCGCTCTATATAATCATCCTGACGTTGGCGGATATATCGCTCCGGAATGCCGTGATAAGAAAGTAAAAGCGCTTGTGGCTGACCATGCTCATTGAAAGCCTGTTTTATTTGTAGATATAGGGCTTGGATATAACTTGGATGATCGGCATAATCACGAATATAGTGGATTTTTTGTTTGCTTTTTTCGCTAGCCACAATCTGTCTTAATTTATCTAAAACCGCCAATGTGGTGGTTGTGGAATATTGTGGAAACAGCGGCAATACAGTAATTTTTTTACACGCCTTAAGTTTATTGAATGCGGATTGGATATCTGGTTGACCATACGTCATGGCAAGCTCGCACTGCACATCAGTTAATTGCGATTGTAGTTTGTCGCACAGTAAGCGGCTGTAATGCAGTAAAGGTGATGAGCCGTCGATCCAAATTTTTTGATAATGGTTGATGATATACGGCACTCGTTTAGGTAACACGATATATTTTAGTAGTGGATACCAAAAAAAGGCCGGTAGATCCACCACATGCCGATCCAATAAAAACTCAGTTAAATACTGTTTTATTGCATCCGGTGTTGCGGCGCTAGGGGTGCCTAAATTAACTAGTAATAAACCATGCTTTTTATTCACAAGCAATCCTTATATTTAGCTAAGATATCGGTTAATAATGGCAAGAAGCCGATCTAATGCTCCTTGATTTTGTTTTAAGACTTGATACGCATTTTCGCCAATCTGTTTACGTTTAGTTGGGTGATTTAACAGATCATCTACGATTAAATAGAGTTCATCTACTGAGTTATGGCAAACAAGCAGTCCATTGGCTGCCTTTAGTTGTTCACAAATAACCTTAAAATTGAAAAAGTGCTCGCCAATAATAATCGGTATATGATGCAAAGCCGGCTCTAATGGATTATGACCGCCGTGCTCAATTAAACTGCCACCGATTAAGGCAATATCTGCAACGCCATAAAGCTCAAGTAATTCACCCATGGTATCACCTAATATCACTTGCGTTTGATCGTTTGGCGTTTGATCAGCGCTACGCTTAATATAGCGCAATCGGTTATCGATAATCAATTTTTCTACTGTTTTAAAACGCTCCGGGTGGCGAGGCACTATAATTAATAACAGACTCGGGTGGTTTTGGGCTAAGCGTTTAAATGCCGATAAAATAATTTCATCTTCACCGCTGTGGGTGCTGGCTGCTATCAATACCGGCCGATTTAATTGCCATTGCTGTTTCAACTCAGCAATGCGCTGATGTTGTTTAGCGGTTAAATCAATA
The DNA here is from genome assembly GCF_019469205.1 of Gilliamella sp. ESL0405. NCBI lineage: Bacteria > Pseudomonadati > Pseudomonadota > Gammaproteobacteria > Orbales > Orbaceae > Gilliamella > Gilliamella sp. ESL0405. The sequence goes on along the minus strand of NZ_CP048265.1, from coordinate 2,498,364 downwards.
TCAAATTTTATACTACCGGTAATGGCTAAGTGATCTGCCGGTAAACCTAACTGGATAAATCGTTCGCCGTCTTGCTGATTTTGTGCAGCAACAACATTGATTTTACGCAGTAGGTGGCTAATAGCTGAGCCAAGTTTACTGTACCGTTTCGCCGAACGCTCAGAGAGTCGGGCATTAGCGACAATTAAAGGAATATGCCGTTTATAACACTGGTTGATAAAATTTGGCCATAGTTCTGTCTCCATAATTATCACCAGCTTTGGTTGAACAGTGTTTAAAAAACGACGAAGCGCACAAGGTAGGTCATAAGGTAAATAAACATGATTAACGCTATCTTTGAGCAGTGATTTTACCCGTTCGGAGCCGGTTGGTGTCATTGTGGTGATAGTAATAGGTAAATGTGGATATTGCTGTTTTAACGCGTTAATTAGTGGCACAGCCGCAATGGTTTCGCCCACTGATACGGCATGCACTAAAATGCCACCGGCCTTGACTTTATTTTGACAAAAGCCATAGCGCTCAAGCCAACGTTGACGATAAGCCGGTGCTTTTCGGCTACGCCAAAGTAGCCTTAACCATACCAACGGCTGAATAAGATAGAGTAAAACAGTGTATAAAATTTGCATAGCAATTAATGAGATAAGTTAAAAAAATGTTGGCGATAATAAACTAGCTCAGCAATGGAATCACGAATATCATCGAGCGCTTGATGTGAACTCTTTTTGCTGATGCCTTTTAAAATTTCCGGTTTCCAACGTTTTGCTAATTCTTTCACCGTGCTGACATCTAAATAACGATAGTGAAAATAGCGCTCTAAATCGGGCATGTAGTTGAATAAAAATCGGCGGTCTTGACCAATGGTATTACCGCAAATCGGTGAGCAATTTTCCGGTACCCACTGTTTTAAAAATGCCAGTGTTTGAAGCTCTGCTTG